>JBJXFT010000244.1:0-8610 GCA_046155725.1 Saprospiraceae bacterium
GGCATCCCGACCTACACCTACGCGCCCACGCCCGACATCGCCAACCTGAAAGTGGCCCCTGACAGTATCCGCGTGGAGCGTGGTGCAAAAGTCGCCACCCTGCTTTGCAACGAATGCCACAAAGACAACGCGACGGGCCGCCTCACGGGCCGCCCCATGCTCGACCTTCCCACAGAGTTCGGCAAAGCAGCTTCGCTCAACATCACCCAAGATTCGGTGCATGGGATTGGTGCCTGGACCGATGGCGAAATCTATTACCTGCTCCGCACGGGCATTCACAAAGACGGCTCGTGGTCGCCGCCCTATATGCCAAAGTTCCCGCTCATGGCCGACGAAGACGTGTTCAGCATCATCGCTTGGCTGCGCTCCGATGACCCGCTGCTGGTGGCTTCGCCACAGGAATACCCGCCCAATCAGCCCAATTTGTTTGTCAAATTTTTGGCCAATGTGGCGGTGTTCCCACCACCGCTCCCCACTGCGCCTATTGCAATTCCGGACACTGCCAACCGGGTGGCCTTCGGCAAATACGTGGCCGACGCGCTCTGTGCCTGTTACGCTTGCCATTCGGCGGATTTTGCCAAACAGGACGCGCTGAACCCCGAAAAAAGCCTCGGCTTCTACGGCGGCGGAAACCCCATGCTCAATTACGAGGGCGAACTCGTGCCTTCGGCAAACATCACGATGGACAAGGAAACGGGCATCGGCGGCTGGACGAAGGAGCAATTCCGCGAGGCTACGAAATATGGCAAAAACCCGAAGGGCGGTCCGCTGTATTACCCCATGTTTCCGCACACGACCTTGACCGACGGCGAGGTGGACGCGATTTACGCTTACCTACAAACTGTGTCGGCGGTTAAAAACGCAGTAGTGCGGTACAAGCCAAAGAAGTAAGGAGAGGAGGTCAGGACGCAAAAATCAGGTCCATCGGCACCCGGATGTCCAAGTTGGGGTCGTGCACCTCTTCGCCCATGCTGAACACTTCGTGGTAGAAGGGCGATTTGAAAACGTAGATGCTTTTCAGCGCGGGAATGACGACCCAACAAGATTTGACCCCGAAGGAGAAGTAGTCGACGGTTTTGTCCAGCAGGGTTTGCAGCACCTGTGTCGGCGAGAGGATTTCGATGGTGGCGAGCGGCGGTTCTTTGCGCTTGATTTCGTCGTGGAAAAAATCAATCGGCTCCCAGGGGCAGAGGCAGATGTCCGGGATGGATTTTTCGCCCGGCGTGTCGAGGGTGAGTTCGGGAAGAACCTCAAACTGTCCTTCGTAGCGCGTATCAAGATAAACCGTCAAGCGCTTTTGGATGACTGCGTGCAGTAAGCTGGGCATAGGTTTTCCACGTTCTATTTCGTAATCGGTGAGCGGTTCGAATGTTGCGACTTCCATAACGATGCATTTTGATGCAAAAATAATGCTTTTTAATTTCAACGGCAACGATAAAACATGGTACAAAAAAACACCGACGCACCACCCGCCCGATGGGAATCCGTCGCCGCAAAAGCCATCCAAACCCGCCGCCGTATGGCCATCCGCGATTACATCCAAAGCCTTGACCCGGTTCAGGATTGCCAGCAAATCGCCTATCTGACCTCGTGCTACGAGTTTCCGTGGGACACTACCCGTGCGCTGGAGTTTGCGCTGTTCCGCGTTTTTGGTGTGGCGAAAGGCTCGCCGCTGCTCGTTCAAACGGGCGAATTTGTGCAGCGCACCCAAAAGCGCTACGACGACACGGTGCTCATTCTGTCCGAAATCCTCGAAAGCGGCGGGTACGATACGGAGCGCGGGCAGGCTGCACTCGTGCGCATGAACAAACAACACGGGCGATTTCAAATCCCGAACGATGAGTTTCTGTACACCCTTTCCACTTTCATTTTCGAGCCGATCCGATGGATCGAAAAATACGGTTGGAGAGCGCTGACCGAAAATGAGAAACAAGGGACTTTTCATTTCTGGTCAGAAATCGGGCGGCGCATGGGCATCCGCGACATCCCGGGGAGCCTCGCGGAGTTTGAGCGGTACAACCTCGATTTTGAGGAAGCGCAGTTCCGCTATTCGCCCGACAATGAAGTGATCGCCAAAGCCACCCGCAACCTGATGCTTTCCTGGTTTTTGCCAAAATGGCTATTTGGGGTTGGTGCGCCATTCATCCACGCGCTCATTGACGACCGATTGCTCGGTGCCGTGGGTATGAAACCTGCCCCCAGGTGGTTGCAGGTTTTGGTACGTGGGAATGTGAAGTTGCGCGGCTGGATAGTCGGGTTCCTCCCCCCGCGCCGAAAGCCGCGCCTGCTTACGAAAGTGGCGAACCGGACTTATCCGCAGGGCTACACGATTGCTGAGTTGGGGGCTTCGCCTTGAATCACTTCCTCGGCTGACGGAGTACGGTTACTAAACCACTAAGGTTTAGTAACCGTGTCCGTCCAGTATCATTTCCTCGGCAGCCACCAACCGAGCCAAAGCCCGACGATACCCCATGAGGCTACCGCATCCACCAAGTGGCCGATGGAATTGCCATCAAACCAAATGCTGTTCAGGTACGGTATGGTCAAATAGCCGATAACTCCTACCGCAATAGAGGATTGCAAGGCCGTCATCATGTTCAGGCTTTGAAATTTCATCAGCAACCAGACCAATAGCCAGGCAGCCAGCAAATCCACAGCAAAACCTCGGAGCATGTTCATCCCCATGTCCATGTTGAAGGCTTTGTGGTAGGTAATGCTCGCCCAGGGTTTGCCGACATTGGGTTGCATGAGGGCTTCCGCCTGTTCGTGGCTGGTGCCGGGCGGCACACCAGGAAGCATGTAGGTTCCCTCTTCGGTCAGGTTTTGGCCCAGGGCTTCCATGATTCTGTCCTGATTGGGGGTGTAGCCATACTCTGATTCGTGGATCCCCAGGGTTGACCAAGAGAGGAATTGCCAAACGAAAAGGATGGCTGCGCCGACGAGTGTTGCGATAAGTTGTTTTTTCATGCCAAAAAAGTTTTGAAGTGAACAATGGGGCAAAAGTAAAAAACCCAACTTCAAAACAAATAGTTTTACAAAATAAAATGAAAACCATTTTCCTAACCGGCGGCACGGGCTACGGCGGGCAACATCCTCACCTGCGAACCGGGTATCTACATCCCGGAAGAAAACCTCGGCATTCGCATCGAAAACGACATCCTCAGCACTGAAAAAGGGAATGTTGACTTGTTCAAAAACATCCCGATGGAGGCAGAGGAGATTGAGGAGTGGATGAACTCAAGGCGGTAAAAAACAAAACCCCGGAGGCCTTCGACGACCTCCGGGGTTTTATCTGGCACTAATTCCGCGCCTCCGCTTGCTTCCTTTCGCGCTGAAAGTTTTGGTAACTCTCCAGCATTTCCTTGCTGGGCTTTTCGCCCGTATCCACCACGCCCCAAGTGATTTCTGGGCGCAGCGCGAGCGTTTTAGGGTCTTGTGTCAAGCCCACAAAACCCGCCACAAACTGCATTTTCATTTTCTTTCCGTTGTCGTCCAAAAGGAAATCCACCTTCGAGCGGCCATCGCCCAGCCCGTTGGGTTTCACATCGAAATCGGGCTTTCCGCCGCCGACGTAGGGGTTGCGCTCCCCGTTGATGTAGGGGAAAAATCGGAGCATCCAACCGTTCATGTAGGTGATGTGGGCGCACACAACGTTCTCCTGACGCTCCTTGTACATGTTGTTCCAGAACTCAAGGTCGGGGTTTCCCTTGCTGGTCTCGGTCATTTGGTGCAGGATGGGCGCGAGGTCATCCGTCCACCACGAGAGTTCGTATTTGCTGAGCGTTTTGGTTTTTTCTTCCAAAAGCGCCCAGTCTTCGGGCGTTCCTTCGAGCGTGATTTCGGGGATGCCGCAGGCTACCGACATCGAGAAATCAAAGTATTCGCTCACGGCATCCATGAGTGTCACGCGGAAGGCCGCTTGGGTGACGGGGGTGCTGGTGCTGAATTTCGCATCGAGTGCTCCCGTCAATTCTTTGCCGACGTAGCGGCTTATCTTTTCGGAAAAAATGGGGAAAGCATCGTCCCAATTCCAGCCTTTGGGCATCTCGTCGTCGCTGACGTTGATGTGTTTTTTGCCGTCGAAATCAACGAGATAAGGGCGGAGTTTTTCCGTGTTCAAATCTACGTGCTGCGCAAAGCCCTGCGAAATCATCAGCCACACCATGTCGGGCGAAAGCACGAGCGGGCGGTGTTCGCCGTAGGCGCGCGTGGCGGCGTACAGCACGGGGTGAATCCAAGTTTCCACCAGCGAATCTGGCCCTTGGCCATAGCCGACCAACTTGCGCTTGGGTTCGCTTTTGGGTTGCCAACGGTCAGGCTTGGAGTCCGTCATTTGCTGCACGGATTCGAGGTAGGCAACGTGTTCGAGCGGCTCGGTGGCGGGTTTTGCTTCGCAGGCTTTGAAGGTGAATTGGGCATTGGCGGAAGCCAAAAAAGCCGAGGCGAGGAGAGCGGCTACGGCGGATTTTTTCAAAAAATGTGTCATTGGAGGTGTTGAGTTTTGGTGAAGAAATGGGTGAAGAAAGCCCAACGCCTTGATTCGCTTTTTTAGTTTCGATGCCGTGAAAACGAAAATGAAAACAGGCTCGTAATTGCCCACCTTTCCCTAATTTTGCACTCAATTATGCCGAAAAAAGACATCTACCACAACCAAGTTCGTCGTGCTTTGGAAAAAGAAGGCTGGACAATAACCCATGACCCCATGCGATTCCGTTGGAAGGGTCGGACAATTTGGCCTGATCTTGGGGTTGAAAAAGTGATTGCTGCCGAACGTGGCACCGAAAAAATTGCGGTGGAAATCAAGAGTTTTACCAACGCAGCCCTGCTTGCCGACTTTTACGAAACTTTAGGCCAATACGATATTTACAAAGCAGCCCTCTCCGAATTGGACGAGCATCGGGTAGTTGTTTTGGCCGTTCCCCAAGATGCTTATGAATCCTTTCTTTGTTCCGAATTTGCTCAAGCCATTTTGGAAATAAAAAACATCCCCCTATTGGTTTATGATATCGAAAATGAAACAATCGTGAAATGGATAAAATAGAAAAGTACCAGCAAATCATCTTGGAATTGCTCGAAGAATATGCTGCAATTCCATCCTCGTACCCCACAAGCCTGCGCGATGAAGTGGTAGCGGATACAGTCCGAAATCACTTTCAGCTCATTACTTTGGGTTGGGAAGGGGCACGTTTTGTTTATGAAGTTGTTTTCCACTTCGACATCTTGGACGACAAGGTTTGGATTCAACAAAATAATACGGAAGCCAACTTAGCAGAGGAGTTGGTCGAACGCGGCATCCCCAAATCCGATGTCGTGATTGGGTTTCAGCCACTTGCTGTCAGGGCTATGACGGACTACGCTACGGCTTAATCGTTTTCCTAACCAGTTAAGAAACGGGCAAACAATCCTCGGTAATCGAGATTGTTTGCCCGTTTTCAATACCCCTGCAAAACCCCCTTCTCCATCGGCGGCACCCCGCGCTTCATCCAACCCGGCTCCGGTGCGCCCATCAGGTAGTGGTCGAAGAACTGCTGCATCCGCCGATGAAAATCAACGCGGTTTTGCAACTTCAGCGGCCAGTGCGGCTCGTCGTTGTAGTTCAAGAGCCAAGTGGGTTTTCCCAATCGGCGCAGGCCAGAGAAAAGTTCGATGCCCTGATACCACGGCACGGCACCGTCCTTGTCGTTGTGCAAAATCAGCAGGGGAGTTTCCACCTTGTCGAGCGCGAAAAGCGGTGAGTTTTCGATGTATTGTTTGGGCTTTTCCCAGAGCGAAGCCCCGATGCGGCTTTGTTGGTGCTCGTACTGGAAAGCGCGGTTCAGGCCCGACTCCCAACGGATGCCGCCGTAGGCCGAAGTCATGTTCGCCACGGGCGCGCCCGCTTCGGCGCAAGCAAACAAATTCGTGCGCGTCACGAGGTAAGCCGCTTGGTACCCGCCCCAGGAATGGCCTTGCAGCGCCACCCGCTTTGGGTCCACAAAGCCTTTTGAAATCAAAGACGTGACCCCGCTCATGATGGCATTGTAGGCCGATTCGCCGGGATAACCGATGCGGTACGAGATGTCGGGTGCGAACACGAGGTAGCCCCGGCTGGCGTACATCGTGAAGTTTATCTGAGAGCGGTGGAAATCTGGCGAGCGATGGCGGTTCAGGTCATCGGACATTTTTTCGTAGAAATTCACGATCATCGGGTACTGCTTCGCGGGGTCGAAACCTTCGGGCTTCACGAGCAGCCCCTTCAATTTTTCCCCCGTGAGCGAGGTCCATTCCACCATTTCGATGTTGCCCCAATTGTACTCCGATTGCTGAGGGTTGGCGTTGGAAATAAGTTTTTCCCCCAAGTTGGCGGAGGCATAAATCAAATTGGGGAATGCTTGGTAGTTCTCCCGTGAATACAGAAAAACGTCTTCGTACCGTGCTTTCAACATGTTGCGGGTATAGGCGAAACCTTCTCCCCAATTCTCTTTGATGAATGGAACGAGCGCACCCCGCTTTGTGGAATTTTCTGTGGAAATGTTTAGCCAAGTATAGCCTTCGGACTTCGTAATGTCGTTGAATTTGTGCAACATCATGGGGCCATTGCGCCGTATGCTGCGCTCCTCGGGGTCAAGTTTGATGTAGCGGAAAGTCGTTTGCGATTCGCGGCCACCCGTTAGGCACTGCGGCTGCTTTTTCCCTTCGGGGTCAATTTTCCAAATATCGTACTTGTCATACACCAGCACGGCCTCGTCGCCCTCGAGCCAGCCCGCAAGGCCATGCTCATTGGGGTAGTCCGGCACGTCGGTTTCTTCGTTGAAAAACGGTACGCTGCGGTTGTCCGTCAATCGGGCAATGACCGAAGTGCGGGCGTTCCAAGCAAACCAAGCCGTATCGGGGTCGCTCCACCAAGCGATGTATTTGGCCGAAGGCGAAAGGCGCGGATTGCAGCGCAAGTCTTTGACAATCATTTTCTTTTCGCCCGTTTCAAGGTTCACGGCAAACAGGTCTTTGTGCGCCGTGCCCTCCGAAGTGATGTACGCGGTGTAGGGTTCTTCCGAGAATCCGAGCGCGAGCTGGGCGTTGCGCTCTTCTTGAAAGCGGAGCTCCGGCAAATCCGGCGAACCGAGCGGCACAAAGCGGTTTTGCCGCGTGTGGAACACCACGGGGTATGCGCGTTTTTTCTCCCCTTCGAGGCGGATTTCTTCCTGCGTGTAAAGCCGCTTGTCGTTCCAAGCCCACACTTCTACGTCCACGATTTCCTCTTTCAAAAGCGTGGTGTCGTTCAGAATTGACGGCGGCGCAATGCCGAAGTAGAGTTTGGTCGCGTCGTCCGAGAAGATTGGGCGGGCGTTCTCACTGATACTCCAAGAGGTGAGAGGGTGAGAGGCGTGAGAGGATGAGAGAAAATCGCTTTGCGGGCTGGCGATGGTTTTCGCGGAGTCAAGTTCCACTTTCCAATAGCCGAGTTGCCAAGGGCGGATTCGGGCTTTCGAGGTGTCGAGATCGGCCACGAACGCAGCCTGGCGGCCATAGTCGTCGAGCGCGAGTTGCTGGAATTTTCCTTTCGAGCGAAGGAGCGGGCGGAGACTGTAAGGTTCCAAATCCAGCAGATACGCGCCGTTTTGCAACACTTTCGGGTTGGCCGCGAAAGTCATCGTGTCGCCCTTGCCTGTGGCGTGGAGCAGGATTCGCGGGCCGCGTTTGGCGAACACAAATTCCTTGACGTAGGCAATGGTGTCTTGATTGCCCGTCGCCAAATTGCGCACGAGGAGGCGGTAGCCGTTGTCTTTGTCTTCTTTTTTGGGCGATTTTTTCTTGGCCACGTTTCCCACGTTTCCCACGTTTCCCACGGCTGAAGCCGTGGGCTGAGGCGTGGGCTGGATTTTGGTCGTGTCGGTTTTTGCGGCAGCCGTGTCCTTTTTGGCGGGCGCGGGCTTCTCTGGCTCGCATTGAAAGGCGAGCCAGCCGCTCCATTTTTCGGGCAGCGAGAAGTTTTTGAGGCGCGGGATTTTCTCCAATTTGCCGCTTGCGAGCTCAAAAATGCCGAGCGTGTCTTTGGGCAAATCCTCGTCCTTTACCTTTTTGCGGCGCAATGCTTTGAGTGTGTCGAGCGCGGGTTTTATTTTGAAAACCAACCATTTGGAGTCGTCGCTGAATTGCGCCTCGGTGCTGCGCGGGAACACCGTCGTCGTGCCAGAAGCCGCGTTCCAGAGATGCAGCGCGGGGTCGCCTTCGGTCACGGGCGTTTGCGCCCACGCCGCCCATTGGCCGTTGTTGGAGAGGCGTTGCTGCTCTATTTTTCGCCAGCGATGCACGTCGGCGTGGTCGAGCGGCTTTTTGTTTTGGGAAAAAAGGAGGCTTTGCAGCAGGGCAAAAATCGAGAATAGGAAAAGGTGTTTCATGTGTAGGAAATTTTCACGTTTACTAAACCTCAAAGGTTTAGTAAACGTGGTCAAATCTGGCGTATCACGTTTACTAAACCTTAGAGGTCTACCGATTACCCACAGAATAGCCTCGTTGCTAATCAGGTGCGTAGCACCGGCAATATTTGTAGGCATAGCATCAAGTTATCGTTGAGGTGCAGCGCACCGGCACCATCTTCGGTACATTTCGGTGCGCTGCACCTTCTCAGGA
>JBJXFT010000232.1:0-6535 GCA_046155725.1 Saprospiraceae bacterium
ATAACTGAGCCATATTTTTGTTGAGTTTTGCCGCCCAAAAATATCTCGGTTATCCGCTTTTAAAGCCCTCTTTTTAACCGCTTACCCTGCTACCCGCCCGTTGCATTTGATTGTTGAATCTGCGAAATACCAATTAATGACTCTGAATTATTGACTTTTCAGAATAAATTTTTTCACTTAATGCTTTTTAAAAACTCAGGCATGAAAAAGAATCAGATTTTACTCATAGTGCTTCTCTCTATCGGATGTGCTTTCAACAGTTTTGCCCAGAATGATCTGAAATTTGAAATAAACAAAGTTCTACCATCCATTTCGATCCAAGAAAATAGATTGGATAAAATAAACACACTTACGGATTTGGACAAACGGTACCCCACATCTTGGGTAAGAGAATATATTTCCGTGGAAATTTCAGCCTATAAAAATGGAATCCAAACAAAGGCTTCGGGTATTAGTGATGTCTTGAATCAAGAGCAAAAAGAACTGATTCGATTGGCTGACCGTGGTAGCGATATTGCTGTAAGCGTGATGTATCTGCCTGAAAATTCGTTGAAAAATAACACAGTGAAGCAATACGATTTCAAGGTTACTATCGTGCCTAAAAATGCTGTTTTTGGCGAAGGCGCAGAGCAATTGCTTCAATATCTGCAAGAAAATTGCATGGTAAATATTGAAGCCGGAAGTTTCACGGGTTATGATTTGACGGCCATTAAATTTACAATTACCGAACAGGGGCATATTTCGGATATTCAAGTTGCCTTGCCATCAAAAGATACAAAAATTGACGAAATGCTGGTTGCGGCAATTTCAAAAATGCCCAGTTGGAAGCCAGCAGAGTTTTCTAACGGTATAAAAGTCAAACAAAACTTTGTTTTAACCATTGGCAATATGGAGAACTGCATGGTCAATCTTTTGAATATCCGTCCAATTGAATAAATATGTAGGCTGATACTGTTTTGATTGATAAGATGTGAACATTGCATGAGCCGAAACGAAATATATCCCTCTCATATATGCCCATCATGTTCAGCATTATTGATAAATGGTAGAATTTGGATAACCCATTGACACAAATAATAGCCGCCATCAATGCATCTACGCCCATGCCGCCCAAAGCCAACGCTCAAAGCCAGCGCAGAGCGGCACAGGCGCAGATGCGACCGGTTCACTCCGAAGTCACCGCCTGAATAGGATTGCCGCGTCACCACACCACAAATTCCGTCCGCCTATTTCTTGTCCGCCCTTCCGGAGTGTCGTTCGAGCCTACGATGGGCTTCGTTTCGCCAAAGCCCTTGAACCGCAAACGCTCCGAGGAAACGCTTTTGCTCAGCAGGTAATCGTGCACCGCTTTGGCGCGGGCTTCGGACAGGTTTTGGTTGAAAGCGTCGTCACCCACATTGTCCGTGTGGCCGTTGATTTGGATTTTCAAAGTCGGGTTTTCCGCCAAAAGTTGGGCGAGGCGGTCAAGTTCGGCGAGCGACTCGGGGCGGAGCGCGGCAGAGCCTGTTTCAAAAAAAACATTGCGCAGCACGATGGGCTTTGAGTTGGCAGTAGCGGTAACAGCAGCAGTAGCGGCAATCGGCTGCAGTTCGATGTTCAGCAAAAAAGGTTTGTCGAGCGAGGCGCGCTCCACGAGGTTGAAATTTTCGGAGAAAAACAGGTACTTGTCTTTGCCCACATTCAGCGCGTAATCCTTCCCGACGGGCAGAACGACCAGGAAAGTGCCGTCGGATTTTGTGCTCCCGCTCACGAAATTTTTCCCAGTTTTCAAATCCGTGAATTCCACTTTGGCCGTGATGGGATAGCCCGTGGCGGCATCCGTCACTTGCGCTTTGACGTAGGTGGCCACCTGCGGTCGGGCGAACGCCGGCAATTCAAAAGTGTAAATATCCAACAGGCCCTTGCCGCCGGGTCGGTCGCTGGCGAAGTAGGCCGTTTGCCCATCGAGGCTTACCACCAGCATCCCTTCCTCGCCTTTTGTATTGATGGGGTAGCCCATGTTTTGAGGCTTGCCCCAAGTGCCAGCGGTGTCGCGGCGAGCGAAAAAAATATCGCTGCCGCCCATGCCCGGCAGACTGTCGGAAGCGAAGTAAAGCGTCTGACCGTCGGGGTGGAGGAAAGGCGTGTGGTCCTTGCCGGGCGTGTTGATGTTGGGCCCCAGGTTTTCGGGCTTGCCCCATTTTCCGCCTGCTTGGCGGGTAGTTTGCCAGAGGTCCATGCTGCCGCGCGTACCGGGGCGGCTGCTGGTGAAAATCAGGGTTTTGTTGTCGGCGCCGATGCTGGGCTGCGCATCCCAGTCGGGCGAATTGATGGTGGCGCTGAACGGCACGGGCTTGGTCCAGCCGGTGCTTTTGAGTTGCGACCAATAGAGGTCGCAGGCTCCCTGCGAGCCGTCGCCCTCGCGGTTGCAGCCGGTGAAAACCAGCCAAGAGCCGTCGGGGCTGATGGCCTGTGCGCCCTCGTTGTCGGTCGTGTTCACGCCTTCGAGCGGGGTGGGAATTTGCCAGGTGCCGTTTTTGCGTTCGCTGCGGTAAAAATTCTCGTCGTCGCCCCGGTCGCGGCGCGTGAAAATCAGGATTTCGTCGTCGGCAGTGAGCGATGGGAAATATTCCATCCACTTGGTGTTGATGGAGTCGCCGAGGGGTTTTGGGTCGAAGGCCACGGGATTTTTTACGGCCTCGGCAGCAAACCGGGAGGAGGCGAGGAGGCGTTCGGCAGCGCGGCGACTGCGCTCGTTTTTGGGCTGGCTGTGGAGGTAACTCGCTGCGTGCACGGCGCATTCGGCGTATTTGTCCAACTCCCATTCGGTTTTTGCCAGAAAGAAAAATGCCACGGGGGCGTACGCGCTGTCGAGCGCGATGGCTTCTTCAAAATGCTTTTCGGCTTTGAAAAAATCGCGGAGTTCGGCGTAGTTGTCGGCGAGGGCCAGCTTCGCGTCCATGAATTTTGGGTCAGCCCTCAATGCCCTTTCAAAATAGCCTTGTGCGATAGCGGCTTGGCCGCGCGCGGCTTCGGCAGCGCCTTCGTTGAAAGCGGAGAGGGCTTTTTCGGAAGTCGTTTTGGTGGTGGTGTAGTTTTGGGCGAAGGTCCTTTCAGGATGACAAAGCAGAAAAAGGAGCGAAAGGGCAAGGGTCAGCGGGCGCATGGGCTTGTTTTTTGGGGGAAACGATTTTCAAAATCAAAAAGTACAGTTAGGCTTGTCCCGAACCGCGCAAACTTTCGCGCATGGAGATGCCGATTGGGGGCTATGTTTGCAAGCCCAAACCTCACCCTTCTTTTTGTTATGAAACAACTACTCCTCTCCCGCCTCGTATGCGCGTTCGCGCTGTTCGCCGCTCCAATCGCCGCCAACGCCCAATCTGAAACACCCGTCATTGCGCCGGAAAGCCCCAGTTCGCGCTCTGTGGGGGTTACGATTTTGGCTGCCTCTTCGGGCGTCAACATCTCGGGGCCAACGACCATCTGCCAGGGCGGCGAAACCATCCTGAAAGCAGAGGGCGATTATGAAAGTTTTGAGTGGAACACCGGCGCTACCGAACGCTTTCTGAAAGTCCGCAACGAAGGCACTTACGAAGTGACCGTGACCACCAAAGGCGGTTGCAAACTCACCACATCGGTCACCGTCCGCGTAATCCCCTGCACTTGATGGCACGTTCTGGAGGGAGCGCGGGGTTCAGCCCGCAACAAAAAAACCTATGGGTTGGCCTCGGCATCCTCACCCTGGTCGCCCTCGCGCTCTTGGCCCACCACCTGTGGGCCTACGTGGGGCATTTCGGCTTCGACGACGTGCACTACGCCCGGCTCTCCCAACAATTTTCCGAAGGCGTTTTCCATACCTCTGGCGACCACTACACTTTCCGTTGGGGGCTTATCTGGCTCAACGGTTTGGTCTACAAAGCATTTGGCATGGGCGACCACAGTTCGGCCTTGGTGCCAATGGCGGCCACTTTGCTCACCGTGTGGTGGGTGTGGGCCATGTCGGGGAGTTTGTCATTGCCCGCGCGGGCGTTCGCCATGGCGTTCGCGGCTTTGAGCCAGTGGGTGTTTTTTTACTCCGACAAAATCATGCCCGACATCCTGGTGATGTTCGCTACCACGGCGGCCATCGCAAGTATTTGGAAGCACCGGTTTGGCCGTTGGCAGGGCAAGCCGCTGCGCTCGGCTTTGGCGCTGGCGGCGAGCCTCACGTTCTGTTTTTTGTGCAAGGAAACGGTGCTGCTCACCCTGCCTTTGTTTGGCTGGCTGCTGTTGGCCGATGTTTGGCAAGGCAAGCGGCGGCGGTTTTGGGGCTGGGCCGCCGTGTTCGGGCTGGCCAGCGCGGTGCTTTATTTCTCCACCATTTACGCCCTCACGGGCGATGTGCTGGGCAGGGTGCGGGCCATTGCGGCCAACAGTTATTTCAACCTGTGCAGCTACGACCAGTTGCCGGTGGAGCATCTTTTGCGGAGGGTGGGCCACGAACTTTGGAGGGTGTTTTTCAATACGGGGGTGGCGGTCGGCTGGGTTTTCCTGCTGCCGATGTTGTGGCGGAAGGATTGGAAAAACCTGCTCCGAGGAAGCACCGAGCGCGATTTCGGGTTGCTGTGCGGGGTCGGCCTGTTGCTGCTGAGCAATTTTATGAGCACTTCGCCCACGGCTTACGTGCCGCTTTGCCCCGACATTCGGCACTATCTTTTTGTGGTGCCGTTCACGGGCTTGGCGGCGGCAGTGGGGCTTTCTGATTTTGTGGAAAAACAGATTGCGGCGCGGCACTGGGCGGTGCTTGGGCTGGCTGTTTTGGCAGCGTGGCTGGCTTGGGCATTTGAACCGGAGCAGTTCAAATTGTATGGCTCGCTCGCTGCCGTGGTGGGGCTTGTTTTTTTGTCAAAACTGCTAAAAACAAAACCCCCTCGCCTTGCGGCGTGGGGGCTGTTCGGTATGATTCTTTTGTTGAAACCTGCCCAAGTCATGCGCTCCGCCCAAACCTCCAATTACCCCGACCAAAAACGCTTGGTGCGCGCGCTGTTCAGCCCCGACCGTGCGCCGCGCAATCTCGTTGTGCTTAGCAACAAGGTGGAGAAAAACCTGGACGAGTACTTCCTGCACTTCGACACCACGGGGGTCCGCTTTCTTGATTTCAAACAAGTTTCGCCCACCAGCATCGCCGCCGCCGATTCCGTCGCCCTGATTATCAACGGCACCACGGCATGGCTGAGCGGCATGGATTGGGAGGATATGCCTTTTTGGGTGAGGCAGCCCGATGCTTCGCGCCGATTGGCGGCTACCGCTCGGGGCATCGAAGTGTACGGGCTGCACAAGGCGGATTTGCTCCAACGTTTGGCGGCGGGGAAATAACTCCCGATGCCTACTTGCGGGTCTTTACTTCGGCCAAGATAAACTGCCCGATTTCTTTCCCGCATTTCAGGCCGCACTCGTTGCCCCGGCGATAGTGGATGCCCCCGTAGAAGCGGCTCAAGCCCACTTCTTCTGCTGCTTGGTTGAACGACGCAAAGGTGCGCGGGTCAATGCCAAACTCTACTTCCGTGCTGTCGGTGAACGAAAAGTTGTCGCCAAAAAGCCCGGTCAGCACCGTGGCCGAAGCCATCGAAACGGAGCTGTGCCCGCTGGAGTGTTCGGGGAACGGGGGAGTCTGAATCAGCGGCTGCCAGCTAGGGTCAATGTACTGGTTGATGTAGGATTCGGGGCGAATCAGGTTGTATTTGTACTTGGCGTCCCAGCAAGCGATGAAGCCGTCGGCGAGTGCGCAAGCCACTTTCACATACGCTTCCGCCGAGTGGATAATGTCGGCGTTTGCCTTGCGGCTGGCATGGCCCACGATGTTCATCCAGTGGCCGCCGGGGCTTATCTTTTTCTTGGCAAATGCGATGTGGCCGCTCACTTCCATGGCGAAAGGGTTGTCGTCCCAGTACCAAGCCGTGGCTTCGTTTTCAGCATTTTTGGCGTTCACGATGTCGCGCACTTCGAGTGCTTGTTTGTAAAAATCGCTGTTTTTGTCCGTGCTGAACGGCAAGGGCGGTTCTGTTTTGAATTGTGCGGCAGAGTCCATGACCCAAGGGCGGATTTTGGCCCAGTGAGGCTCCAGCGCGTCGCCGTAGGCAGGGGGCGTTGGGCGCCAGCGCGCGGGGGATTCCAAGTCAATCGTGAATTTTGGCGCGCTGCGTATTTGCGCATAGTTGTCGCTCTTAGACCACGCCAGAATGTGTTTTGCCACCGCCTCGCCGTAGGCCATGGAGCGGTCGTACACTGCTTTGGGCATTTTCATTTGGTGGAAATCCTCGAAGATTTTTTCCTTCAACTCTTCCACCTCACCTTCTGAGAATACCAATTGTTTGCCCACGATGAGTTGCGCGTTGGTGCTCGCCAAAGGGTAGCAATATTCCTTGCCCGCCTCTGGCTTGGGGCCGGGTGTGAGGCCGTTGAGTTGGCCGGCAAGGCTCTGGTATTCCGGGAAGCCCGGCACCAATGCTTCGTAGGCCGCCACGGCCGAATACGCGTAGATGCGGGAAGAAATGGGCGGGGCAAAAATGTCGTGCCG
>JBJXFT010000020.1:0-6152 GCA_046155725.1 Saprospiraceae bacterium
ACGGTGACGGACAGCCGGGGCTGCACGGCCACCACGGAGGTGACAGTGCAGTTCATGGTCGGCACGGGAGAGGCAGCAGAAGGACATGCCTTGCTGATGTACCCCAACCCTGCGGCGGACTGGCTGAAAATCGTACTGCCGGGCAATGCGGATGGCGAATGGCAGGCGGAACTGGCCGACGCATCGGGGCGGGTAGTGCTGCGGGAATCGCTGCCGGGCGGCGGCGGCTACACGCTGGACTTGCGGGACATTCCCGGCGGGGCGTACACGGTGACGCTGAGGACGGATGGAAGGGTGCTATTCGTGGGGAAGTTGGTGAAAAAGTGACGCTATTTTCAGTTTGCGCGATGACGACACTTGGCCCCAAATTTTGTTGCCAAAGAAGTTAGCCAGCAAAATGCCTTGCTATCTTTGCCAAGAAGTGTTTAATGCCATCACATGAAAATAGGGATAATCGGCTACGGAAAAATGGGCAAAGCGATAGCAGAACTCGCTGAAAGCCAAGGCATCGAAATCGCCTGGCGCATTCGCCGCGACGATGTACCAAGCCTCACGCCTACGCTCCTGCGCCAAGCCGATGTGGCCATCGAGTTCACGCGCCCAGAGGCTGCGTTCGACAATGTGATGCTTTGCCTCCAAGCAGGCTTGCCCGTAGTGAGCGGCACCACCGGGTGGCTCGACAGGCTTCCCGAAGCGAAAAAATTTTGCCTCGAAACCGGCGGCGCCATGCTTTGGGCTTCCAACTTCAGCGTAGGGGTCAACCTCTTTTTTGCCCTCAACCGTCGCCTCGCCCAGCTCATGTCCGCCCGGCCAGAGTACGCCGCCGCCCTCACCGAAACCCACCACATCCACAAACTTGACGCGCCCAGCGGCACCGCCCTCACCCTCGCCAACGAAATCATGGGAAATGCCGAACGCTACACAGGCTGGTCGCTTGTGCCCAACCCGCCCGCCTCTGGCCAACTGCCCATCACGGCCATCCGCGAAGGCGAAGTGCCTGGCACCCACCTCGTGCAGTGGCAAAGTGCGGTAGACGAGATCAGCATCCAGCATCGGGCGCACTCTCGCGCCGGGTTTGCCGGTGGGGCTTTGCTGGCTGCGCAATGGATTGTGGGCAAGCGCGGCGTTTTTGAAATGGCCGATGTGTTGGGGCTTTGAGGCGTTTTTGCCGGCTTGGGTTCGGGCGTTTGCGAAGCCTCTCTCCTCGGCAAAAGGCTTTATGAAAATTGTAACAGGGTTTTTTTAATAATTTCAAGTCGTTGAAAATCAAAAATTTAAAACCCAAAACAGTCGTTTGAAACTGCAAAGTCGAAACGCGCACAACGCGACTGGCACAATATTAGGTTTCCAAAATTGTTCTTGCGTCACTTTTAATCCGCCTCGGCAACCTACTCGAACTAAAACTTTTCACCGATGCTTGAACCCGCTCTTCAGAGCGTGTTTAATCAATTCTGACCCACACTTGCTTGCACCCTTCGTTTACCCGCATTTTTGCAAAAACATTCAAAATTCGTCAAACAATGAAGGGGCTTAATCTCTTTTTCCGCCTGTCTTTGTCAGCAATTTTGCTGGCCGCAACCACTCACCAAACTGCCGCGCAATGCATCAGCGGCAACTGCCAAAACGGCACTGGCACCTACCGCTACTCCGGCGAATCGAAGTACACGGGCCAGTTTCAAAACAGCCTCCGCCACGGCAAGGGCAAAATGACCTATGCAGACGGGAGCACCTACGAAGGTCCCTTCAGCTACGGCAAAAAACACGGCGACGGAGGTGCCATCGCCTACATCAATGGCGACAAATACTTCGGTCAGTGGGCCAACGAATACCCCAATGGCAAAGGGAAGTACACGTTCAAAACTGGAGAACGCTACGAAGGCGCCTTTGTAAACGGCGAGTTCGACGGACAAGGCACCATGCGCTACACCGACGGCGCTTACTACACCGGCGGCTGGAAAAAAAGTAAAAAGCATGGCACCGGCACGCTCGTCAGCACAGGAGGCGAGCAAAAAAGCGGCACTTGGAGCCAAGGAAAATTAGTGAACAAACCCGCCGGTGCTCCCAACCGCAACGAAACCGCTACTGCTTCTGCGCCGAGCAACAAACCGCCCGCCAATAAGCCATCTGCACCCACCAGCACTATCAAACCCAACCCGGCCAAGCCTGACGTGGCCGGCCTGCGCAATTGCGGCGTCTCTTATTGCCGAAGCGGGCAAGGCTTCTACGACTACCCCGATGGCTCGCGCTGGGTAGGCGAATTCAAAGACGGATACCCCAACGGGCGCGGTGTGTGCCACTACGCCAACGGCGACCGCTACGAAGGGGAATGGGCGAACAACACGCCCTACGGCGAGGGAATCATGTACTTTGCCACAGGCCGGGTGTATGGCGCGGTATGGGTGAATGGCTCGCCCGTCAAAGAGCTTGACTCTGACGAATCGGTACCCAGCGAGCCAGTGCGCACCGACCAAAACCAAGGCGTGAAAATCTGGGCTGTGGTGGTCGGCGTAGGAAAATACACCGCCATGCCCTCGCTCAAATTCACCGACGACGACGCTTTCCGATTCTACTCCCACCTCAAAAGCCCTGAAGGCGGTGCATTGCCCGACAACCAGATAGATATCCTCGTGGACGAGGGCGCTACCCGCGAAAACATCCTCAAAACCATGCGCAACCTCTTTTTGAAAGCCGACGAAAACGATGTGGTAATGTTCTATTTCAGTGGCCACGGTTTGGAAGGCTGCTTTCTCCCGGTGGATTTCGACGGCTACAACAACAAACTCCGCCACGAGGAAATCCGCCAAATCTTGAAGCAAAGCAAGGCCAAGCACAAACTCTGCATCGCCGACGCTTGCCACAGCGGTACGCTTGATTACAGTGGGGCGTTGGCCTCCAAAGGCCCGGCCCCCGTGTCGCTCCAGCGTTTTTACCAAGCCTTTGAAGATGCCGACGGCGGCATCGCGCTGCTCATGTCCTCCAAGCCCGAAGAGCTTTCGCTCGAAGACCACGGCTTGCGCCAAGGCGTGTTCACTTACTATGTGTTGCGCGGCATGAAAGGTGCTGCCGATTCCAACGGCGACTATATCGTGAGCATCAAAGAACTTTACACCTACGTCTACTCCAAAGTGCGCGACTACACCGCCGGGGTGCAAACGCCAGTGCTCACGGGCGATTACGACAATGCGATGCCTGTGTCGCTGCGCCGGAGTTAAAAGAAAACGCAGGTAGGAAGAAAACAACGAGCGGCTTGCGGCGCATTTTATGCCCACAACTTGATGGAGGGATTTCGTGCCAAGGCACGAAATCCCTCCATTTTTTTGGTTCAATGCCAGTTGGGAGAAAAGCCTATTTTTACGGCAGACCTGATTCGGCATCGCGGTTGCCGGACGAAAAGAAACTCAAAAAGAGTTTGCGGAAGGATAGGCAAAAAAATGAGGCAGTGCCACCACAGCACTACCTCAGCCCTAACCAAATAAAACCAAATTATTCTTTCGCTTGATTGCTTTTGTATCCTTGTGCCTCAAAGGTAAAACTGCTTTGTGTCAATTTTACAACAAGAGGCAAAAAATTTTTTAAAAAATTTTGTCCAATGCCTTTACTCTTTTCCTAAAACAAAGACTTTTCAAAAACACGATTTTGAAAAATAATAAATTTCAAAACCATGTTGCAAATCAACCACATTTCAAACCCTGTTTTAAGAACATAATTTTATTAGTAGCGAACATGAAAAATTGCTTGTCGAAATCTCTCTGGAAAACCAATGCCCTCCTCACCCTTTATTTCATTTTTACACTAACCCTTGCATCGTCCGCTCAAACCAGAGAACAGGCAGTGGATGCTGCTTTCGTTGACCGTATCTATGACCAAAGCCTTACTGACGGGCGCTGCTACCCTTGGCTCGAACACCTTAGCCTGCGCATCGGCCACCGCCTGAGCGGAAGCCTCGGCGCAGAGAAAGCTGTGAACTGGGCCAAGACGATGCTTGACACATTGGGCTTGGATTCTGTGTGGCTTCAGCCCTGCATGGTGCCACACTGGGTACGAGGCGATTACGAAAACGTGACCGCAACTTTTAGCAGGGGGAGCCTCAAACTAAACGCATTGGCACTCGGCGGCTCGGTGAGCGGCAAATTGGAAGCCGAAGTAGTGGAAATCAAAACTTGGGAACAACTTGACCAGCTTGGCGAGGCAGCCATAAAAGGAAAAATCGTTTTTTACAACCGCCCGATGGACCCGACCAAAATTCGCACTTTCGAAGCCTACGGAGGCTGTGTTGACCAGCGCGTGGGCGGAGCCTCTCGGGCTGCCAAATACGGCGCGGTCGCAGTGCTCGTGCGCTCCATGACGCTCCGGCTCGACGATTTTCCCCACACAGGAACGATGCGCTATGATTCCGCCTACCCGCTCATTCCTGCTGCCGCAATCAGCACCGTGGCTGCCTCCAATTTGGAGTACATGATTGAAAATGAGAGCGACCTGCGTGTTTCCATTTTGCTCACTTGCAAGACTTTGCCCGATGCGCCTTCCTTCAACGTCATCGGCGAGATACGCGGCTCGGAACGCCCCAACGACATCATCTTGGTAGGCGGCCACTTGGACAGTTGGGATGTGGGCCACGGCGCACACGACGACGGTGCCGGCGTGGTGCAAAGCATGGACGTGCTGCGCGTGCTCAAAAGCCTTGGCTACCGACCGCGCCACACCATCCGATGCGTGCTGTTTATGAACGAGGAAAACGGGCTGCGCGGCGGGCAGGCTTACGCCAAGGAAGTGGAGCGCAAAGGTGAATACCCGCTCGCGTCCATTGAAAGCGATGCGGGCGGATTCACCCCCAGGGGTTTTTCTTTTGAGGGGAATGAAGCCGTTTTTGGAAAGTTTTTGGAAAAAGTGAAGGCCTTTGAGCCGCTTTTTGAACCTTACGGACTCAAATTTACGAAAGGCGGATCGGGCGCGGACATTAGTCCACTTAAGGGATTCAACGGTTTGCTGAGTGGTTATTTGCCCGATTCGCAACGTTACTTCGACTACCACCACGCTGCATCCGATACGTTCGACAAGGTAAACAAACGCGAACTCGAGCTGGGCACAGCGAGCATGGCCGCGCTCGTTTACTTAATAGACAAGTACGGATTGTAAGGCTTACAAGCCCCGTCAAATACTGAACCGGCGGATTTGGAAACCTGCTACACCATTCTCCATGATATGCTACGCATTGCCCTTTCTGACGATCAAGAACTTTTCATAGAAAGCCTGTGTGCCCTTTTTGCCCATGCTGCCGGCGAGATAGAAGTTATCTGGACGGCAAGGAGCGGCGAAGAAACCCTTGATAAAGTACGCAAACAACAGCCTGACGTGTTGGTGCTCGACTATTTTTTCAAAGGAAAAACCCTCGATGGCGGCGAAACTTGCCGGTTGATCACCCAAGAATTTCAGAACCTCGGCGTATTGCTGCTCAGCGTGAGCTGCGAAATGACCGTCATCCGCGATGCATTGCAAAAAGGTGCGCGGGGGTATGCCTCTAAGGATATCAGCAAAGGCGAGTTGCTGCGTGGCATCCGTGCCGTAGCGCAAGGAGAGTATTTCCTTGACCAAACGGCACTGGGCGAAACCATCCAGTTCATCACGTCGGCGCAGCCCCTGTCGCAACCAAAACTTCCCAAATCCCTCCTTACCCCACGCGAACTCGACGTGGCACAGCCTTATGCAAAAGGAAAATCAGTACGCGAAATTGCTGAATCGCTCTTTATCAGCGAGGATACGGTGGAAAGCCACATCAAAAACATCCGTTCCAAAACGGGAGCGACCAGCCGTTACGAAGCAGGCGAATGGCTGAAGAAAAACGACCTCTGGCTGGATTAAAACGGACAAGCCCAAAGTTCAAAAAAAGAAAGCCCAAGGCACTTTTGCCTTGGGCTTTTTCACTAAACCGTTTCTATTGTATGAAGCAATAAACAGTTAGCCAAACGTGTGCCAAAAACGGCAAACTTTCAAAATGGGCAAAAAAATCTTGAAATATATGTGGGAAGGATTTTCAGGGGGTACACATTTAGGTGAGAAAAAAATCGAGTTAGTTCTTTGACAGTTGGAAAAGAAAAAGGAAGGGGAAATTTGTGTTTTCTACGCAACAATCCCCCCCTCCGATGCGCAAAAGC
>JBJXFT010000021.1:0-21201 GCA_046155725.1 Saprospiraceae bacterium
GAGGGAGCGCGGGGTTCAGCCCGCGTCATCTCTTTACGCGGGCTGAACCCCGCGCCCCCTCAACGCACCACCATCAACTTCCTGCTCTGCATCTAAGTCATTGACCAGGATCACGTTCGGGCCAAACATCGGGCATTTCCTATTCCCATTCATAGAATAAACCCCGGCCCAAACCGCCAGTCTGACCGCAACGAACAAACACCGGTCAACAAAAACAACATGCTCATTCAACGCCGCGATTTCCTCAAAGCAGGCTCTTTGGCAACGGCCTCCTTGTTGCTCCCAAAATTCCTGAACGCTCTCCAAGCCCCCGGCGTGCTGCCTGTGAAAGGCCGCAGCCTTGTCGTCATCCAATTCAGCGGCGGCAACGACGGCCTGAACACCATCATCCCTACCCGCAACGACGTATACTATCGGGAACGCCCGCGCCTCGGCATCAAGCGCGAAACCGCGCTCACGCTTACAGGCGAAGCAGGGATTCACCCCTCGCTCGTTGGCCTGAAAAACCTGTGGGACGATGGCGCTATGGCGATTTTGAATAGCGTGGGCTACCCCAACCCCGACCGCTCGCACTTCCGAAGCATGGACATTTGGCACGCTGCCAGCCCCGCCGACGAGTATTGGCAAACGGGCTGGATCGGTCGTTACCTCGACGCGCAATGCTCAGGAAGGCCTTCTGCCGCGCTCGAATTCGACGACACGTTGAGCCTCGTGCTGAAAGGCGAAACCACCAAGGGCCTCGCGCTGCAAGATGCCAAACGGCTTTACGAAAGCACCCGCAGCCCTTTTTTTGCAGAATACTCCGCCGCCAAAGGCAAGGTGCTGGACGATGACGCGCCGGTGGATTACCTCTACAAGACGATGGCCGAAACGCTCTCGTCGGCAGACTATCTTTTTGAGCAGAGCCGCCGAAAAGCGACCACGGCGACTTACCCTGCCACGGGCTTGGGCAAGGATTTGAAAACCATTGCCTCCTTGCTTTTGGCCGATACCGATACCTCGGTATACTATGTTTCGCTCGGAAGTTTTGACACGCACATCAACCAAGAGGCGCAGCAAAAACGCTTGTTCCAAGAACTCAACGACGCGCTCGAGGCGTTTGCCGGCGACTTGAAATCTAACCGAAAATGGGACGATGTGCTGGTGATGACATTCTCCGAGTTTGGCCGCCGCGTGTCGCAAAACGCATCGGGCGGCACCGACCACGGCACGGCGAACAACATGATGTTCTTCGGCGGCGGCCTTCGTCAAAAAGGCTTGCTCAACCCGCTGCCCAACCTCGAGGACTTGGACGACGGCGACCTCCGATTCCAAGTGGATTTCCGGCAGGTGTACGCCACCTTGTTGGAGAATTGGCTGGGAGCAGATGCGGGCAAATTGCTGGGCGCAGGGTTCGAACCCTTGAAATTTGTGTAGCAGAGTGACCTAAAACAAAAAACTTTGCCACCTAAAAGACTTTGCGGGCAAATTTGATTCTTCCGTATGGCAGAAAAACTACCTTTGTGCCATTCATTTTTAATCCGTGGGCATTTCTTTGGCCCCTAATCGTCCTCCGGTAGTGCGTTGAAACGGAACAGGGCAACTTTTTCGATTCCCGTTTTCAGCTTCTCCCTTTCTTTTTCCCTCCCTTCCCGATTTAGGGTGCTTGGCTCATTGTGGTTTCTATTGCTGACAAACACACAGCATTAGTCGCTTCTTTGTGCCAAATTGATAGACCATTAAATCGTAATCGGCTTATGCGCGACCTTGTAGAACTTGCAAACTTGCTCAACAAGACCAAACTGAAAGGAAGCGGGATTTTGAAGATTATCATCGAGCCAGACTCGAAGATGGAGCGGCTGTTCGATGCCCTTTTGGACAAAAAAGTGGAGACCGACGAGGATGCCAAGACCCTTTTCAAAGAGGGTGATGCGGCAAATGTGACGAGCCTGAAAAACAAACTCAAGGAGCGACTGCTCGACGCGGTTTTTCTGCTCGATTTCAAAGACGCAAACTTTACGAACCGCCAAAAGGCATTTTTCGAGTGCTACAAAAAGTGGTCGGCGGCCATGACGCTGCTCATCCGCAACGCCAAAATAACAGGCATTGACTTGCTGGAGCGCTTGCTCCGCCACACCAAACATTTCGAGTTTACGGAACTGACACTCGACATCCTGCGCGTGCTGCGCCTGCAATACAGCACGGTGGACGGCGATATCGGAAAGTACGAGGAGGTGAAAGCGCAATACCTCGAATACGAGAAGATATGGCAGATGGAGAGCAAGGCGGAGTTTTTTTACTCCGAACTGATGGCGCAGTATACGAACAGCAAATCCACCAAGGCCGAGGTGACGCAGCAGGCGGCGGAGTTTTACGCGGAGTTGAAGCCGTTTATGGCGGTGTGCCCCTCGTTCAAACTCCACCTTTTTGGCCGGATGGTGCACCTGCTTATCTACAACAGCGAGAACGATTATGTGAGCACGGCCAGGCTCTGCGAGGAGGCCATCGCATTTTTTGACAAGAAGGACTACGACAGCGGGCTGCCGCTCCAGGTGTTTTACTACAACCTGATTGTGTGCTACCTCCAGTTGGGAGAGTTCGACAAGGGCCAGAAGGCCATCGAGCGCTGCGAATATTTCTTTGAGGAAGGCACGTTCAACTGGTTCAAACTGCAAGAACTTTTCTTCCTGCTCGCCGTGCGCACCGGCCACTGGGAGGAAGCGTACCACCTCTACGAAAAGGTGGTGAACTACCCACGGTTCGAGGAAAAACAGGTGCAGGTGGTGGAGATGTGGCGCATTTTCCAAGCGTATGTTTTTTACCTCATCAAGATTGGGAAAGTGCCAGAATCGGTGCTGAGCGAGCGGTCCAAGAAATTCAAGATGAGCAAGTTCATCAACGACATCACGCTGTTCTCCAAAGACAAGCGGGGCATGAACATCAGTGTGCTCATCATCCAAATTCTGTACGCCATTGCTGAAAAAGACTACGAAAAATCGTCAGACCGCATCGAAGGCATCGAGAAATATTGCAGCCGCTATCTGAAAGACGATGCCACGTTTCGCAGTAACAGTTTTATCAAAATGCTGCTCCAGATACCGCAGGCCAATTTCCACCGCGAGGCATCCACGCGCAAGACCGAGCGCCATTTCAAACAACTCCAGACGGTGCCGCTCGAGTCGGCCAACCAAGCCCACGAAATCGAGATCATCCCCTACGAAACATTGTGGGCCATGGCGCTCGAATCGCTGCAAATGAAGATTTGGAAAGGATAAGTGATTGCTGATTATTGATTGCTGGTTGCTGATTTCACAAAGGCTTGGCAACCTGCTTGCTGTAAAAAAAGATAACCACGTTTATTTTGGAGCAACTACTTAGAGTAGGGTAGGCAAGAAAAACAAGAGCCGCTTCGGGATACGGAGCGGCTCTTGCTTTTTACAATCGGAGGACTTGGAAATCCGCCGTACACCTCAAATGTTCAACTTCTTCAACTCCTCTTTCAAATCGCGCAGGGGCATAGAGCGATAAGCCATGCTCGGCACAGTACCGCCTACTTGTATGTTGTGCTGGGCATATTGCGGCATACCGTCTTTTATCTTGATGGCCACGACGATGATTTTTTTGCCTTTCGGCAAACCGGCGGCGGCGTAGGTGCCATCGCCATTTCGATAGAACGGGAGCATGGCATTGATGTCTTTGCAAACGGCGTAGAGCGTCGCGTCTTCGGTTTCGTTCACCACTACCTGCATCCTTTCTGCGGGGTCGTTGTAGAAGCGGTCGCAATTGATCCAGCCGAGTTGGCTCACCGTGGCGACGTAGTTTTTTAGGGCATAGTCACGTTGTTCGGGCGATTTTGAAGTGAGCAAAGTTTTTTCCTTTAACTCGTTTTGCAGGCTGTCGGATATTTTTTTGATGCCCGTTTCTGCCAACATCCGGCTCATGACACGACTCGTCGAATCCGCTGGCAGAGATTGGCTTACGGACAAACTCAAACCTTGATAGCCTTTGTAGGAATCAATGACTTTTGTGCCGATGATTGTTTGGAACAAATTGCCAACGTTGTTCGACGCTTCTCGGCGATTCTTACTCTGGTCAGAGCTGCTCCCAATGCCCTGACCAACCATCATGAGTTTTGTTTCGCGGTCCGCAGCCTCATCCACGGCCCAATATAGGTTGCTGTAAACACCGTATTTTTGGATAACCCTTCCCTTGGTTTTCAAGACCTTCGCAAGACTTTTTGAATAGCAGTGTTTCCGCATTTCGCGCTGAAAAAGCAGGATGGTGCGCAAGCGGGCTTTGAGTTCGTTTTCCCAGACCAAGTGTTCCTCCGTGTAGCGGAGTTTGGCTTTTTCATAGCCTTCCACATTGCGCGTGTAGCGTTCAGCAAGGTGAATGTACTTGGCAGAATCGCGCTCATAGTTGCTCGTCAGTTCGTTGAAATATTTTTGGGCTTTTTTCAATTCCTTCCTGCTCAAGCGGGAGGCTTCCCCGCCGCCAGCGAACATTTTTTGCACCTCTTCCCATTCGGGCTTTTTGGGCGCGCGGGGTTTGTAGGGGGCGACGGGCATTTTGGGTTCGGGTGCTATTTGGCCTGAAAAATCTGTCAATGCAGGCTTCGGATATTCCGGCACTTTGATGGCCGCGATGCGTTTGCCGAGCGCAGGGTCAATGGTGAGTTCGATGCGCGACGGTTTTAGCGTTTGACGGAATTTTTGCCCTGCGGGCTTCCAGTCCACTGCTCCATTCGCCACGGGCTGCGCGTAGAACAACTCCATGCTGGGGTCAAAATCTCCACCGTTGGGGATGGACACGGTGAGCGACGCGCCGTCGGCCAATTGGAGTTCCCGCCCGCCCGATTGGGCAGTGATGCGCACCATGCCGCCCGTTTGCAAAATGCGGCCATCGCTCATGGTGGTGAGGTTGTGCAGCACAAAATCCGAAGGGTCAAATGCCTCTTGCACCTGAAGGTCCACTTCGCCCGTTGGCACAGTGCCGTCGTCAAAAACAAAAGCATTGGCTGGCACTATCACCAGCGTACCTTTGGCGGCGATGACCGTTTGCTCTTGGCCGGGCTGTATTTTCAGCACCTGCTCGGTATTGGCCGAAAGTCGTTCTTGCAGCGCAATGAAATCTTCAAAAAAGAAGGAATTGACCACCACATCCACTCGGCGGCTTTTTTGCCGACCGAGGTCAGTGGGGCCGGCGGCTTTTTGCTCCCCCCAGTTTTGCACGGAAGTTTTGTCGGCAATCAAGCCCTTGGTGGCGAGGTAGTTTTGCACCGAAGCGGCGCGGTCGGCGGCGAGGCGAAGGTTGTACTGTTCCGTGCCACGGTCGTCGGTGAAAGCCTCGATGTTGACTTTGTAATCGGGAGCGTTGAGGAGTGCGGGCGCCAGCGCGTCCAAAGTTTGGCGGGCTTCGGCAGAGAGTTCGGATTTGTCCGTTTCAAAAAAGAGCGAAGCGGTGGAAGTGGGCGTTTGGGAGATTCCTACGGAATGACAAAAGAGGCAAAGCGAGAAAAGCAGCGCGGGAAGAAGAAAGATTTTGTTCATACAGGAAAAAGTTAGGTTTGGATGTTTTGCCCGCCAAAGCATTCCGACTTGGCAGGCGGGGCGAAGGAGGGCAGGTTTCTGGATTCTGGACGGTTACAAAACGTAGGTTCACAAAGGCGTTTGCCTTCGGAAATATTGCGCAGGAGATTTTTTTAGCAATTGAGGCCGTCTCATAAGGTTGATAAGGGTTGATAAAAGTTTATCAGGTTGATTATTATCAACCTTCATCAACCTAATAAACATTTATCAACCTTTTGAGGCACCTTCAATTGCTGCAACACCATAAAGTTTACTCATTCACACCCATCTGTTATGATTCGCTCTCTGCTCAAAATCGCCGCCCTGCTCATAGCGGGCATTTTGGTTTACAATTATTTCTTCGGCAGCAACGAGGAGAAAGAAAACTCCCGCCAGGTATTTGGCCAAATCCGAGGTGTGGTGGTGTCGGTAGGCCAATTGGTCAAGGCCGAAAAAGGCAAGTTCGATGCAGGCAAGTACGATGCTGCGCTCGACAAGCTCGGCGGCGTGTACAAAGCCATCCGCACCCAAGCCCGCAATATGGACGAGAAGGTGATAAAGCGCCTTGATGAGCTCGAGGGCCGCAAAACCGAACTCGAACAAGAGCTCGACGAAATAGAATCTGGCGACCAACAGGCTGCTGCCCCGCAACCCAAAAGCAAGAAAAAAGACCCAAAGGCCGAGCAGACCAAAGCCGCCGACCAAAACCGCCGCAAAGAAGAATTGCTGCGCGAATTGGAAAACCTGGTGCGCGATTCCGACGCGCTACTGCAAGACGCGGAGAAGTGAGAGGTGTGAGAGGCGTGAGAGGTGTGAGAGGCGTGAGAGAAGCGAGAGGTTTTGTAGATTCTTGGCCGGCCTTTTGATTTTCAATAAGTTCTCCGACATTTGCGCCCCTTTTGGGCGCGACGGGTTTTGTCGCACAAAAAAGCCATTTGGTAAGCCTGCCCCAGCCATTCATCTTTTCGAAACAGCCGCACCCAACCTTCCTTGCCGCAGGGCGTTACCCGTGGCCTTTACCAACGACTGAATAATCCACCAATGACAGAATTTTTGCAGCAAATATTTGGCAGCGACTGGGAGAACTCGCTCATCATCATACTCAATCTGATCCTCATCGAGAGCTTGCTCTCGGTGGACAACGCGGCGGTGATAGCCACCATGGTGCTCGACCTCCCGCCCGAAAAACGCAAACTCGCCTTGCGCTACGGCATCCTCGGTGCTTACTTTTTCAGAGGGCTTTGCCTCATTTTCGCTTCGTGGCTCATCAAGATCTGGTGGCTGAAACCCCTCGGCGGCCTCTACCTGATTTACCTCGCGGTAGATTATTTCCGAAGGAAGGCCACACCGGAAACGGACGACGACGCACTGAAAAAAGAAGAGACTTGGTATTACAAACTTACCATCGGGCTGGTCGGCTCTTTCTGGGCCACCGTCATTGCAGTGGAGGTGGTGGACTTGGCTTTTTCGCTCGACAATGTGTTCGCTGCTGTCGCTTTTACCGACAACATCTACCTCATCTGCACGGGCGTTTTCATCGGAATCCTTGCCATGCGCTTTGTGGCACAATGGTTTGTGTTGCTTTTGGAACGTTATCCGTTTCTGGAAACCAGCGCGTTCGCCGTCATCGGCATCCTCGGCTTGAAACTCAGTGTCTCCGCCATCTGCCACTTTTACAAGGGTGAATGGTGGGCAGATACCATCGAAAGCGAAACTGCCGACCTTATCGTGAGTGGAATCACCGCCAGTTTTTTCTTTGTTCCAATTTTGACTTCCCGGTTTTTTAACTGGCCAAAGCGGGGGCGGAGGAATGAAGCGATAAAGTGATAGGCCCCTGCCACTTCTATGGAGCCTTCTGCAGCACAATACATTCCACCCTCCTGTTGGTCTGCCGCCCGGCTTCGGTGGCATTTTCTGCCACGGGCCGAGTTTCGCCAAAGCCCCGGGAACGGAGCCGATCGGCGCGGATGCCTTTGATTTCCAGATAATCTTGCACGGATTTGGCGCGGCGCTCTGAGAGGTCGAGGTTATACTCATCGGTGCCCACATCGTCGGTGTGGCCGCTGATGCCCAGCACCACGTCAGGAAATTTTTGGAGGAAAGCCAGCAGCGAATCCAATTCTGCACCAGCCTCGGGGCGGAGCTCGGCCTTGCCCGAATCGAACAGCACGCCCGCGCTGAAGGTGTATTTCCGGTCTTTCAAAAGTGCTTTTTCGAGCGAGGCGGGCGGCGGCGGCGGGTAAGCCAGCGCGACAGAAATGTCGTCCACGCAGAGGTAAGTCACCCGTTTCACCTTGTCAACCGGCGCGGCAAGCGCGGCATTTTTCTGCTCAATTTTTTTGTGCCCTTCGGGCGATAAATCGTTGGGGGTCAATTTGTCGGAGAAAAAATTCCCCACCGTGAAATGCTGGAACGGCTGGTCGGGAACGAACGTGGCGGAGATTTTCACCCACTGGCCGGCGGTGCTGATCACTTCGGCAAAATTGACCTGCGGGCGCAACTTCGCCACCGCGATGGCGCTCGGCGAAATGTCCCGCAGCCCAAACGGCGCAACCGAAAAACAAAAACCCAAGTTGCCCGCCCGCACAGGCACTACGGGAGTTTTGGGGCTGTACACTTTGCTCAAGTGCGCCTTCACCACCGCCGAATCTTCGCGCACCCAGCATTCGAGGCGGTATTGCTGGCCCGGCTTGAGCGGCGCGGAAAGTTGGCCTTGCACAAACTCGTGGAAATCCGAGCGCTGGCCCACATCCTCGGCGGGCAAGTAAGTGATGATGCCAAGGCACTGTTCGCCGGTGTGCGCTTGCAACAGCCAATCGCAGTTTTCGGCAGCGCGGAGCAAGTCGGGCGTGCCGTCGCGGAACCCACTCCACGAGGCCGCCCTTCGGGGGAAATCGTAGGAGAACTGCGTGAACTCGCAGGGCACTACCACCGCGTCGGGCTTTATGAGTTCAAAAGAAGGATTCACGACGAGGTTTTGGGCGGCGATTTGAAAAGGGAAAAGGAGGGCTAAGAGAATGGTGTGGCGCATGGTGCAGCAATGTTTTTGAAAGGGCGAGAGAACGCTTGGAAGGCGGGTTTTAAGGTGCTCTCCGACCGAGGGCACCCCTATTTTGCAGAAACAGAGGGTTTGAAAAAACTCATTTCAGCTCTCGGTCAATGACCCGCACCTCCGGGTCGTTTTTGATGTGCGGGGGGTGGATTGGACACCCTATGATTTTTGGGAGGGGCAAATTTGCAGTGTTTTGAGAGGATATATCTTGCGCCATGTTTCGGCAAACACAGCCGCCAACCTTTTTCCTTCACACAAACATAGTGCATTATGATAGAGCAAAAATCGCGTGAAGCGTTCGTCTCTGAGATAAGAAACGAAACCATTTTGCGCACCCAAAAACCTTCGCCGGCAGTTCAATTTAACGAAATACTCGGCGATGCACGGGAGAAACATGGGCTTCGCGCAGAGTTTTATGAGATAAAAGATGTCGTGAATTCAGTACACGAGGCGGTATTTGCGGCCGTATCTGCATATCTCGACAAAATGGAAGCCAACCTGAAAACGGTGGTGATGGTGGTTGATGCCAAAAACATCGAAGACCCTCAGGATGGCTCGGACTGTGTCATTGTAAAATCAAGGCCGTTGAAAGAACGCAAGGTGTCGGAAGACCCCGCGCTTGCGATTTGCCCTCACATGGTTTACTCCAACCAACAGTCTGCGCATTCCCTTGGGACCGCATTCTTTCTGAGGGAAAACGAGATTGCTACTGCGGCGCACGTCGTGGTAGGCTTTCACGTCAAATTTCAAGATGTGCGGTTTGTTTATGGGGTACATATAGAAGGCCCCAGTTCTTTCAAAAATGAAATCAGGGTGCACAAATCAAAAGTGTTCAAACCGCAAGCAGGGCTTACTGAACCAAACGCTCACTATCTTTCTAGGATGAGCTCTGATTGGGCGCGGATTAAAGTGGAGCAAGCCTATCTTGGTTTCGACATCAACACCGTCAAGCCAGTGACACTTCCTAAGATGGACGACTACACAAACTCTTTTGGCACTAATGGGACAATAAAAGGTAAGAAAGTATACAGCATCGGGCATGGGCTTGGCCTCCCTATGAAAATTTCTTATGCCGGCGAAGTAAGTTGGAGAGGGGTGAAGAGCCCCTATTTTGAAACCGACCTTACTTTGTTGGGCGGCAGCTCTGGCGCTCCAGTTTTTGACGCCGAAACCCACGAACTGTTAGGAATATTCATACGCGGAACCAAAAAACTCATACTGGGGCCTTGCAGCGACGGCCCTCAGCGTTTGGTCATAAAAGACGAAGGCTCCCGACACAATGGGCAAGAATGCCAAAGGCTGGAACCCGTTGTGTAAAGCAAAGCCTCACCGAATCCAATCGAAGCAAAACAAAAATGCTCTCACCTTTAAAAAGACAATATCATGGAAATACCATCACGCAGAGTCAACACCCCGTATGTGTACATGACAAAACATGGTACGGGCGCTACTCCATTCACACTGTACGTTTACATTGCGATCTATGAAGGCACTACCGTTTCCGGTCCTGCGGTTATGCTTCCAACGATTTTATTTACCATAACAGGTACTGCTACAAGCACGAACATCGTGCACAAGTATTTTCGAGGTGACTTGGCAGAGCCTCCTGCCTCCACCAATGCCTTTGACGAGCCCGACCTTAGTGTTGAGGTGAAGAAAAGCCAGTATCTACCTCCGGCCGTCGAAGCTGACCCAGATAAGTATGGCGACCGGGAGGTCACGCTGCAATACCGCGACGCAGACCTCCAAGCCCCGATACCGGGCGATGTCGCTTTCAATTGCCCCTACACTTATCTGACCAACCCATCTGCTATCCTTGGGCTGGAAGTAATCGATTTTGCAGGGCGCTGCCATGTGCCACTTCAAGGTTGTGATTATGACCCTGCCCTGCAAACCCCTATGGTGAACAGCACTTTCCAAGAAACGAACAGCCCGCAAAGCGGAGAGCAAGAGGTCAAAATCTCCCCTCTTCCAGCTTCTACAAAAACGGAGGTAAACCCTATCCATATTGACTGCAACCAGGAGAAATATCTAGATGCGAATATACAGACAGGCTTTTTTGAGGTGACGGTGACTCAGCCACCTGTAGCGGCTGCAGCACCACCGCGCAAATCAAAGCTGCGCAACCGCAGCTCCGATACCCACCCCAATGGTTTTGTCGGCTAATAGACCCCCATCCAAGTGCACATGGCTCGTCGGGCATTCCAGCCTGGCGAGCCTTTTTAAACCAACCACACCCACAGCCATGACATCAAACAAAACCATACTCTTGCTTACTTTGGCCTTGTTGCCGCTCGCAAGCTCGGCCCATACGAAAGAGGCTGAAGTGGATTCCTTGATCAAGTCAGCAATAAGATTGAGAGAAGGAGGGCATCTTGCTCAAGCTGCCGACAGCGCAAACAAAGCGTTGCCTTTGGCACGAGCAATTGGATATCGCAACGGCGAGGTGGATGCCTTAGTTGAGATTTCGATTGGGCTGAAAAACCGCGAAGCAGCCCTTGATACGATAAACCGGGCACTGGCTTTGGCAGAAAACAACAACTATAAAAAAGGAGAAGCCAACTGCTATGTAGAGTTGGGGCGTTACTTCAAAAACGTCGAAGGGGATTATAAGTCTGCCTTGGCTAACTATAGCAAGGCGATTCAAATCCGCACAGTATTGAAAGATTCAGCCGGGGTGGCAAGCGTTTACAACAATATGTCGAGTGCATACTTGGGTCTTTACCAACTTGAAGATGCCAAAAACTGTAGCCAAAAAGCAGTTTCAATATACACGGCATTGAATGACCAAAAAAATCTCATACGGGCCTATAACAACTGCGCCAATGTCTATGAGGAAATCCAAGATGTTGACTCTGCTATTTACTACAACCAGAAGACTTTATCCGCCATTGAAGGCTTCATAGAAAAAGACACCACTACTTGGATAGATGCAACGTATGGATTGGGCAAGAGATACCTCGAAAAAGGAGAGCATAAGGAATCCCAGAAATACTTTCAGGTATGCTTGGGTTTGGCCCAAAGAACTGCCGATACTTCTGCCATGGCGATGGCATACGAAGGGCTGGGAGCGATTGAATTTGCAAAAGAAGATCTGACTCGGGCAGCAGAGCATTTTGAACAAGCCCAAAACTTATACCTCAAAATGCACGACCAAATGGGCCTGGCAAGTGTGCTCTTTAGCTTAGGGGAGGTGTATCGGGCACAAGAAGAATTCAGCAAAGCAGAAGGCGCATACGACAGCGCTAAAGTTTATCTTGGAGACATGGTTCTGCGCGGCAGTACATTGGGCGAAGACATCGTGCGAAACAAGGCGAGCAATGACTTGGTCTACAAAAAATACCTACAGAGAAATATCCTTGGAGCATCGGTAATTTTAGCCTTGTTGTTCGCGGTGTTCTTCTTTTTTCAGATGGCGAAGGCAAGGGGCGAAAACATCGTGCTGAAAGAAAACGTGCTGATTGAAAAAGAGCGCGCAGTAGGTACACAGCAAGAACTGAATGAAAGAAACAAAGAGCTGCTGGACGTCAGGGAAGGGGCCGTGCTTGCTGCGCAAGCGCTCAATGAAAAAAACAAGGAGATTTTGGGCGTAAGGGAAGAAGCCGTGCTTGCAATGCAAAAACTCAATGAAAGAGATAAGGAGATATTGAACGCCAGGGAACAAGCGGTCAGAGATAGAGAAAAAATTCAGCGATTGGAACGGTTGCACCACTTAGCCGTAAATGGTCAATTGGCTACCATTTTGTCATACCTCAGGTCAGGGTCTTTCGATTTGGTTACATTTACCTATTTAATTGAGGAATCCATTGCGAGGCTGAAAGCGGATCCAAGCGAATTGCCAGAATCTATGATGCTTGGAAAATTTACACAGAGTATGTACTCAAAAGCAAAGCTCTTTGCCAATATGAAGGAGATAACCTTTGTCAGAGAGATAGACGATGCCTTCAATTATCAAATTAGCGGGCTGGTGCAGCAAAACCTGGCGGTCATTGTTGAATTGGCTTTCAGCAACATCAGAAACCACTCCCAATGCAACAACGCCTCCTTACTTTTTGAGGTCGATGGCAATTCTCTGCTGATGAAGATCCATGACGATGGCATAGGATTTGACCAAACCAAAATCCGCAAAGGCGCAATAGGAGTGTCCGACATTCTGGCAAAGGCAGAAGAGATGAGCGCAGTCTGTAAGATAGACACTGCCCCAGGCAGTGGCACTACCCTTACCATTCGTGTGCCGTCGCCCTTTGCATTTTAACCCTGCAGTAAACCAAAAATTCAAATTTAAACAATTTAAACTACCACACGACATGATCAAGATTTTTTCTGTTGACGACGACAACAATTTTTTGGACGCAATCGCAAAGTTTTTTGCGCCTTTCCCCGAACAATACGAAGTAGTGGGGCGATATGGAGCCGTCGATGACGAAGAGGGTATCGAAGAATTGCTGGAGACGATTGAGGACGCAATGCCCGATTTGGTACTGATGGATTTTGACTTCCACACTGTAGGCAGCCGCCCCGATGACTTTGGCATTGAACTGACGAGGCGCATCATCAAACTCTTGCCCAAACAAAAAGTAGTCATGCTCACCGACGACTATCCGTATAACAATGATAAAGTGCTGGCCAAGGTCAAGCGTTCTTTTCAAGCAGGGGCAATCGCTTACCTCCGCAAAGACGAGCCGCACACTTGGCTGGAGTGTATCCGCGAAATGGCTATTAGTGGCTCACCCACCTACTCCATCCCAGAAACCATTTTGGAAATTATGAAAGAACGTCTCACAAAGGTCAACACCTTTAAATTGACCAACCGAGAGGTAGAAGCGATACAGCATCTAGCCGATGGCAAAAAGACCAACGAAGTAGCAGAAGCCATGGGAATAGGGTTTGGAGGGGCTAATTTCCACATTGACAACGCCAAGATAAAACTGGGTGTTAAAACCTTGCAAGGATTGGTAGCGATGGCACTCCGACACGGCATTGTCATTTGATTGCGCCGCACAAAAAACAGAAGCCACCCCGCCAGCAAACAGAAAACGGGGTGGCTTTTTTATTTTGGCGAACCGGGAAATTAGCAGGTATATTCTTTGGCCGAATTTGTATCTACGAAACACCTCTTGACAAAAAAACCATTTACAGTAGTTGTATTGAATTTTATTTAAAAAGCAAGCCTTTTCTACACATTGCTTATAGGTTGCTATCCACTGCTTATTTTACTGACCCAGTATTGTTCATGGTTGTGCTATTTTTTTTATCAAAAATCAATACTTTACCTTTGTGCATCCTTACAGCAGGAATGTTGTGCCTGCATAAAATGTACACTTCTAAACCATCTAATCTTTCTAAACCACCGTAACCGGATACGTCCATCCTTAATTTTCATAGCCGCCCAATAAACGATTTTCAACGAAAGGTAATGCTCCGACTGCAATAGCGCAGCGAAGTGCGACAACCTTTCCCAGCCAATGCTTTGCTTATTTCAAACTGAAACTTTTCACCTTTCAATAATGCTCATTATTATGAGAAATGCACTTTTGATTGCGACATTCCTTCTGCTGCCCTCTTTCGCGGACAGTCTTTTCGGGCAGCGCGTTTGCGCGTCCATGGAAGTTTACGAGCAGCAGCTCCAGAAAAGCCCGCGCTTCCGCCAGAACCAAATAGACTTGGAAAGCTACGCGCAGCGCTATTCCGACGACTTCCGCAAAAGCCGTGGCTTCCAAACCATATACACCATCCCGGTCGTGGTGCATGTGGTGTGGAACACCGCGCAGCAGAACATCAGCGACGACCAAGTTTTCAGCCAACTGGAAGTCCTGAACGAAGACTTCCGCAAGCTCAACGCAGACGTGGCAAACCTGCCAACTGCCTTTGCTGGGGCCGCCTCGGACTGCGAAATCCAGTTCTGCCTCGCTCGTACAACTCCTGCCGGTGCTGCTACAAACGGCATTGTACGCCGCCAGACCGCCGTTGCTTCTTTCGGCAGCAATGACGCTATGAAGACGAACGCTACCGGAGGCAGCAACGCTTGGGACGCTTCCAAATACCTTAACATCTGGGTTTGCGATCTGGGTGGCGGGCTTTTAGGCTACGCTCAATTCCCTGGAGGGGCGGCAGCTACGGATGGGGTGGTTGTAGACTTCGCTTCCTTTGGCAAAAGAGGGACGCTTAACGCACCCTTCGATTTGGGGCGCACCGCCACTCACGAAATTGGCCACTGGCTCAACCTGCGGCATATCTGGGGAGATACCAACTGTGGCAACGACTTCTGCAATGACACCCCCGTGCATCGGACGGACAATCAAGGATGCCCTGCGCATCCCAAGACCAACAACTGCAACGGGCTGTCGAATACTGAAATGTTCATGAACTATATGGACTACACCGACGACCGTTGCATGTACATGTTTTCCAGCGACCAAAAAGCGCGGATGCTTGCCACGCTGACCAGCACGCGCAACAGCCTGATCAAAGCCGGGCAATCCATCGCCTGCCGATTTGATGGCACGGGCTGGAAATGGCATGACCGTTTTTGCTACGCTACGGAGCTGCCCTTGGCGGGCGACTTCAACGGTGATGGCAAAGAGGACATCATCACATTTACTCGTGGTACTTCGGCGGATGTATTTGTTGCCATCTCCGACGGGGCTAAGTTCAATGGCACAGGTCTGAAATGGCACGATAGTTTTTGCTACGGCACAGAAGTCCCCCTTGTGGGCGATTTCAACGGCGATGGGAAAGACGACATTGCTACGTTCACCCGTGGAGCGGCCGCCGATGTGTTCGTGGCACTCTCCGACGGCGCAAAATTCATTGGCACGGCGGTTAAATGGCACAACTTGTTCTGTGTTGGCACAGAGACACCCCTCGTTGGTGACTTCAACGGAGATGGAAAAGACGACATCGCCACCTTCACACGAGGTACGGCTGCCGATGTGTTTGTTGCTTTGTCCGATGGCACCCAGTTCAATGGAACAGGCAGTAAGTGGCATAACAGTTTTTGCTACGGCGCGGAAATCCCACTGGTGGGAGATTTCAACGGCGATGGAAATGATGACATCGCCACGTTCACCCGTGGCACATCGGCAGATGTGTTTGTGGCGCTTTCCGATGGCACCAAGTTCAATGGAACAAGTATCAAGTGGCACAATAGTTTTTGTTACGGCACGGAAATACCCGCAGTAGGCGATTTCAACGGCGACAGCAAAGACGACATCGCTACGTTCACCCGTGGCACTTCAGCAAACGTCTTTGTCGCCCTGTCCAATGGGTCAGCATTTGAAGGAACAGGGGTGAAGTGGCACGATTACTTCTGTTTCGGCAGCGAACCCCCCATCGTAGGCCGATTCAATGGCGACAATAAGTCCGACCTCGCCACCTTCACCCGAGGCACTAATGCCGATGTGTTTGTGGCCTTGGTTAGATAAGCACCACGGACATGGTCTGTGTTTGCTTTGAAAAAATCAATTCCTGTATAACCCGTCAGGATCAAAACCAAAGCCCCCCCTTCTGGGATATTGCGCAATTTGCTGGCAACGGTGAATTGCGCAACCCAGAAGAACCTCGGAGGCATTGCCTCACAAATCTGAGAGTTTTCATTTACGCTGGTTTTCAGCGCATACAATTTCACCTTTCAAATTTTTTTCGATGAGAAACCTGATTCAACAAGGTGCTTATTTGCTTTTAGGCCTATTGCTGGCCAGTTGCAACAAACACCTGCCCAACACACTCCCAGTTTCTAAAACGCTGGAATTCACCGGTTCAAAAGAAGGCTGGCCGCCCCGGCCCAAAGATGCTTCCAACTTCAAAGAGGTGCCTTATACGGCAATTGAAAAACAGTTGGTCTCAACAGGGCTTCGAGCACAGCTGCAAGAGATTGCTGTTGCTGACAAACGAGTCGCCGAAGCACTTGGCAACCGGTACTTGCTGCTCGATGCCTACAAGACCGAAATGCCCAAAGGCGCAAAAGAAGCCAGCAGCCTCTACACCCTTGTCTTTTATAGTTATGCCAACAATATGGCAGTACAGGCGCAAGTGGCTGGCCGCGAGGTAAGCTCCATAAACAACATCCGCAGTTTTCAACCGATAGAGACAAAAGAAGAGATTGAGATGGCAGCCCGCCTTGTGGCGGCTGAAGGCTCATTGCCCGTAAAAGATGGAAGACTGGTAACCAAAGGCATAATCACTGAAATACCTCAAGGGGTAAAAGGGTACGGCAATCGGGTTTTATATCTCGCTTACATGAGGGCCGAAAACGACGACCTACCAGTTCATTATGCAGTGGTAGACTTGACAACCAACACCATACTCGAAACCGGTTCTTTTTAAGAGCCATATCAATCATCAAACTATGAAAAAGATCATTTTTTGCACCATCGCCGTATGCCTTTTTGCTCAGGTATGTAGCGCCCAACCGGGCCACACAAACTGGAAAGGCTGGAGTTTCGATTTCGATATCTCCAGTGCCCGGAACTCAGGGCTTGAGATCACCAACGTTTACTTTAACGGCCAACAAGTGCTCTTCCGTGGCAGCATGCCAGTCATCAGGGTGCAATACTTTGCGGCCAGCCCTTGTGGCCCTTACGAAGATCGGATCGGGCCTTCAAACGTAATCAATTTTACGTGCTCCGGAACTGGCGGTACTGGCAAGGTATGCCAGTACCAGTTCAATTGGGGCGGAGGCCAGTGGCTGGAGATAGGCGCTTATGCCACCATCGGTGCTTACCACCTTTATCAAGCATGGTATTTCAGCGAAGATGGCCGATTGCATTCTAGAATGTGGAGCAAAGGCCTTCACTGCCAGCAAGACCACGAACACCACCCATACTGGCGCATGGATTTTGACATCAATGGGCTTTCTGGCGATCAGGCTTTTGTAAAGGGGAGCAGTAGGCCAAATTCAGGCTGGGGGCCGGGTTGGCTCAAAATCAGAAACGAAACCAAGATGACCAAAATACCTGGATACAATGAGGTTTGGTTTTGCCGCGACAATGCTACGGGCAACGGAGTTTGGTTGGTACCCGGAACAAGCGACGGAAGTGCAGGGAGCTGGTGCAACGAAGATTTCAATGTTCGCATTTACAAAGGCGCTGAAGATGTTCAGTGGATGTTTGGCGCATCGGGCAACCTGGGGTACAATGAGTATGAAAATGTCGAGGAAAAAGATTTAGTCCTGTGGTACACCCCGCACTTATTCCATCACGCCCACGAAGGGGAAGACCAGTGGCATTGGGTTGGCCCAACCATTATTTGTCATCAGAACCGTTGAAAATCACTACGGGCTGTACAACTCTAAAACCTTGTTTCCGACCCCTATGGCCGCCTCCTTACACGAGCGGCCATTTTTTTCAAACCGTCCCCTTGGGAAAAGTTTGTAGCCTTCGGAGAAAAACTCATTTCAGCTCCCGGTCAATGACCAGCACCTCCGGGTCGTTTTTGATGTGCGGGGGCAGTTGCCCATTCGCACGGTCTTTGAAGGCCGCGATTTTCAGCCCGCGCTGTTTCATGTCGCGGTAGAGCGCTTCGTCGGGCCGCCACTCGTACACATTGCGGTGGGTATAAAACATCGCGGTCATTTCGTCCAGCCCGTTGGCGTTGAGCACCACATAGCCTTCTGGCACCAGCTGGTCCAGTTCCCTATAAATCTTTGCGTTGTCCATTCTGTTTTGCCATCCGCTGGCTCCGGCAATGGAAGTGTTTTCTCGCTTGATGTGGTGGGACATCAGCATACCGGGGCGCAGGGCTGCGATTGCCAGTGCCAGCAAAGTGAGCAACGCAGGCGCCCACGGGCGGCGCAGCGCGGAGAAGTTGGCCAAGAATTTTTGCACAAAAACCCCCACCGCGACGTACATCAAAGCCGCTGCGCAAAAAGTGTAGGTAGTGATTTTGGTCTGTGCCACAAAAGAAAAGAAGAAGTAGGTTAGGAAAATCATGGTCCCAAAAGGCAAGAGCAGGCGGGCGGGCGGGGCGGGTTTCCCCCAGAAAGCAGCCACCAGGCCCATCGGCACCAAGGCCCAAAGTTTGGGGCCGAAATGCTCGTCCAAATTTTCAAAATGATACTCCCAACCACCCCCATGCCCTTCCACCACCTTCCAAATATGCTTCGTGTTGTAAGCCATTTCAAAGGCGTATTCTTTTGGGAATGTCCAATAGGCGTACACCTGCCACGGCAAGGCCACCAGCACCGTTGTGCCAAAGGCCAGCATCATGTGCCGGTAAGCGCCGAGCCGTTTCCAATCGGCAGAAGCCAAGAGCCAAGCCAACCAGCCGCCGTACACCAGCCCTCCCACGAGCCATTTGCACAAAATGGCGCAGCCCGCAAAAAGCCCTGCCAGCAATGCCCAGCGCAGTTTTTGCCGTTCGGAAACCGCGTGTTCGAAAAATGCCCACGCGCTGCAACCGACGTAGAATGAAAACGCCACGTCGTTGTGGTCCATGCCATAAGTGCCCGTGGTGAGTTCCAATTGGAAAAAAGCAAAAGACCAGAGCAGGGCACCGTAATAGCCCGCGTCTTTGCTGAAAAGGATGGCTCCCATGCGGTAAATGGGCAGCACCATCAGCGCGCCCATGAGCGCGCTCGGCAGGCGCATCGCCCATTCGCTCACGCCCAGCAGTTTCATGCTCAGCGCCATTTGCCACATGAACAGGGGTTGTTTGTGCAGCCAAATATTGCAATGCACCCAGTCCTTGTAGTCGTTGGGCAGCACCGGGTCAGCGCGGAGCATGGGCTTGAAAGGGTGCTCCATCATGTTCTTGGCCACCAAGGCGTGAAACCGTTCGTCCCACTCGTGCAAAAACGGGTCGAGCGAGATGAGGCAAAAGCGCAAAAGGAAAGCCGCCGCAAAAAGCAAAAGCAGGGCAAGTCGCTCGCGCCCCCGCTGCCACAGCACAAAGCTCGCCAGCGCGGCGGCCACAGTGCCAGAGAAAAAACATTGCCAAGTATCCATGCGGGAAAAGTAGGGCGAAAACCCAATTGGCCATGAGGGCTTCTCTTGAAATTGATTTTGCGCGCCCTACTTTTGCCGCCAAAAAATACATGAGCGCACTCCTCAGATTGCTTTTCGCCGTCTTGCTCGCCGGGCTTTTTATCACCGGCGTTTTTTATTTCATCGCCAGCGCGTTGGGCAGCATTGCCTTCAACCCCGAATCCAGGGCATGGAAAGAACTGCTCGCCAAACTCCGCGCCCGGCTGCTCCAAAAAATGCCCCAAACGCTCGCGCCCTGCAATGCCGAAACCCTCTCGCTGCTTTCGCTCAAACCCAAAATATTGAAAAAGGCGGGTTGGCGCGACCCCATTTTCGAGGGGGTTTTCAGCACGATTTATCAAGAACCCGTGCTGGTGTTTGCAGGCCAAAAGAGCGGAAAAACCGCCGCCGTGGTGGCGCGCATGAGCGACCGGGAATTCGTTTTCAGGCAAAAAGGAAAGGAAACCGAAATCTGGCAGGACGGCCAGCCTTATGCCATTTTCGTCAACGGCACCCTGCTCTCTACTGGCAAGCAAAGCAGGATGCTGGCAAAATTGGAGGCTGATTCCGAACTCCGTCAATGGCCCGTGCTGCTCGGCCATTCCGAGGCCGCCACGCTTGCCAACGCCGACCGCGTTGTGTCGCCCATCCCCCGTGCGCTCACGCTGCTGCGCAACCTCACGCCCGAAGAGGAGCAGGCTTTGCTCGTGCTGACGGTGATGCAGGGCTTGAAAAAATGACACTCATCCTCTCCTCTCCACGACTAAAGTCGTGGGCTGAGGGCTGGGGTGAAAAAATGAAACCATGACACTCTACCTTATCCCCTGCCCCATTGCGGAAAATGCCCTGTACACCGTGCCGCTCTACGCACAGGAAGTGGCGCGGCATTTGGAAATTTTTATCGTGGAGCGGGCCAAAACGGCGCGGCATTTTGTCAAGAGCCTCGGCCCAGTGCGGCCTATTCAGGAAATGATTTTTGAAGAGCTGCCACCCCAGCCCCTCCCCAATGGAGAGGGGGGCGAAGCCGAGCAAGTTTTCCGCGAAGCGGTAAAAATGGGCAAAGACGTGGGCTTGCTCTCGGAAGCGGGCTGCCCCGGCGTGGCCGACCCCGGCGCGGCCATCGTGGCACTCGCCCACCGCGAAGGCGTGAAAGTGGTGCCGCTCGTGGGGCCATCGTCGCTATTGCTCGCGCTCATGGCTTCGGGCATGAACGGCCAACGCTTTGCATTCCACGGCTACCTCTCGCCCAAACGCCTTGAACTGGCGCGCGACCTGCGCCGCTTGGAAACCCTCGCCCGCCAGCACGACCAGACGCAGATTTTTATCGAAACTCCCTACCGCTCGCAGATGGTGCTGGAAGTGGCACTCGAAGCCTTGCAGCCCAACACGCTTTTCGGGGTGGCGCAAGACCTCACGGGCGAAGCGGAATTCACCTGTACCCTTCCCGTTCGGGAATGGCACAAATCAGGGAAGAAGGTTTTGGAAAAATTGCCGGGGGTGTTTTTGGTGTATTGCGGATTTTCAGGGGGTACACATTTAGGTGAGAAAAAAATCGAGTTAGTTCTTTGACAGTTGGAAAAGAAAAAGGAAGGGGAAATTTGTGTTTTCTACGCAACAATCCCCCCCTCCGATGCGCAAAAGC
>JBJXFT010000236.1:0-2513 GCA_046155725.1 Saprospiraceae bacterium
AAGGCCCCCATGTCCAGCGAGTCATTGACCAACTGCATGGAATGCTCGTTGGCGTTCAGCCCGAAAGTCGTTATCGTGGTCAAAAAGAGTGTTTTGTTCGTGCCAGTCTCCTCCCGGAAAACGGCCAGTTTGTTGCGCAGGTTGTCGGCGTAGTCCTTCGTGACGGTGAAGGCTTTTACCGAAAATTTTATCTCGCAAATATTGATGACCCGGTCACTGCGGTCAATCAGCAGGTCAATTTGCGCCCCGTTTTCGCTTCGTTGGCTGCGCCAGTTGGATACCTCGGTGTAAATACCGCTGATGCCGAGCTGTTTTTTGATGCTCTCGATGTGATAGCGGCAGACGTGCTCAAAGGCATAGCCGCTCCACGCGCGCCAGCGGGGGCCGTTGCTTTGGGCAAGCCACGCACCTGCCCCTTCCGCCTTGCTGTCTTTTACAAACGTCAGGTAAAACAGCGTATAAGCGTCGATCAGTTGGTACAAGGCATCCCGTTTGGTTTTTCCGAAGGGGAAATAGCGGCGGACAAAGCCCGACTGTTCCAGTTCGTCCAGCGTCGCGGAGGCCGCGCCGCCATCGGGCAAGCCCGCTGCTGCCAGCAATTCCTTGCGGCTCAGGCCCTTCGACTTTTGCGCCAAAGCCTCCACTACGGCGATGTGCCGTTCGGCCCGGCTGAAAAGAGAGCGGTAGAGGTCGCCGTATTCGAGGTTCAGCATCGCCCCCGGCAAGAAAAACATTCGGTCGATGTTTTGGGCGACACTTCGATTAACCTGTACGTTTTCAAGGTAGTACGGCACCCCGCCCATAGCCATGTAAAGTTCGAGCAACTGGTATCGGTCGTACACGCCGCCCTTCGACCGCATAAACTCCTCCGTTTCGGCAAGGCTAAAAGGCGGGAGCAAAATGCGTTCGGTCGTGCGGTTGTGCAGCCCTCCGGGGCTGTGGATGAGTTGGTTAATCATCCACGATGCCGCCGAGCCACAGCCAATGAGCAGCACATCGGAGCGGAGCGATGCCCAAGCATTCCAAAAATGTTCGAGGGCTTGCAGGAAGTCCGAGCCGTACACATCGAACCAAGGGAGTTCGTCAAAAAAAATGACTTTTCGGGGGCGGCCATCCTCCGAGGCCAGCCGGATGAGCGACTGGAAAGCCGCGAACCAGTTGACGGGAGGGCCGTCGCCGGCCAAGTGCGGAGCGGTGGCCGCAAGGGTCGTGTGAAAATTGACCAATTGCTGGCTCAGCGTGGCGTTGCTGAGGGCCGTCATGCGGAAGGTGAAAAGGCCGCTGAATTTTTGGTTGACCAAAAAGGTCTTGCCTACCCGCCGTCTGCCGTAGAGGATGACAAATTCGGACTTTCGGCTGGCAAATACCCGGTCGAGGGTTTCCAACTCCTGCCGCCTACCAATGATTGTTTGCGTGTCTGCCATGCTGCTGAAAATTTAAAATTCAGCGCGAAGGTAGGTTCAAAACACACTTACCGCTCAAATTGAATTGAAATTGAGCGGTAAGTATGTTTTAGAGACGACTTGCCGCTCAATTTGAACACCTTGACTGGCTCCGTAACGCAAGCATAAAAGTTTGAAAACGCCTCAGCCCCTCGGAAACCCAAACGCCGGGTTGAACAGAAACTCCCGGTCGGTCAGCGTGAGCAGGAAAGCCACCAAGTCCACTTTTTCGGTCGCCGACAGTTCGATTTTGCGCCCCAAAGCCGTCGTCGTGGCGTAATGCTGCACCACATCGCGGAGTTTTCGGAACCGCCCGTCGTGCATGTACGGGTACGAAAACTCTACGTTGCGCAGCGTCGGCACTTTGAAGCGGAGCGAGTCTGCCGGGTTTTGCGTGACGCGCATCCGCCCCAGATCGTTCAGCGTGGTGTCGAGTGGCAAGCCGTTTTTTTCAAAACCCCCGTTCGTGAACAACGGCTCAACGTGGCACGAGGCGCAGTTTTTTTGAAAAAGCCGATAGCCGCTCGCCTCCTGCCGGGTAAAAGTATCCTGGCCTGCAATCATGCGGTCGTACTTCGAGTTGGCGCTGATGAGCGTCAGTTCAAACTGCGACAACGCTTTCAGCAGCCGCTCGCCCGTCACGAGGCTGTCGCCAAATGCCGCCAGAAACAAGGCCGCGTAGGGCTTGTCCGCCGAAGCCTTGGCGGAGGAGGGCGGCTTCGAGCGCAGCCGTTTCACCACATTTTCAATCGAGTGGTCCATCTCCGCCGGGTGCGCGATGGGCGCGAGCGCCTGCACGTCGAGGTGGTGCACCGCACCATCCCACATGAAATGCCGCGACCAAGCGAGGTTCGTCAGGGCCAGCGAGTTGCGGGTGCCGATGCGGTCTTCGATGCCGTGGCTCAGCGCATGGTCCACGTGCGTGAAGGCCGTGAACGACAGGTGGCAACTCGCGCAGGACACCGTGCTATCGCGCGACAGCACAGGGTCGTAGAACAGCCGCCTGCCCAGTTCGATGCCCTGGCGGGTGAGCGGGTTTTTGGAAAAATCGTAGGCTGGCTTGGGCCAGTG
>JBJXFT010000268.1:0-4542 GCA_046155725.1 Saprospiraceae bacterium
CTTGAAATCAGCGATGCCTACTGGCAGGGTTTCCTGCAATCCGTGGTCGCCGATTCGGCCTTTGGCAGACTTCCCCGCAACGGCAAAAAAGTGCTGGTGGAATATTCCTCGCCCAACACCAACAAGCCCCTGCACCTCGGCCACATCCGCAACATCCTGCTCGGCTGGTCTTGCGCACAAATCCTGGAAGCCGTTGGCTACGAGGTGGTGAAGACCCAAATCGTGAACGACCGGGGTGTGGCGATTTGCAAAAGCATGGTGAGTTGGCTGAAATTTGCCGAAGGAAAAACGCCCGAAAGCGAGGGCATCAAAAGCGACCATTTTGTGGGCGATTGGTATGTGCTGTTCGAGCAGAAAAGCAGGGCGGAATACGAGGCTTGGCAGCAGACCACAGAAGCCAAGTCGCTTTTTGAAAGCAAGCACAAGCCTGGCCAAGCGGAGAAAGATTTTTTCAAAGACTACAAAAACAAGTGGTTCAACGAGCATTCCACGCTCGGCGCGGAGGTGCGCGAAATGCTCCTGAAATGGGAGGCACACGACCCCGAAACCATTGCCCTCTGGAAAAAAATGAATGGCTGGGTGTACGCGGGTTTTGAAAAAACATATGGCGACTTGGGCGTGTCGTTCGAGAAACTCTACTACGAAAGCGAGACTTACCTACTGGGCAAGGATATCGTGGAGGATGGCCTCGCCAAGGGCGTTTTCTTCAAAAAAGACGACGGCTCGGTGTGGGTGGATTTGACCGACGCGGGCCACGACCAGAAGATCGTCCTACGCGCCGACGGCACTTCGGTGTACATCACGCAGGACCTCGGCACAGCGCGGATGCGCTACGAAGATTTTGGCGCCGAGCGTTTTGTGTACGTGGTGGCCGATGAGCAGAATTACCATTTCCAAGTCCTGTTCGAGACGCTCAAACGGCTCGGCGAGCCTTACGCCGCAGGGCTTCACCACCTCTCGTATGGCTTGGTGGAACTCCCCACCGGACGCATGAAAACCCGCGAAGGCACGGTGGTGGATGCCGACGACCTGATCGCCGAAGTCGCCCGCATCGCTACGGAACAGTCCAAAGACCGGGGCGAATCGGAGGGCATTTCGGAAACGGAAAAGCAGGAAAACCTGCGCCGGGTGGGCATGGGCGCGCTCAAGTTTTTCATCATAAAGGTGCACCCCAAGAAGAAGATGATTTTCAACCCGGAGGAATCGGTGGACTTGCAGGGACAGACTGGGCCGTACATTCAGTACAGTTTCGTGCGCATCAACGGGCTGCTGCAACGGGTGGAGAAGGAAAAAATCAATCTCGATTTGGCCAGCGAATACGCCGGCATTCAACCGCAGGAAAAGGAGTTGCTGGTGGCTTTGCAGGAGTACCCCAGCGTGGTGCTGAAAGCGGCCGAGGAATATGACCCTTCGCTGGTCGCCAATTTTTGCTACGATTTGGCGAAGAAATACCACCGCTTTTGGCACGACCTCTCGGTGTTCAATGCCGACACGCCAGATGCCCGGGCTTTCCGACTCACGCTGAGCCGCGCCGTGAGGCAGGTGCTTAAATCTGGGATGGGGCTGCTGGGGGTGGAGATGCCGGAGCGGATGTGAGGGGGGGCAATCCGCCTATGAGCACCCACAGATCGGGGTACAGGGCGCGGATGGCTTCAAAACTCAGGACTTCGGTTTCGACTTGCATAGCTGTTTTTTGTGCAAAAAATAAGGAAAAATTATGCACTTCGCCCGACGGGGCCGCTACGCCAGTAACTCGCACTTGCCCGCTCTTAACTCATCCTCCAACCGCTTAAACTTCCCCTCCCGGATGTTGCCGTCGGGGTATTTCACTTTCACTATCTGGTTTCGGGCAATGTTTTTGAACGGGTTTTCGGGGGCCGGGCGCAAGAGTTGGGACTTTTTCGTCCCAAAATCTGAAAAACCCAAATTGGGAAGCAAGTTGGCATTGTAGTCTGCCATAAAGCCGTTCATCGCATTGGAGTCTCCCAAGTCCACGCCAGCGGCGGCCGCTCCCATGGCGAAACTTTTTGCCATGCCCCAGTTGCGCGGGTCTTTGGCTCGGAGGACAATTTCGGGCGCGATCTTTTTCACCTCCCGGCGAAGGGCATCCGCGTTTTTCAGGTATTTTTTTTCATCTAAAAAACCGAAAAACTGAATCAACACCGCACCGATTTGCTCAAAGTCCTCGGTTTTGGCTGTGAATTTTCGGGGGAACAGTTCGAGGCAAACCTCTCGGACGGTACCTACAGACCAATCGTCGGGTTGGTCGCCCCGGTAGTTGAAAGCATACTCGGAAAAAATTTCGATAATGAAATAAACGGACTCCTGTTCGTCAGGCCCAAGCGTGGCATATTGCGGGCTTTGCTCAAATTCGCCGAGCCACCGGGCTACTTGGGCACCGTCCAACTCGTCTTCGGGCGGGAAAAATAGATTCTCCAGGCTAGCTATAGCGGCGGCGCGTTGATCGTCCGTGTCGCGGCGAACAGCGTGTTCAAGGTCTTCTTCTGCAAAGTAGTATGCGATGGCTAAATCGCTTTCTTCGATGCAATCAGCGAGGTATTTTTCGGGCAATTGCTCGAGTGAGAGGGCATCCAGTTCGATCAGGTAAACCAGATTAGTGGGGTTGGTGGGTATCTCGGTAATCTGCCCCTCCCAGCCGGGCACAGGTTCGCCGGTTTCTTCCAGTAGTACACCGGGCTTGACGCGAACGTAATCGTTTAGTTGAAACAGCATGGCGATATGGTTTGTAGGGGCAAAGGTAAAAAGCAGGAGACCCAAGTGAAGCAATAAGGCTTCTGCTTTATTATAGCATTTCGTGATCGTGCCAGTAGAGCCAGTCGTTGATGATCTCGGCGTTTTCAGGCGTTGTGTCTATGCTGGCGATGTCCTCCAGGCTGATGTACTGCACCCGCTCGCTGCCCAGCTCTGTGATGCCAACGCGGATCGCGCTGCCGCGTTCGGCTTTGGGGTCCACATCCACGATTTGGGCGGGCTTGACCTCGCTTTTGCCGCCTCGCAGCGCAAAACGCACCGTTGCCGCTATCGGGAACTCCAGGTTGTCGGCCATGTAGTAGTACCAGCCCATGAGTTCTTCGTCCTCGTCCTGGCAGTCCACGATGACTTCGTCGCGGATGCGGTTGTGGCGGGTTGGGTCGTGTGTGCGTGGCATGGTGGTGGGTAGTAGGTTGGTGAGAAATTATGTGGGTGTGCCGTATATCTTCCGGAACTGCTGCAACGGGTGGAGAAGGAAAAAATCAACCTCGATTCGGCCAGCGAATACGCGGGCATTCAGCCGCAGGAAAAGGAATTGCTGGTGGCTTTGCAGGAGTACCCCGGCGTGGTTTTGAAAGCCGCCGAAGAATACGACCCTTCGCTGGTCGCCAACTTTTGCTACGATTTGGCCAAGAAGTACCACCGCTTTTGGCACGACCTCTCGGTGTTCAATGCCGATACGCCGGATGCCCAGGCTTTCCGCCTGACACTGAGCCGCGCCGTGGGGCAGGTGCTGAAATCTGGGATGGGGCTGTTGGGGGTGGAGATGCCGGAGCGGATGTGAGGGGCAACTCAGTATATTGGATGGTTTGGCCGTGATTGACCGAGCGTACGGTCATGCCGTAGCATAGCCCGTATAAGCCCGATCTTCAGCGGATTGCAGCCCCAGTACAATGTCTGTTTTTGGCACACCGCGTTCTACCAATTCTTCGGCAATGAGAATGTCAGTTCTATTTTCCTGCACCCATATTTTGCCATCGCGGATGTCAAAGTGAAAGATAACCCCAAAGCGGTAATCTTTGCCACGCCACCCGGTGCGCATCAGTTGGAAGTGATTGCGTTGGTAATCGCACAGCACTTGCGCCTGCGCACCCTTCGAGTTTTTGTTGTACGCAGCGGCGTATTCCTCCAAAAGGTCGGTCAGCAATTTTTGGTAAGCGTTTATCTTGGTATCCATTGCACTATCTTTTTGTTGTCGGGATCGAAAACAACCACCTGAACACCAAATTGTTCGATGGAGAGTCGGGGCAATGTCAATTGCATTATCCGTTTGTACCTGTTGGCGGTGACCGCCAAAAAAACCGAGCGATCTGGCTCTTGCATCTGCATCCCCAGCCGGTATTGCAGATATTGCCCCAGTGCCTCATGGAAATCGTAAGCGACACTTTCTCGGAGAAAACTTTTGATTTCCACCGCTATTTTCACACCCTCTTTTTCAGCGCCAATCACCTTTTCGGCACCGATGTCCACCTCATACTCTGTCTCTTCGGTCTCCAGAAAGTAAGGGTCGTGCGTGACCGTCCAGCCGTCTTTCTCAAGGGCTTCTTTGAATTCGTGGTGATATTTGTCTTTTGCTGCCATGCTACAAAGATAAGCAAGATTTTGAGTTGAAGTAAAGGTCGCGGATGGCTTTGGCTTAAGTGATGGGCTGGCATATAGTTCGCCATTCAGTCGGTTACTTTGTAGAGATTGAGGAAGTCTATGAGTTCGCGGATTCGGGCACTCCGTATATCTTCCGAAATTCCAGCAACTCGCGGAGGCGGGCGTGGA
>JBJXFT010000284.1:0-11765 GCA_046155725.1 Saprospiraceae bacterium
CCCCCCCCCCCCCCCCCCCGCTTCTCTTTTTGTGATGCAAACGCAGCGCTTTTACCGCTTCTCAATCTTTTGCGTTTTCACGATCTGTTTGTTGCGGCCCACCAATTGCACGAGGTAAACGCCTTTGGCAACGTCGCCGATGTAGTAGTTCTCGTTTTTGGAGGCTTCAAAAATTTTTATTTTTTTGCCGAGCACGTTAAAAACGATGATTTGCCCTATTGCGTCCGCATTGTCTTGTACCGCGATGTATTCTGTGGCGGGATTAGGGAAAACCGAAAGTTCGGGTCGGGGGGCGTTTTGGGCGCGGAGCGCGAGGGCGGCAAGGGCGAAGAAAAGAACAAGTAAGAGTTGTTTCATGCGCAAAGATTAAAGTTGGTGCCGCTTCGATGACCGCCGGTAAACTTGGGAGGGTAAAGAATTGGCTCGATGAATAATTGGTTGGGTGTATAATTTGTTGTCGGAAACTGCCTGCAAAGTAGGGCGGTTGTGCAAGCCAATCAAAATTTTCTTTGGGAAGTTTGCAAAGATTTAACGTCCGGCGGGCAATAGGCTCGGAATAGGGCTACCTGTTCACAGCAGATGCCCTCCGTTTGCTGTGGGTAAGCCGCCGTTCGCTGCGGTTTCCGCCCAACAAATCGAGGTAGCACATCCGGGCGTTTTTTTTATCCACGACTACTTGCGTCAGGCTCACCGTCTGCACTTTCCCGGCTCGTTGCATCACAAAATCGTTTTCGGGGTCGCCAACGCTGCCTGTCAGATGCAGCTTGATTAGGGAATTGTTGATTGTTGATTGATGATTGATAATTGGTGATTGATGATTGAGCCAATTTTTGAAAACCTGTTCTCGCCGGGTTTGCATTTCTGGAGGGTAGAGGGTGGAGGAACACCAGAAATGGGGTTGGCTTTCCGGCAGATTTTTCAAATGCCTTTGCCGCCCGTCCCAACGGAATTCGACGACGCGGTTGTTGCTACAACTTCCCGATCCCGATTTCTTCGGGATTAAACTTTCCGGAAGTTGGAATTCAAAGAACAAGAAGGTAAAAGGTTCGATGCCCTCAAAATCATAGCCTTGAAAAAAATCGTCGGGGTTTTCCCAATCAAAAAAATCGAGCAGGATAAGCCCCCGGCTGCGGCGGTAGGGCGGTTGGCGTTCGTGTCTGTTGAATGCCCCGTTGAGGAGGCAAGCCGTGCGCCCAGTATCCGAAGTGGCTATCCAAGTGCCGCCCGCCTCGGCATCGCGGGGGAAAAGGAGTGCGTGGTCGGCAGGGGTTTTTTCGCGCACGATGGACTGGGTGCTGCGTGCGGGCGCTTCGTCGCGGTTGTGCGTGAGCACAAAGCCCGAAGGCGTGGGGAGGTAAGTGACGGTGCACATCTGGGTTGACTTGGCTCTGATGATTGCCCGAACAAAACTACGCATTCGGCGAAAATGGGCAGCGGCAAATCTGCACTGCGATGCGCAAGGACAGCACACCTGAAATGACAAGGGTGAAAACCAAAACCCGCAGTTTCAAAATTCTCCCTTTCTTCGCGTCGCTCCCGAATGCTCGGGACTCCGACACCGTGCGACATTCCCTCACCCCTCTTTTCATCTTTTTGGCTTTCAACTTCCTGCAAGCCCAAGCCCTTGACGACATCGAGCGCAACACGGTGGAAGTGGACAACATCCTGGACCAAGCCAAACGCTCTGACAGCGACTCGGAGTGCGAAGAACTCGCTCACCAAAGCCTCGCCATGGCCCGCAGCCTCCGCTACGACGGCGGCATCGTGCGCGCTTCCATCCTGCTGGGCGAAACCTACGCCCGCGTCGGGCGCACCGAAGAAGCCCTCCAGCACTACCTCGAAGCAGAAGCCAAACTCGAAACTTCGGGCAACCGCCCTGCCCAACTCGCCACGAAAATCGCCATCGGCGACCTTTTTTTTCATGAAAAACTATACGCCCCCGCCCACCGCTACTACCGCGAGGTGCTGGCGCTGCGCCCCAAGGACTACGAGACCCGCGAAAAAGCCGCCGATGCCTGTCTCTACGATATGCGCTTCGACAGCGCGGAGATTCTGTACAAAGAACTCATCGTGAAGTACAAAGCCGAGGGCAACAACCCGCGCTTGGTACAGATTTACCAAAAACGCGCCCAAGCCTACGACCTGACCGGCGACCCCGGCAAAAGCCTTTATTTCTACCTGCTGCTGCAAGACATCATCGAAAAAGCAGGCTCCACGCAGGAACAGTCCTTGCTCTACAACAACCTCGGCAGGCAGTACGCCACCCTGCGCGACTACCCCAAAGCCCTCGAATATTTTCGGAAAGCCGAACTCCAGTGCGCCTACATCCCCTGCGATTACCCCGAAGTGCTGTGGGCCAATATGGGCATCGCGCTGCACAACACGGGCGAATCCAAGCGCGGCATCGAATACCTCCTGAAAGCCCGAAACCTCCTCGCCGCTCGTCGCGACCATGTCGCGCTGGCCAACCTGGAGCACCTCTTGGCGGGGGTCTATTTTAGCAGCAACGACATTTACAACGCCCTCTCGCACAACGAAACGGCCATCCAGTACGCCAGCGAGACCAAGCAAAATACTGTGCTGGCCGAAGCCTACCGCACCGCCGCCGACCTTTATCACGAACTGTACGATTTTGAAAAAGCCTTTGAATATTACCGCGATTACCTCAACGTGCTCGACTCAATCCGCATCGAAGAGCAGGCCCGCGAACAACGGCTCAACCAACAGCGCAGCTTGCTGGCCGCCGCCGAGGGGCAGATCAAGTTCCTGATAGCGCGGCAAAATTTCAAGGACCTCGAATTCAACAACATCCAATCCGAGCGCGAGCGCCTGGCGCTCCGCAACACCAACCTCGAACTCCAGGCCCGAGGCAAAGAAGACGAGCTGCGCCTGCTCGAGGCCCAGCAAGATGCCGACCAAGCCAAACTCCGCGAACAAACCCTCCAAGCCCTCGAAGCCCGCCAGCGGCTCCGCATCGCCGACCAGAAATTGGACGCAGAAAAACAAGGCCGCACCATCGTGGAACTTCGGGAACAAAAACAAATCGAACGCGCCGAAAACCTCGCCGACAGCACCCGCCGCGCCCAAGAAATCGAGCGCATTCAGCGCGAACAGGCTTATCACAGCGAGCAAGACGCGGACTTTCGGCAGTTTGCCTACGTCGTCGGCTCGCTACTGTTCCTCTTCCTCGCCATGGTGGCCGTGTCGTGGTGGCTGGCCCGTCGCGCCCGATGGAGATTAGAAAGCCAAAACCGCCAAATCCAGGCACAAAATATTCTGATTCAGGAAGAGCGGCGAAAGAGCGACGGGCTTTTGCTCAACATCTTGCCCGAAGAGATAGCCGCCGAACTAAAGGCGAGCGGCCAAGCCACGCCCCGGCTCTACGAGTCGGCCACGGTGCTTTTCAGCGATTTTGTCAACTTCACGCGGCTTTCGGCCACCCTCACGCCGGAGCAACTGATTGACGAACTGAACGAGTGCTTTTTGGCCTTCGACGAAATCTGCGAGCGCAACGGCCTCGAAAAAATCAAGACCATCGGCGACGCTTATATGTGCGCGGGCGGCCTCCCCGTGCCAAACGAAACCCATGCTGCCGATGCCGTGCGCGCCGCCCTCGAAATGTCGGCATGGCTCGAACAGCGCAAGCACGAGCGGCCCGACACGCACCTCACCGAAATGCGCATCGGGGTGCACACCGGCCCCGTCATGGCGGGCGTGATCGGCAAAAAAAAGTTTGCCTACGACATCTGGGGCGATGCTGTCAACCTCGCCGCCCGCCTCGAAGAGCACGGCGAGCCAGGCCAGGTCAACATCTCTGCCGCCACGAAGGAGGCGGTCAAGCACCTTTACACCGCCGCTCACCGGGGCAAAAAACAGGTGCACAACAAGGGTATGGTGGACATGTATTTTATTGTTTCGGCGACATAGCCTTGCCCTGAAACTCAGCCCAAGCCCCACCGCATTCGGCGAAGCCGCTTGGCTGGAATGGCTCGGCAACGAACAAGCCACGCTCCGCGTGTCGGATTTGAGCGGCAGGGTTTTGGAGGAAAAAAACCTTGCGCCCAACACCTCCTCCGCTACGCTCCAGGCGAGTTGGCCGCCGGGGGTTTATCAATTGGAAATACGGACGGTTTCGGGGAAACGGGCCGTGCGGCCTTGGGTGATAAGGTGAGACACCTTTGGCAAAAGCGTTTACTTTTGCCCCCATTATGCTTCAAAACTGGCTAAAACCGCTCCCCACTTCTTTCTGCAAAAATGCCGTTGACGCGCTGCCTGCGTGGGCATTCGGGCGCAATGCCCTGCTCCACCGCGCCGAAATGCCCGACTTGAAAAAAGTGCGCGCAGCCATCATCGGCGTGGGCGACAAGGAGGCGAATGTGGTGCGCGAGCAACTTTACCGATGTTCGTTTCCTTTCCCCAAAGGCGCGGTGGCCGACCTCGGCAACCTCCGCAAGGCCGATGCCGCGCTGCTTATCCCGGTCATCTACGAACTGCTGAGCGGCAAAGTGCTGCCCATCATACTGGCCGGGAAAGACGAACTCGCCCGCGCCCAATTCCTCGCCTACCAAGAGGCAAAAGCCCTGGTGAACCTGGCGGTGGTGGACGAATCTTTCCGCGCCGATGGCGTGTACGCGCCGCTCTTCAAACCCCGCCACCCGCAACTTTTTCATTTTGGGCTGGTGGGTTTTCAGGTGCACCAGACCCCGCCGGAGTCGGTGGATTTTTTGACCAAAAACAATTTTGACCTCGTGCGGCTGGGCAAGTCGCGGGCGAACATCGAGGAGACAGAGCCGGTGCTGCGCGACGCGGATTTGCTGGCGTTCCACCTCGCCGCGCTGAAACAGAGCGAAGCCCCCGGCGTGGCCGCGCCTTCGCCCTCGGGCTTCTTCGCCGAGGAGGCTTGCCAACTTTGCCGCTACGCGGGCATGAGCGACAAGCTCACGTCGTTCGGGCTCTACGGCTTCCGCCCAGAGGCTGACCGCGAGGGCCAAACGGCCCAACCCGCCGCCCAAATGCTGTGGTATTTGCTCGAAGGATTTTTCAGCCGCAAGGGCGATTACCCCATTTCTACTGCCGGGCTGACGGAATATGTGGTGGATTTCAGGAAACTCAACCACCAACTCACGTTCTGGAAAAGCGCGAAAAGCGGCCGGTGGTGGATGCAGGTGCCAGTGGCTACGAAGCGCAAGCACGAGCGGCACAGGCTGGTGCCTTGTTCTTACCAAGATTACCAATTGGCCTGCCGCGAGGAGTTGCCAGAGCGGCTCATGCAGGCGTTGCAGCGGTTTTAGAGGCTGTTGGCTTTGCGGAAGCAAAAAAGAATTAGCCAATTGTTTCCCAAATTGGGAAACCTCAATAACTTTGCACGATGAGAATTATCACCAAAAAGCGGCTCGAAGCATTCAGTGATCTCTATCCCGACGCGGTTGTTCCGTTGAAATTTTGGTATGACGTCATCAAGAACAATCAGTTTTACACGCCGCAAGAGGTAATTGTGTTTTTTAAAACAGCAGATTTTATTGGCAACAACCGCATAGTTTTCAACATCTCGCGCAACAAATATCGGCTGATTGCCAAATTCGAGTTTCACCCAAAAGCACAATTGGTTTTTATCAAATTCGTCGGCACACACAAAGAATACGATGCCATTGACGACATAAAAAATATTTGACAATGAAAAACAACACGTTCCACCATATCGAAATTTTGCCAATCACGGATGAGGCAACCTATCAAAAAAACTGCGACCTAATCGAAAACCTGATGGACATGGGCGAGCAACCGCAGCCCGAAATCGAAGCCTCCCGCTTGGCATATTTGGATGCCCTCGCCACTTTGGTCGAAGCCTTCGAAAACAAAAATTTTGCCCTGAACAAAACTGAATTGACACTTGTCCAAATCATCGAACAGGCTTTGGAACAACTTAACCTTACCAAAACAGACTTGGCAAAATTGCTTGGCTCAAACCGGGTCACTGAACTTTTCAACGGGAAACGCGACCTTTCGATGGCCCAAGTCAGGCTGCTGCACCAAGAATTAAAGATTCCAACCGATTTATTGATTTTTAGCAAACGGTTGGCAGCGGCCTAATTTCCAACAAACGGACAAAACCAACGAACCCCCTGCCCGTCCCGGATTGGTCGGGGCGACCGAGCATATTCCGCGCTCGCTATTCCGCATTCCCTGTCCGTCCGTCCGGCAGGCGCATTCTAATAAACCACGCCATCGCCTCAGGATTCCGCATCGAATCGCGGTTGAAAGCCTTGTCAAGGGGCTTGCCTTGCAAAACCTTCTTCACCGGAGTTTCCATTTTCTTGCCCGAAATGGTGTACGGCACCTCGGGGATTTCCACAATCTCGTCTGGCACGTGGCGCGGGCTGTAGGCCGTGCGGAGCGCGGTTTTGATCTTGGTTTTCAATTCCTCCGTCAGCGCGTGGCCGGGGTTGAGCACCACGAAGAGCGGCATCCAATCTGAGCCGTCGGAGTTTTCCAAGTTGACGATGAGCGTGTCGCGCAGTTCGGGCAAGGGGTCGAGCGCGCGGTATATTTCCGCCGTGCCGATGCGCACGCCCTGGCGGTTGAGCGTTGCGTCGGAGCGGCCCAGAATGACGAGGCTGTCGCGCTCCGTGATTTGCAGCCAGTCGCCGTGCCGCCACACATTCGGGTAATGCTCGAAATACGCAGCGCGGTATTTCGCCCCGTCGGCATCGCCCCAAAAAAATGCGGGCATGGAGGGCATGGGCTTGGTCACCACCATTTCGCCTACTTCGCCGGGCGGCACGGGGCGGCCTTCTTCGTCCCAACTTTCCATCGCGCAGCCGAGGCAGCGGCACTGGATTTCTCCCTGATACACGGGCAACATCGGGCAGCCGCCCACCCAAGCCGTGCAAACATCGGTGCCGCCCGCCATGCTCGAAAGCCACACGTCGGGCGGGAGGTTTTGGTACACCCAGCCAAAGGCTTCGGGCGGCAGTGGCGAGCCTGTGGAGCCGATGCTGCGCAGATTTTTCAGGTCAAAATCTGCCTTCGGCGAAATGCCCGCTTTCATGCAACTGACCAAAAACGGCGCGCTGGTGCCAAAGTGCGTGATGCGGGTTTTCTCTGCCAATTCCCACAGTACGTTCAAATCCGGGTAGCCCGGGCTGCCGTCGTACAGCACGATGGTCGCGCCCGCGAGGAGTGCGCCCACGGTAAAATTCCACATCATCCAGCCGGTGGTGGAATACCAGAAAAACCGCTCGCCGGGGCGCAGGTCGTTGTGGAAATGCAGGTATTTCAGGTGTTCCAGCAGGTTGCCGCCATGCGAGTGGACAATGGCTTTGGGGATGCCCGTGGTGCCGGAGGAGTAGAGAATCCACAACGGAGCGTGGAACGATGAAGGATGAACGATGAAGGATGAACTGGCGGGTAGTTTTGAAATGGCGTGATTCCACGCGACTACTTCTTTTTCAATGTTGAGGGTGGCGGATTCGTCGAGGAAGGGAATGTAAATCACCTTCTCGACGCTGGGCAGAAGTTGACAGATTTCGCGCACGGTGTCGCGCTTGTCGAAGGCTTTGCCGCCGTAAGCGTAGCCGTCCACGGCGACAAAAATCTTGGGCTGGATTTGGGCGAAACGGTCGGCCACGCTCGCCGCGCCAAAGTCGGGCGAACAACTGGACCACACGGCCCCGACGGACATGGTAGCCAAAACGGCGACGACGGCATGGGGCGAGTTGGGCAAAAAAGCCGCCACGCGGTCGCCGGGCTGCAGGCCGCTTTCGCGGAAAAAATGGGCGAGCGCGGCGGTTTGGCTTTCCAGCTCGGCCCAGCTCATTTCGGTGAGGGGGTGGCGTTCGCTTTGAAAAATGATGGCGGGGCGGGAGTCGGTTTTTTGCCGAAAAACGTGTTCGGCGTAGTTGAGCGTTGCGCCCTCAAACCATTTGAATTCAGGCATCCGTTCGCCCGAAAGCACTTGCGCGTAGGGTGCGTGGTGTTCTATTTTGAAATACTGCCAGAGGCTTTCCCAGAAGTCGGCGATGTGGTCGGCGCTCCATTTCCAAAGGGAATGGTAGTCATCGAAGTGCAGGTTTTTTTCCCGCGCCAGCCACTCGGCGTAGCGGGCGAGGTTGCAATCGCGCAGGAGGGCGGGCGATGGTTGCCAGAGGAGTTTGGGAATGTTTGAGTCGGGCATGGTGGGCAGTGTTGGGCGGCAAAGTTCAAAACTTTGGGAGAGGAGAGTCGGGCGCGAGTTGTATTTTTGTCCATCAAAATTTTTGCTGTATGAAAGATGACGTTTTGACCACCATTGCCACCCGCCCGATGACGGTGGAGGAGTACATCGAGTTTGAGGAGCGCTCGGAGCTGCGCCACGAATTTATTGACAACCACCTTTACCCTATGGCTGGAACTACTGACGACCACAACGAAATCTGCCAGAACCTCACGTTTTTTCTCCGGCAGATGCTGCGCAAACTCGGCTTCCGAATTTACTCCGAAGCTGTAAAATCGCAAATCGCGCATGAGCGCGACTACACTTACCCCGATGTGATGGTGACGAACGACGCGCGCGACTTGGAAAACCGCTACATCAAAAAATACCCCAGCGTCATCTTCGAAGTCCTCTCCAAAACTACCCGGATGGACGACCAAGTGGACAAGTTCATCCGCTACAAAAACATCGCTTCGCTCCAAAACTACGTCCTCGTGGACTCCGAAAAAGCATGGGTGGAAGTGCGCTCCAAAACCGCCGAGGGCGATTGGGAGGCAAGTGCCTACGTCCTGTCCGACGGGCGTTTCCCCGTCCCTGCGCTTGGAATAGAGCTGAACATCGCGGACGTGTACGAAGGGGTCAGTTTCTTATGAACCACCTCGCCCACTGCTTCCTTTCCTTCGGCGACGAGGACCTCCTGCTCGGCAATTTCATCGGCGACTTCGTGAAAGGCAACAACTGGAAAAACTACCCAGACGGTGTGCAGCGCGGCATTCTCCTACACCGCGCCATTGATTCTTTCACGGACTACCACCTGCTCACCGACCGCAGCGTGGCCCGCATCCGGCCTTTTGCTGGGCGCTATTCGCCGCCGTTCGTGGACATTTTGTACGACCACTTGCTCGCCATTCATTGGGAAAAACACACGGCGGAGCCGTTCCAAGTTTTTGCCGAAAAAACCTACGCGCAGTTGGAGCGCCGCGCTGCGGAAATGCCCCCCATCCTCCAAGAACGCCTGCCCAAAATGATCGCCGGCCAATTCCTCCACGGCTACACCCACCGCGAGGGCCTGGAATGGGTGCTGCAGCGATTCAGCCAACGGCTTTCGGGCCACGTTGACGCGCAGGTGCTTGCCGATGCTTTTTTTCAGGAAATTGATGCGTTTTCGGAAGACTTCAACGGCTTTTTCCCGGAGTTGGTGGCGCACGCGAAGGGCTTCGCGCAGAAGTTGTAAGGTTGGCTATGGGGCCTGCGTTCGATACGCTATGCTCAACCCTTTGTAGCGGGCTGAACCCCGCCATCCCTCAGCGCACCATGCTCAAAAACGCCCCACCCAGCCAATGCGAGTCGGCTTTGATGAGCGTGTCGAGGGTTTGGTTGGCTTTGTGGGAGAACTTGCGGATGTCGCGCACCACCGTGCAGAAATGTTCAGAGTGGGGGCAGTTTTCCTCCACGGCGGCCAGTTCGTCGAGCATGAGCAGCACCGGCTCCAGTTCGCGCTTTTTGCGGTGTATGATGATTTGGCGGATCACTTTCCAAAGGTCTTTTTCGGCGGAATAAACCTCCTTGCGCTGGCCGAGCGGTATTTGTTTGAACGCCAGCCCCCAGTCCAGCAGCGCGCGGAGGTTCATGCTCACATTGCCCGTGGAGATGTCGAGTTCGGCTTTCACCTGATCGGCGTTGAGCGGCTCCGGAGAGATGAGCAGCAGCGCGTGCACTTGCGCCATGGCAGGGGTGATGCCCCATCCGCCCGCCATCTGGCCCCAAGACTCGATGAATTTTTTCTTGCCTTCGCAGATGTCCATGATGTAGAAAGATTGATTCGCGGAAAGCCCTACAATGTCGTTTTGGCAAACATTGTTTTCAAAAACGGCCAAAAAGTACGCAGGTCGAAAGACCTTCGCCCAGCAGTCCCCCGCTCACTTTCTCCAACCCCCTTTTGCCCATGCACAACTTCCGCCATTCCGAATTCCGCATTCGCCATTCCGCATTCCTAATTCCGCATTCGCCCATGCCCCCTTTCCGCACCACGCTCTCCCCCGCCCCTGCGCCTTTCCAAATCGGCCACGCACATCGGCTGCTGCTCGTCGGCTCTTGCTTTACCGAGCACATCGGCGAGCGGCTGGCCGGGCGCAAGTTCGCCGCGCTCACCAACCCTTTCGGAATCGTGTACAACCCGCTTTCCATGGCGCGGTGCTTGGAAAGGGTTTCCGATGGTGATCAACTTTTTAGCGAGGCAGAACTTTTCGAGAATACTGGGCTTTGGCACAGTTGGCAGCACCACGGGCGTTTCTCAAAGCCCGACAAAAACGAGGCGTTGGAAGGCATCAACGCGGCGTACCGGGCATCTGCGGAGCATTTGAAAAAAGCCGACTTCCTGTTCCTGACTTTTGGCACATCGGATGTGTTCGCGCTGCGCCAAACGGGGCAGGTGGTGGCGAACAACCACAAAATGCCCGCCGCGGTTTTTGCCCCGCGCCGGCTTTCGGTTTCCGAAATGGAGGAAGCCACGCGCGGCGTTTTGCAAAAACTAAAGTCGGCCAACGCGGGGCTGCAAGTCATCCTGACCGTCAGCCCCGTGCGGCATTTGCGGAATGGACTGGTAGAAAACCAGCGCAGCAAAGCCGCGCTCGTGCTGGCTTGCGACAAGATTTGCAGCCAACTCCCCTACGCGCACTATTTCCCGGCCTACGAACTCATGCTCGACGACTTGCGCGATTACCGCTTCTATGCCGCCGACATGGTGCATCCTTCCGAGGTGGCCGTGGACTATGTGTGGCAGTTTTTCTCCGACACTTTTTTCTCCGAAAAAACCCGCCACTTGTGCGAGCGCATTGGGAAAATCCGCTCCGCCGCGCAGCACCGCCCTTTCCACCCCGACACGGAGCAGCACCGCGCGTTTGCGCGGGCGCAATTGGAGGCCATTGCAACTTTGAAAAAAGAAATGCCGGGGTTGGATTTTGGGGTGGAAGAGGCGGTCTTTTTGGGATAAGTGTTGGGGCGATGTCGCAGAAATAGCACGAAGTGGAGAGGTGACACCTGCTAAGTTTCGCCCCATCACCATGCAGGCTCACCGCCCCTTCACCACCGCCCGCGAGACCACCCCGTTTTCAAATGCCACGCGCACTTGGCACACGCCCGCCGAAATGCCTTCCAGCGAGATTTCCAAGTTTTGCCCGATTGGGTTTTGAGTCGAAAAAGCCAATCGGCCCGCCGCATCGAACACTTGCACCGCAAGCGGTTGTGCGCCCGTTTCGGCCCAATCAACCAGGAGCCACGCACCGGCGGGGTTGGGGAAAAGCCGCAAGGTTCGCAGCCGTCGCGCCTCGCCCGTGCCGACCACTTGCACCGGCACCTCTTCTTGGAACAGCGATACGCCGCAAGGATTGCTGACGATGAGCGTGACAACGTAGGTGCCGCTCGTCGCGTAGTCGTGCTGAATGTTGAATCCGCTCTGCTGCGGGCTGCCGTCGCCGAAGTCCCAAGTGTAGGAGTCGCCGTTTTGGCTCAGGTTGCTGAACTGCACCAGCCCGCCGGGAAGGGTTTGAAAACTAAAATCGGCGTTGGGCAAGCC
>JBJXFT010000294.1:0-3062 GCA_046155725.1 Saprospiraceae bacterium
ATGGCTATCAAACGGCGCATTACCCGCCAGGGCCCACAACGCCGCCCATAGACCCCAACGCCCCGCCCCTCCCGGCGCTCCCCAATGGCAAAGGGCTGCTGGAGAATGGCGGCCTCGCGCACAACGCATACGCTACTGCCGACCTCGGCCTCCGGGTGGAGCAGCCGCTCGGAAAGCGCTACGTCGCATTCGTGGAGCCGAGTTACCGCCAATCGCTGGGCGGAGGCTTGGGGCCGAATACTGCGCGACTCAGCACGTTTTCGCTGCAAGCGGGTGTGATGGCGAGCCTTTGAGACAGAACCACGTTTACTAAACCTTTGAGATTTAGTAAACGTATCGTCGGGCAAGCGGTGGTGATGACCAGCCTTAAATCAGGTAGCAAGTGGCAAGTGGCGATTTTCAACACTTGCGCCCAAACCGGCCCCAACTTGGCACTTGCTACTTGGCATTTGTTACTACTAAATTTTGTGGTCAATAAGCCTACCTTTGCCCGCCTTTTGGCGGACATTGACCATGAAGAAACGAATGTTCCTTGCACTCCTCGGCTGCGCTTCCCTTTGGCACTGTGGCACTAATGACGGGGGAAAAAAGGAGGACAAATTGCTGGCAAGGGTTTACGACCGCAACCTTTATCTTTCTGAATTGGACGGTGTTGTGCCGGAAGGCACGGCATCGGCTGACAGCGCGTTGCTCGTGTCGGCCTATATGCAGCGCTGGTTGCGCGAGCAGCTGATGATGTACGAGGCGGAGCGCAACATCCCGAAAGACCTGAACATTGACGAACTGGTGCGCAGCTACCGGGCCAGCCTCGTCCGCTTCAATTTTGAGGAACAACTCATCGCCGAAAAACTCGACAGCACGGTGACCGCCGATGAACTGCTGGCCTACTATGACAGCAACAAGGACCAATTCCAACTCGAAAGCACGATTCTGAAATGCCTCGTGCTGAAACTCTCGCCGCAGGCGCCGCAAAACGAAATCAACAAACTTTGGTACAGCCGCAACCCGGCAGACGAAACCAAACTCAATGCTTTTGCAAAGCAGTGGGCATCGTTGGTTTTGCTCGACCGCAAAAAATGGTACACGCTCGAAGAAGTGGCCGGGCTGTTGCCCAAGGGGACTTTGACTTCTGAAAACGCTGGTTCGCGCCGAGAGGGCACGCTTTCCGATGGCGGCTTCCAGTATTATTACCGTGTGCTGGATGCGGTGCAAGGCAAGACGGCCGCGCCCTTCGACTACGCCAAAGACCAGGCTCAAAAAATCATACTCCACAAGCGCAAACAACAACTTCTGGAACGCTGGAAAGAAGAATTGTACCAGAAGGAATTGCGGCGGGAGAACATTAAAATCGTGCAGTAGAAACGTGCAGAGCCAAGACCTCGGAGGTTTTCAAAAACCTCCGAGGTCTCACACCACAAACAAGAACATAGATTTTCAATGAAAAATAGCATTCAATTTATCCTTCTACTACTTCTCCCACTGGGGCTTTTCGCCCAAAACGACCGGGCAGTGATTGACCGGGTAGTGGCCACGGTGGGCGGCGAAATCATCTTGCTGAGCGATGTGCAGGAGCAGTACAGTTTTGCCAAAAAAGACCAGCCAGATCTGCCGGCAGAATACCAGTGCGTGGTGCTTCAAAACCTCATCGTGCAAAAACTATTAGTGAACCAAGCCAAACTCGACTCCGTAGAATTGAAGGACGAGGAGGTGGAGGCGCAGATTGATGCCCGCATCGAGCGGCTCCGCGCCTATTTCAACCAAGACGACAAGGCCATCGAGGAGTTCTACGGCCAAAGCGTGGAGGAGATGAAGGCGCAACTCAGTTCGGATATGCGCAGCCAACTCCTCGCCGAGCGGATGCAGGGGAAGGTGACGGAAAAAGCCACCATCACGCCTTCGGAGGTGCAGCGTTTTTTTGGCAGAATCCCGAAGGATTCGCTGCCGTACTTCAATGCCGAGGTGGAAATCCGCGAGATTGTGTACAAGCCAAAAGTCAATGCGGAAGAACGCGCCAAAGCCCGCCTGCGGGTCGAAGATTTGCGCAAGCGCATTGCCGAGCAGGGGGAAGATTTTGCCGAACTGGCCAAAAAATTCAGCGACGACGCGGGCAGCGGCGCACAGGGCGGCGACTTGGGCTTTCAGAAGCGCGGCACCTTTGTGTCGGAGTTCGAGGCCATGGCCTACAAATTGGAAGCCAAGCAGACAAGCCCAATTGTGGAGACCGAATTTGGCTTCCACATCATTCAACTTCTGGAGCGGCGGGGCAATCTCATCCATTGCCGCCACATCCTGATCAAGCCGGAAATCACGGACGCTGACATGGACGCGGCGAAGGCGGCCCTCGACTCGGTGCGCCAACTTATCCGCGACGGCAGGCTTTCGTTCAGCGAAGCGGTGAAGCGCTATGGCGACAAAAATCAACAGAGCTACAACAACGACGGGCGGGTGGCAAACCCCCGAACGGGCAACTCGTTTTTCGAAGTGGGCGACTTGGAAACGAGCGTGTTTTTTGCCATCGAACCCATCAAGGAAGGCGACGTGGCCGAACCGTTCAGATACAAAGCACAAGACGGCACCGAACTTTTCCGCCTTGTGCAACTCACCAGCCGCTCCAAGCCGCACAAAGCCGATTTGAAACTCGACTACGGGAAAATCCAAACTGCTGCGCTCGAACAAAAGAAGGGCGAATACACCGAAAAATGGGTGCTCGAAAAACTCAACTCGACTTACCTCAGCGTGAGCGATATTTTCAGCGGCTGCCCCAACTTGCAGGAGATGATCGGCATTTCGGCGGCGCGGAAACAATAGCCACGTTTACTAAACCTCCAAGGTTTAGTAAACGTACTGTCCGGCCAGTTTTCGGATAGACTCTTAGCCTCAACTACTTTGACTTTCAGGCGCGAAACACCTCGCGCCCCACATTTTTGACCATGAAATTTTTGCAAAAAATAAAACCCCTCTTGTTCGGCTATCCGCGCAAATCCGCGCAAACCCGCGCAATCCGCGTTGCAACCCTCTTGTTCGGCCTCGCCCTTGGAATGGCCGCAACAGCATCGGCCCAA
>JBJXFT010000296.1:0-14972 GCA_046155725.1 Saprospiraceae bacterium
CCCAGCATCAAAGTGCCCACGCTCGTCATCGGCGCCACGCATGACACGATGGACCCTGAGCACATGAAAATGGTGTCCGAAAAAGTGCAAAAAGGACGTTTCCTCCTTTGCCCCGACGGCAGCCACATGTGTATGTGGGACGACCAAGCACGCTATTTCCGTGGCCTGATTTCTTTCTTGAAGGATGTGGACGGCGGAAAAATGTGAGGAGATTCTCTCGAAACACAACGCGACCCTGCTTCCGATCGGAAGCAGGGTCGCGTTGTGTTTCGAGAGAATCGGACTTTGGTTAGAATTTCACGCCTACCCCGCGATGCGGGCATAAGAAAAAGCCTTGGTGCTGAGGTCTTGTTCGTCCCAATAAATGCTACGCATCATCGTCATCTAATTCTTTTAAAATTGAGCCGCTCGATTTTTGTGGAGGTTGATTATTTGTGGATTTCCCAACGCCGAACCCTCCTGCTAAACCAGCTATAAACGTAAACCACGGAACCAAGTAGGCATCTTTGAAAAAAAGTATCATCAAAGTTAACCCTGCAAAAGCAATCAAACCTCCTATGGAAAGGTAGCGAGTTGTTCTTTGAGTATGGACTGAAGCGTTTATCTCTTTGGTTCTTAAATCTTGAGCTACTTCCAAACGTTTCATGTAAACATCCCGATTTTACCTCTCTCCATTATCACACCCTCGAGTTGCTTCATCATTCCCATCATAACAGGTGTCCCCTTATCCTTAGGCATAACCTCGTCTGTCGGTAGTACTTCGTGTTCCGATTCCACTTCTTGATTTGAAGATTGGATGTCTTTCTCTTCCATGTTTTGCTACTTTATTTAAGTTTTCCAAAAACTTTGTTTCTTTCATTAAAGTAAAGGATTCTGGTCATTTCCGTTCCCTTTACTTGCCTTTGGAACATATTCTGTAATGATACCTCTAATGCATTTTGAAGATATTCGTTAAAGCCGAGCAGATGTTCCTCTAAGTAAACAGATGCTTTTCTTTCAATAAAAGCATCTCTTAGAGTACCTTTAAGTAAGCGCAGGCTTTTTTCATCCAAGTCGTATTTTTCGGCATACTCGTCAAGGGCAAGAGAGAAAATCTTGTAAGACTCCTCAACGGCTTGCGCCCTTTGGCTTTCTGTTGATAGAACTTTGGTTCTAATTTTTTCAGCGGTGAGTTCCATAATCAAAATGTTTTGATTTTTAAAACATTGTGTGGTTTTAGTTCAGATGATTTTCACATATCGAACGCGAAAGTAGTTAATAAAGTTTTTTGAACACTTTTTTGAACGCTTTTTACAAAAAAATCTCTTGAAGTGTGGTTGTTGCGATGCTACGCAGCACCAGCGTTCTACCACAAATGGCATGAGCCATCCCGAAAAATCGAGATGACCCATGTTTATGTTTCAAAAAGTTGATTTTCAGTCCTACTGCGTTTTCAGCAGTTTCCCCGACTGCAAAAGGTTGCCACTGGAATCGTACAAATTGGCGAGGTAAATGCCCGAAGGCAAGTTCGCGGCATTCCAGGTGTGCGTGAAATCTCCCTCCAACAAATTGCCCGAATAAGCCGTGGCCACATAATTGCCCTGCGCGTCGTAGATGCGCAAAGTAGCCTTCGTCGCCTGATTCACCTTGAACTGGAAAGTCGTTTGGTTCAAGAACGGGTTGGGGAAATTTTTCATCAACACAGGTTTGGGGCTGAAGCCCAACACTCCTTGGAACACATCGTCAGTGCCCACAAACACAGGGCCGCTGCACTCGCTGGTGCCACGGTGCGGCTCTGCCACGTAGGGGAAAGTAGCGGTGAACGGCTTATCGTTGCTTTCCACGCCAGTGGTGTAGCCCAAAACACCTACCAGATCAGCCGTGACCGGGTTGGCGGCGCCAACCGTATAGTCGTCGTACCACAGCCCGATGGCAGCCAGCACTGCGCCCGCCACGGCTTGCAATTCGATGCGCGTCACATCGTCTTCCAAACGGCGGCCATTCGGGAAGCCGTCCATGTTCGGGATGAATTGAATGTTCGCGTTCGCGTTGTAGGCCGGATCTGTGAGGCCCAACACTGCGGCTTGAATCAGTCCGAGCGAGCTGAACTTGGGGTCGTTGCGCGGGGTCACCGGCACGGCCATGTTGAGCCGCAGCATATCGCCGCCATTGGGCAGGAAGTTGTTGACGAACGGCTTGCCTGGAGCGAGTGGGTTGCCGCCAGCTTTGCCCGTAGCCAGTTGGTATGGCGGAACGTTGGGCACGCCTGTGTGGAATATAGGCCAAAGGTCTACCGAGCGGGGCTTGCCAGCGGCGGGCAAAAGCAGATCAGCAAAAGCATCCAATGCGGTGCCTGCCACAGCCGGGCTTCCTTTCAGGGGAAACAGCCCGTCTTTGCCATTGCCAAAATCAAAGCTTTGCAAAGACTTGCGCTGAATGCGCAGTGGCGCAAATGCCGGGACGGCTGCTCCAAACAGATCGTCATCCATGTACAGCGCCAATTCAGGATTGTAGAAATACTCGTCCAGAGTAGTCTCCGAGATTTCCTGGTACGGCGTGAGCGAATTCCAGTAGTCCTTCTGGCCGATGGGAATCACCGCTTCGTTGGTCAAAGGCATTCCCAAGCGGGAGACTTGTGTCCAAGCCCCGCTGTAAGTCGGGTCGCCAGTGGCCGAAAGCGTGCGAATGAGTGGGCGGCTGGCCGAGGCCCACACGCCGATCACAAAATCGCCTTGCAAAATGGAAGTCGGCGCGGGCAAGACCCCTGCTTTGAGCAAGGTTTGGATATTTACTTGCAGCGCGATGGTGCTCACGTTGAGGCAGGCAAGCCCGTCGGTGGGCGTACCGTTTTGGCGGGGCGCATCGCCGAGGTCAAAAATGCCGCCCAAGTCCACAAAAAACGGGTCGTCGGAAGTGCCACAGAAAACCTTTTCGCCGCTCGTGGCGGTCATGATGGCATTGCTCATCAAGGCAGGATAGGTCGTGTTCAGCCCTGCGCCTGATTCGATGGAGCGTGGGCCGATGTTCGGCGGCGGCACCACCCCGTTCGATACAATGGTCTGGAATGACACACCGCCATCTATGCTGCGGTCCAGCGTATAGGTCGTTTTCAGGTTCTGTTTGCCCAAGCGGATGTTGAAAAAAGTAGTAGGGTCTTCGTTCGTGTAGGTGAACGTGAACCGGTAGGTGATTTCGTCGCCGGGAATGGAAGCGTCGTTGTCCACATGGATTTCGTAGCGCACATTTTCCCCGAAAAAATAATAGTTGGGGCCGCCGTGCGGGAGTTGCAGCGGAATGTATGTGGCGATGAGCGTGATGTTGTTGGGGTTGTCGGGGCTGCGGAAAGCGTAGAGGTCTACGTTGTCGGCGAGCGGGTCGTCGGCGATCAGCGGTGCCTCTCGGTGGCTGGAAGCCAAGCTTATCGTGATGGCGAGCATCCAGACGGAAGCGGCCAGCAGGACTTTATTTATGGAACGATTCATTGATTGAAATTTTTTTTGTGATGGATATTGATTCAGCTATTGAGTGAGTGAAAGATTGAGTCACGCTCTCACATTCTCACGCTCTCACGCTCTCACTCATTGCCCCACTTCGGTGCCTCTCCATGGAGTGGCTACATAAGGGAATGCCGTTTTGAAATGCTTGTCGTTGTTGTTCACTCCGGTGCGGTAGCTCAGCACGTTCACCAAATCTTGCGTCACCGGGTTCGGGCCGCCCGCAGTGTAGTCGTCGTACCAAAGGCCGATGGCCGCCAAAGCCACGCCTGCTACTGCTTGCAGTTCGATAAGCGTCACATCGTCTTCCAGCCTTCTGCCATTCGGGAAACCGTCCATGTTCGGGATGTTCTGGATGGTCGTGTTCGCGTTGTAGGCCGGGTCGGTGAGGCCCAGTACTGCTGCATTCACGATGCCGAGCGAGCTGAACTTGGGATCGTTGCGCGGGGTCACCGGCACGGCCATGTTGAGCCGCAGCATATCGCCGCCGTTTGGCAGGAAGTTGTTGATGAACGGCTTGCCTGCTGCGAGGGGGTTGCCGCCTTTCCCCGTAGCCAGTTGGTAGGGCGGAAGGTTGGGCACGCCCGTATGGAATATTGGCCAAAGGTCTACCGAACGTGGCTTGCCAGCGGCAGGCAGCAGCAAACCGCCGAAAATAAGCGGGTCTAACGCCGTACCGACCAAGGCTGGATTTCCTTTCAGGACAAACAAACCGTCTTTGCCATTGCCAAAATCGAAGCCTTGCAAAGAGCTGCGCTGAATGCGCAGCGGCCCGAATGCAGGGACGGCTGCTCCGAACAGATCATCGTCCATGTAGAGCGCCAGCTCGGGGTTGTAAAAATATTCGTCCAAAGTGACATCCGCCAATTCGTCGTAAGGCGTGATGCGGTTCCAATAGTCCTTGTCGCCGATGGGGATCACCACCTCGTTGGTAAGCGGCATCCCGATTCTGGAAACCTGTATCCAAGCGCCAGCATCCACCGGTTCGCCTCCGTTGGCTTGCAGTGTGCGCGTGGCGGGACGGCTGGCCGAAGCCCAGGCACCGATGACGTAGTCGGAATCGAGAATGTTGACCGGAGTGCCGGGCGCGCCGGTTTTGCGCAGCGTAGCGATGGGGACTTGAATGGCGATGGAGTGCACATTGAAGAAAGCAAGCCCGTCGCGTGCCGGGCCGCCCTGCCGTGGCATATCGCCGAGGTCGAAAACACCGCCCAAGTCCACAAAGAAAGGATCGTCGGCTGGCCCGCAATAGACTTTTTCGCCTGTGCTGGCCGTCATGATGGAAGCCGTGATGAGCGCTTCGTAGGTGGTGTTCAGCCCTGCACCCGATTCGATGGAGCGCGGGCCGATGTTCGGCGGCGGCACTTTGCCATTGGTGACAATGGTGGTGAAAGTGGTGCCGCCATCCACGCTGCGGTCAAGCGAGTAGGTGGTTTTGAGGTTTTCCTGCCCCAGCCGGATGTTGAAGAAAGTGGTCGGGTCTCCGTTCACGCGCGTAAAAGTGAAACGGTACACGATCTCGTCGCCGGGCTTGGAAGCATCGTTGTCAATGTGGATTTCATAGCGGATGTTCTCCCCAAACGTGTAATAGTTCGGGCCTCCAAAAGCGAATTCGCCCGGAATGTAATTCGCAATGAGGGTGATGGTGTTCGGGGCATCGGGACTGCGGAAAGCATAGAGGTCCGTGTTGTCCGCCAAAGGGTCGTTGGCAATTAGGGGTGCTTCTCGGTGGCTGGAGGCGAACAGCGCCGAATTGCACACCCACAGCAACGCCAACATGGAAGCCCAAGAAATGCTTCGATTCGTGAAATTGGTCATGATTACTTGTGTTTGGTTAAGTAATGAAAGAGAAATTGGGTTGATGGAGATTTGAAAGTTCACATACGAAGCGGGGCTGGCTTTGGGTTTTTTCCAGCCGCCTTTTCTGCAATATTTTTTCGGGCCATGTACATTTTGAATGGCGGGGGGCGGGGAAGAACGTCTCGGTTTTGCCCATAAAAAAATCGGTTGGCCGGAGCGTTCCGGCCAACCGATTCAGAAATTGACAGATTGGAGCATTGGTGATTGGCGCGCCAACCATCAGTTTTACCGATGCAGTACAAATCTCGCCATTTGCCGTTTGCCATTTGCCGTCAAAACTTCCAGGAAATAAAGTCCATCGGCCAAGCCTTTCGGCATTTCGATCAGCTGCTGTTGTGTATCGTCTGCCCTTACTGCGAGGCTTTGCACTTGTTGCCCTTGACTGTTGTATATCTGCACCCGTACTTGCTCGCCTTCCCATGCAGACAGGTCGGCGAAAAGTGTACCGTCCGTGGGGTTGGGGAAGACTGCGAATTGATTAGTAAAGGGCGTCAGTTCGCTGGCGACTTCGGATGCTGGTTCCAACAAATCATAGACTACGGGCGATTCGATTGGTGAAACAACGAGGCTGCTCGGCATCATACAGCACAGGTACGCTTGATAGAAAATTTTTGGAGCAAGGCGCACATTGGCAAGGATACACCCTTGGCAAACTTGCGGCGGGAGGGTGTATTCGAAAATGTCCGATCCTCCATTGCTGATGCCGGCGTTAACGGATTTGAACCGTATGGAATAGTATGGAGTAAAATTCGGGTTGCGGACAATGTAAGGCCGTCCGCTCGGCGCAGTATAAACAGCGTTGTTCGCCGGGGTATTTGCTGTGATACCGTCAGGCATTTGGAATGCGACGTTGATGAGATTGTTGGCACAATTGTTTGTCACGCGCCAGCGATAGGTTTGGTTGCCCGCCAAATCTTTGGTGATGCCCATCAGTTCATATTTTATACAAGCAATCATCGCCACATCACAGGGGTCTTCGTTGGTCACGGTCACTATGAAACAACAGGTGTCCGGCTTGCTGCAACAGTTCTCATTGTCCTTGGCGATGAAGCAGACCTCCGTTTCTCCAAGCGGGAACGGGTTGCCACTGGGCAGCCCAGATATTGGGATCAATGTTGGAACACTGCCGGGGCAAGTGCTGGTAGCCGTAGGTGCCGGGTAGTTGACTACAGCGGTAGTCTCTCCCGGCACGGCATTGACCGTGATATTGGGCGGACAGTTCAGCGTGATGGTGTGGGTGGGAGAAAGCAGCAGATGGTAAGTCGCCAATGTATCGCACTCGCCCCCAGCTCCTGGCAGCGTAACCATGACAATGTCCGGGGCGGTGTAGGGGTTGCCGCCCAGCAGAATGGTCTCACCGGGACACAAGAAAATGGTGTCCACCAAAAAGTGTTGCGAATACAATTCCACCGTGTCCGAACAAAGGACAGTGCCGTTGACACCGTACCAGTCGAAAATGATTTGCTGTGGGGTGCTCACCACATTGCTCAAGCAAACAGTAATAAAGTTGCTGAGCACACTAGAGGCCAATGGCAGCGCACTGCTTACGGCGTTTGACAATGTGATCGAATTGGAGCCCCCAACCGACGAAAACAGTCCACTCAAGCCACTGAAACCAAGGTCGGCATCATTGCTGTGAACCTTCAACTTGTAAAGGGTATTGAGCGGGTTGTTGTAACTGAGTTTCCAGCAACAACTGTCCGTTCCGGCAGGTGTGGCCGATGCGCTCAGGCCGTAGCAGGTGCAATCTATCACCGTCAGCATGAGCGAATCCGACGTGAGCATACAACCGAACTCGTTGGTCCCGGTCAGGCTATAAGTGCCGCTTTGCGTTACGATCAGGCAGGAGTCGTTTTCACCCAGCATAGCTGCGCCATCCTTGTTCCACTGATAATCGGTCAATCCAGATGGCCCGCAGATGGTATCGGGGTTGCAGACTTCGTAACAGCCCACCGGCACCAAACATAGGTTGGGCAAAGGATGGATAACGGCGCTCGCCGTTCTTGTACAACCGGTTATCGTATTTGTGCCAACCGCGTAGTAGGTACCTGCTTTCGTGACGATGATCGAAGTCCCGGTAGTGCCGTTGCTCCAAGCGTAAATCACATCTTGCTGTGGGGACATAATACTGAGTGTATTTGGCGTGCCCTCACAAGTGCCCGGGGCAATGGCAATGCTGAACATGGGGGAAGCCACGACCGAAACATCGAACGGTGCCGAAACAGCCGTACAGTTGAGGAAGGGTTCGGTAACAGTAACGGAATAGGGGGACTGGAGGCTTCCGCTGCAAGCGTTGATGGTACTACTGGTTTGTCCGGTTGACCACAGGTACATATAATTCTGCCCAACCGGCACGCTCAACCCCACGCAGCCATTGTCGCAAATGAAATGGGTGCCAGATATGGTCGCCTGCGGCAAGGGAATCACGACCACGGTCACCGGGTCAGGCACGGTGGTGCAGCCCTCGGCATTTGTAATGGTCACGCTGTAGGTGCCGGCTTGGGTCACTACAATGGAATTGGTGGTGCTGGCGCCAGCATCTGACCACAGGTAGGTATACCCTGGCACTGAAGTCACCATGAGGGTTGTCGTTGAACTATCGCAAATCGTCAGCCCAGGTATGGCCGTGATAATATCATCGGCTGGCAAAGGGTTGACTACCAAGTCTAACATCACCATGTCTGTACAACCATCATCATCCGTGACCGTCAGCATGACTTTGTAGGTGCCCGGCGAGAGGTAGGTGTGGAAAGGTTTTGGGCCGCCGTTTGTAGAGCCGTCGGCAAATTTCCAAGCCCATTGGGTAATGTTTCCGAGCGGATTAATACCACAAAAAGTGAGCGGCGTACCCACGCACACGGTATCTGGGCTTATCTCGATACCGTCCACAGAAACCCCGCCCACTGTAATGGTTTTTGTAAAGGTGGACTTACAATTGGCCATGTTCATCACGGTCAAAGTGACAGTGTAGGTGCCGGGGGTGGTATATGGATGGGTAGGATGTTGCATACCTGAGGTGCCGCCATCTCCGAACGTCCAAGCCCAAGAATTGGGAATATCGCCCGGCAGATTGAAGCTTGACTCATCCGTAAAAGTTGCAGTCAAGCAACTGGAAGTGCAGCTGAACTTGGCCACCAAGGGGATGTCAACTACCTTGGTGGTTGTTACCAGACAAAAATCCGGAGGGGGATTCATATTGGCTACTTGAGCAGATAGGGTAACCGTGTAACTACCCGCTTGTGTGTAGGTATGCGAAATGGGTGTAAGGGGGCCGCCAGGACTTGACAAGTCTCCAAAATCCCAACCGATTAGCGAGGCATTGACGGTAGTTGCCGTAAAAACCACCGTGTTGCAATCGGGGGGCGGGTTGGAGGTCGCAAATGAAAGCGTGTGAGCCTCCGGGGTGCAGCTGCCGCCACAGACATCTTTTTGGCTCACGGTAGTCTCCGAAGTTGAGGTACAGCCATTCGCATCGGTCAGCGTTACGGTGTAGAGGAAGTCTGCAATTATGCAAGTGTTTGGATGGACCAAAAAGGCTGCGGTAGTTCCCTGTGTTGTGCCATTGCAAGCCCAAGCATACGAATACAGGCTACTGCTACTTGGCGCATTGATGGTAACCATGGATGGATTGCAAGGCAAAACACAGATGGTAATATGGCCGGGCGGCTTGGATGGCGGAGCCGAAAGCGCGACTGCCGTATAACTACTGCTGCTTTTGCACCCGTTGAGTTCGGTAACCATCACCGTGTACTCCCCAACAGTAGAAACGGTAATGGTTTGTGTGGTCTCCAAAGTAGACCATAGATAATCCTGATAGCCATTGCTCGCACTCAACATGAAAGAAAAGCCTGGGCAGACCGTATTGTTTTGTGCAATGGTCGGAGGATTTGGGTTATCCACCTCAACTGGAAAAGCGACCTGAAACATGGAGCTGCACAATTTGACCGTAAGGATCAGGTTAGTCGTTGTTACTGATGCTATATCGTTCCACTGCACCTGGACATTCGGAGTGCCTTGTCCAGCGGCGACACTGCCCATCGTAGGGTCCTCGAACGTCCAGTGATATGTAGCCTCTGCGTGCTGGTTCGACGGGCCAGCCGTGTAACCCCATACAGAATTGACGCAGACGGGTGACTGCCCCGTAATCGTAGGCATTTCCAATATCTTTTCCTCCACATTCAGCATGAAAACCGCCGAGCTGCACGCAGGTGCAAAGGCCATGATTTGTTGCAGGCCGAGCACGTAAGGGTCAGTGGCCCCCCAAGTCACGGTCACGGGGTTTCCAGTAGTGCTGCTCAATGTTCCGTTCGTGACCGACCAGTTAAAGTTTACCCCCGTCTGATCGGTTTGGGCAAAATAGGTATAGGTATCGCCTGGGCAAGTTTCTTCTGGGCCATCAATCCCGAGAGGCTTTGGCACGTCAACCACTTTTACAATCATCGTTACTACATCATTGCAGTACACCGTAGCATCTGTCGGCGTAGCGGTGATGACAAAAGTACCTGGCACTGCGCCCCAGCTCACGGTGATGACATCCGTGCCATCCCCAGTAAAAGTGGGCGTGCCGCTTATGGTCCAATTGTACATTGACCAAGGAAGCATGGTTGCAGAAAAAGTGGACATGGTATTCGTGCACACTACGCCCGGGTGGGGGCCAAAGCTGAAACGAGGCTTTATGTCAACTTGAAGCATCGCCGTGCCCATGCAATCGGCCGGGTCGTGGCCCGGCAAGCCGCCCAGAAAATCGCTGTAATAATTCAGGGTGATCGTTCCAGGGCTGGCAGAGCCCCAATTGACTGTGATGGTATTGGTGCCTTCGCCAGTCCAGCTGATGGCCCCCATCACCTCCCAGTCGTAATACACGCTGATCCATTTTGGCACGGTGTAGGTTTCGGTAGCATTGGCACAGACCACCTTTTCGCCATTTATCAAAATAGTGGGAGGAATGATCGGGATAATTACCGTGACGGGTTCTTCGCAATAGAGGTCATCGCAACCCATCACTTCCAATGTGACCGTCCCGACAGGCCCCGCGCCCCACTGTACGCAGATGGTATCGGTGCCTTGGCCGGTAAAAGGAACTGAAGAGCCCAGCACCGTCCAAGTGTAGCTTCCGCAATTTTTGGCATCCGTCCAGTATTTGGTGCTGTCTTTTGCGCACAAAGTGGAAACGCAGAAGATGTTTGGCCCCTCCAGCGGGTCAACGATTATATCTACACAGGTGGTGTCGCTACAGCAACAAAGCGGATTGCCTTTGGAATCAAAATTATTCCTGGTCACGATCAGGCACGCGGTATGGGTTCCAGCGGTAGTGTAGGTGTGGGTCTCAATGGGCGCAGAGGAAGTTGTTCCATCGCCGAAATCCCAAAAGTAACTGCTGGCTCCGGTGGAAGTGCTGCTGTTGAAAGTGACGGATGAATTCTTGCAAATACTTGTCGAAGAGGTAGTAAAAGCGGCAACCGGCCCTTCCATGATAACCACGCAGGCATCTATTATAGTCGTTACGCCACTATTCGTGATTGAAAGGGAAACGGCTCCTAGCCCCATAGGGCCCCAGGAAATATCAATGGCCGCCGCATTCGCGCCGGGCACAAATGTGCCTCCTGTGACAGTCCAGGTATAGGTACTGCTTGGGTTATAGGTGGCGAAAAATGTCGCACTGGCATTTTCGCAGACCAAGGCACAGCGCGGGTTATCAGGGTCAAGCCCGGCAATATCTTCTATGTTCACAAAAAAGCAATCCGGCTTGGGGCATTTCACTATGATCGTAGCCACGGCACTACATTTCGTGGGTGGATTGTCCTCGCAGCCTTCATAACGGTATTGATATTTGAGGGTGTCACCACAGCAATTATTAGCGTCTGACGAAAAGCTAAGCGTTCCATTACCTGACAGGTTAATACACGGGAGCACAGGTTGTGGGAACCAAGAGACATTGATAAAAGTAGGGGCCCCTGGGAAAAAGCTGTCGTTGGCAACGACATTGTCCGTGATGGCCTGACCTGGCATGACGCAGATGGTATCATCTATGGCCACGACAATAGTGTTGCCTATCTGGGCAAAAGAAATGCCCGGAGCAAAGGCGAGAACGGCGAAAAAAAAATGGGTAAACAGACGTTTCATAATTGGGTGTTTTAAAATGTTAGAGGATTGTGCGTTGCAAAAGTGTCTTGCCCAGAATAAAATCCGAATAAGGAAAGAATAAAAGCAATCTGGCAGACACAAATACTGATGCTGCTCCGGCACGCGGGGGTGCCAGAGAAATGCCCCTTGCAAAAGAGCGCGTGTCCTTCTGAGGGCAGCGAATCCCGAAGTGCTTGGGATTCGCTGCCCTCAGAAGGACACACGCTCTTTGTAATCTTACTTTCGCAAGAAGCCTATTAAAAGTTGCAGAAATCGGAATGGGATAAATACGGCAAACGAGATAGGGCAGTTTTTGGGCTTGAACAAAGGAACCGTTCAACTGGGTGAAAACCAATTCCCCTAAACCATCTAAACTTTCCAAACCGCTCTAAACCCGCTCCCACATTACTCCCCCACCACCACCTTCTCCGTCCTGCTCTTGCCTTGCCCTTGCAGGTACACCCAATAGACGCCGGGCGATTCGATGCGCAGGTCGAGGTTGGTCATGCCCGCCACCGGTGTGTGTTGGCTGATGAGCCGTCCGTGCACGTCGCAGATGTTCACCCGCTCCACGTCGGCACCTTCCCAACGGAGCGAGATGGGATTGCCCGCGCGAGCCGGATTGGGGAACACTTCGAATCCTTGCCGTGCGGTGGCATGCCCTTTCACCGCGCTGAACGGCGCGCAGGTTTCGTAGGCATCCTGTTCGCACACCACGTCTTGCAGCAGTTCAAAACTCGAAGCATCGGCCAAGTTGTTCACCACCACGCCGCCCATGCCAGAGGTGCCCGGCACATCGTCAATATCGAAAGCAGGGTTGTAGAGCGTGGTGAAGCCCGTGTAGTCGTTGAAAGAGCAGCTCACTTTCAGGTCGGCATCCAAGTTGATCAAGAGCGGGTCGAAGCGGTTGCCGTTGCCGCCATATCCCGTCCAGTTCGTGAAGCCCGAAATCAAGTAGCCGTTTTCTTGAGGGTGGAGCCGGATGCGCGGATAGTGCGAACTGCCAAGGTTGTAGGTTTTGAGGTTTAACAAGATCCCGGTGGGTGTGAGAGTGAGCACCGCGTATTTGTTGCCCACAAAACCGACGGTGGGGTATGAAGCGGTGGCGCACATGACGGCAAAATCGCCATTGGGCTTTTCCACCGCACCGCTTGCGTTTTCAAACAAGTCGGGGCCGCCGCCCGTCACTACCCGTGTCCATTCTGCCTCGCCGCCGGCATTTGTTTTGATGATGAGGAAATCGTCGTAGCCCTGAAAGTTTGGCTGCAGATTGGTAGACGAGCCCGTGAGCAGCAGCCCGCCGTCCGAAGTGGACAGAAGGCCAAAAGCGTGGTTGGCTTGCGGGGCTGTGCCTTCGCCAAAAGCCTTGTGCCACAGCACCGTGCCGTTTTTGTCCATCTTTAGGAGGTTGGCGTAGAACGTGCCGCCCGTGTGGATGTAGGAGCCTGCTGCCACGAGGCTCTGGTCGGCCAATTCCACAATATCGAAAGCGCGGTCTACCTTTTGGGGGTTGCCCACCGTGCGGGTCCAGAGGATATTGCCCGCAGGGCTTACCTTCATAAAATACTGGTCGGTGTAGTTGTTGTTCGTTCCAGAGTCGGTTCCCCAAGAGCCGGTTTGCCCAGCCAGCACGATGTTGCCGTCGGAAGTCAAGATGGCCGATTGAGCTACGTCTTGGTTGTTGGTGCCGCCACCGATGCGTCGCGTCCACACAGGGTTGCCATCCCCGTCCACCCGCGCCAAAAAGATGTCGTTGTGGGGCGAGGTAAAGTAAAAGCCTACGTTGCTCACCAGCACAAAATCGGTCTCTGAAATTTGTAGCACGCGCCCGCTCACGTTGTTGGCGGATTCGGTGGCTTGGTTGAACGTCTTGGCCCACACCATCCGCCCTTGGCAGTCCATGCGGCAGATGTAGGGGTAATAAAACGCGCTCCCCACCGGGCTTTCCACCAGCCCAGAACAGATATAGCCCCGGTCAGCAAGGGGCAGCACATCGTGCTGGAGCATATTTGCGCCCAACGCCGATTCGTAGCGCCACTGGAAAGAGTGCGCATCTTGAGCAAGGATTTGGAAAGGGAGCGCTAAGAGCAAGAAAGGGAGGAAGTAAGTTTTGAACATGGCGAAATGTTTATTTTAGTTTGCAAAAGTAAAAGTTCAAAGCCTGCACTTCCCGAAAGTTTCATGCCGAAGAAATCGGGATCGGGAAGTTGGATCGAGCAAAAAAACAAATCCTACCGAACGCTGTTTTTTGGGCTTCGCCACTTGCTAACTTGTAACTTGCTACTTTTTATCTGCTCATGCCTACTTGGTTGATTTATTCACTTATCACGCTGGCCGCTTATGCTGGCATGGAATTCATGGCTTGGTTCACGCACAAGTTTGTGATGCACGGTTTTTTGTGGCACTGGCACGAAGACCACCACTTGCCAAAGCACGAAAAAGAAAGTTTTTTTGAAAAGAATGACCGCTTTTTCCTGGTGTTCGCCATACCCAGCATGATCTGCTACATGATTGGCGGGCTTACGCCCAACTTCTGGGTGCTTTTCGTCGGCGTCGGCATTTCGCTCTACGGCCTCACTTATTTCCTCATCCACGACGTCTACATCCACCGCCGTTTCAGGTGGTTCAAGCAGTTGGACAGCAAGTACAGCCGCGCCCTCTTGCGGGCGCACGGCACCCACCATTCCAAGCGCAACAAAGAAGATGGCGAATCATTCGGGTTGCTCGTAGTGTCGCCCAAATTCTTCAAAAAACGGAACAAGCGCGAGGATGAGCAGTTGATTCGGAACAATGAGGCGTGAAATTCTGCACTAGCTCGCAAGAATTTTTTACCCTAATTTTGCTACAAATTTTTGAAAGATGACACAAGCAACTTTGAATGTCACGGGAGCAGAATTCAACAGCGACCTGATTGAGCGTATCAAGTTTTTGCTCAATGGCAACATCAAGGATTTCGAATTTCAAATCCGGATCAAGACCAAAGAATCGCGCCAAGAAATGCGCCGTCGCATTGACGAATCCATTGAAAATATTGAGCGCAAGATCAATCTTGTCGAGTTTTCGCCTGAAGAATATCAAGAATTGACTCAAAAACTGGGTCAAAGATGAAGCGGGTGTTTTTCGAGGGAAGTGCCTACGAACAACTGACTGAGTGGGCCGACACAGACCTTGATATTTTTTGGAAAATTGATGCCCTGCTCCGTGACATCAGCCGCGACCCGTTTAAGGGGTTGGGAAAGCCTGAACCATTGAAACACAATTACAAGGGTTATTGGTCGCGGCGAATCACGTCAGAACATCGCTTGATTTACAAAATGGAAAACGATGCTATAGTTGTGGCAGGTTTGAAAGGGCATTACGACGACTGAGCCTTTCCCATTTTTCCACAACGGATGTTTCTGTTCTGATGCCTTGATTTTCTCTGTTGAGTTTTTGCAGGTTCAAATCCAAATTGAGTCGCACAAATCCTTTTGCGGCACCACCATGAATGGGAGCGGGGGGGGGGGGGGGGGGGGG
>JBJXFT010000307.1:0-16431 GCA_046155725.1 Saprospiraceae bacterium
CCCCCCCCCCCCCCCCCCCCCCCCCCCCGCCGTTGCTTAAAATATCCCAACCTGACTGCCGTCAGGCAGTGGTCTCAATTCTCCTCCCGCCTATTCCGAACATTCGCGCCGCCATCCACGCGCACCGAACTCTCTCCGGTAGAAATAATCAGCGCATCGTCCTTCGCAAAAACCCTGGCTTTGGCTTTGTCAGAAGAAGAAACTTTCACCCGGTCGGCGCTCCAATTCGCGGCTTCCAGCACCGCGTCGTCGCTCAGGCTCACATCCAAATAATTCCCCTTGCCCGTCAGGTCGAGCGAGGCATTGCCAGAGAGCGCGATGTTGAACTCGTTCGACACGTCTATGTACGCTTTGATACGGCTGCTGCCGCTGGCGTTGATGCTTGCATGGCCTTCGTCAAAACCTCTGATGGTGATTTCGCCCGTGTTGGCGGCGTGGAGCGAGGTGAACGTGGGGGTTTGGATCATGATCCGCACCGCACCATTGGTGGCCTTCCCGTTGGTGGTGAAGGTGACCTTGTTGCCCGTCTGTATTTTCTGAATCTTGTTCCTTTCGCCATCTGGCCCTTCTATTTCCACGCGGAAGTCGTTGCCTTCGCGGATTTCGGCGGTGAAATCGCCTTCCAAAATAAAGTCCTCGTAGGAGCGGTCAGAGCGGTAGCCTTTGTCGCCCATGTTGGGGCAATCGGCGCACACGAGGCCGCGCGTGTCCATGCGGAACACTTTACCGGGGCGGCGCGAGATGTAGTTGTTGTCGTTCTCCTCATCGTATTCGTCCAAGTCAGCGCCTGCATACTCGTGGATGGTTTCGTCGAACGTGATGCTTTTTCCCGTTGGCACTTCGATGTTGACGCGCACTCTTTGCCCGCGCCATTTTTCTCCTTTGCCAATGCTGTACGAGGTGGGCACAAGGAGCGTATTGCCCGAAAACGTCACTGAATAGGCCACCCGGTCGGCATTTTCCTGCGCACTCAGGTTGGAAGAGCCTCTCGATTTGATGATTTGGGTGCAATGGTATTGGCCGTCGCGGCTCGGCACGACGCGGATTTCGAGCGGGCAGCGCATTTCCATGCCATTGTCATGCAGGCGCGCACCGTCTTCGTCAAAATCAAAATCGTTGTGGTGGTTGTGATACCTGCCTCCCAACAAATCGGGCACTGCTCCCACACGCAAAGTGTCAGAACGGAGAGCGCTCAGGTCAATATCCTTGGAGATCGAATCCGATTGGCTGTATTCTTTCGCGGCAAAGGGCAGCATAGAAAACGCCGCAATGACGCTCAGAACGAACAAGCCCGTCAAGGTTCTATTCACCCACGAGGGGGTGCGGGTTTTGAATAAAAGCCTCGAAAAAAGCAGCACGAACGCAACGGCGGGGATGCCAAGAAGGAAAAACAGGTTGATGGCCCCAAACCAAGTCCAGCCCCAAGAGAACGGGCTGAAATATTCTATGTACGGCGCGGCCACCAACAGCCCCATGATGCCCCCAATCCAGCCTGCCGCCAGCCCCAAGAACAGCGCGATGCCGATGAGGATGGCAATGAGGGCGGCGAACTTGGCGACAAAGCGGAGGAGCAGCCCAAAGGCTTGGCCGATGGCCGTTACTCCTTTGCTCATGACGTTTTGTGCGCCTGATCTGCCCTTGCCTGCTGCGTCGGCACCGAATTCGTTCACTTTTTTGCCCAGCCGGTCAAAGCCTCCCTCCACTTCACGCGCGATGTTGTCCATGGTCACCTGTTCGCCGCGCATGGTAAGGCGGTCGGCAGCCGACTTGGCTGCAGGCACCAGCACCCAAAGCAGGATGTATGCCGGCATCCAAAAGCCAAAAGAGCCAAAGGCGAGCAGCACAAAAATCAGGCGCATCCACACGGGGTCTTGGATGCCAAAATAGGCCGAGAGGCCAGAGCATACGCCTCCCACTACGGCATCGTCTTCGTCGCGCAAAAGGCGTTTTCCTGTGCGGGAAGTTGATTTGCCGCTCTTTTTACTGCCACTGCCACTGCTACTGTCACTGGCCTCCTCTCCGCCAAAATCTTCGGGTTTGCCCATGACCGCCACGGCGGCTTCGGCGTCGGGCAACATCACGATGGTCCGCGAGCCCATGCCTTGGCTGATGAGTTCGCCGATGCGCGTTTCGATGTCGCCCACTATTTCGTCGCGGCCATCGCTCTCGCTGAACCGCCTGCGGATGCTGTCCAAATAGCCCGTGAGATACTCGTAGGCATCATCGTCTATGGTAAGGGCATAGCCGCCCAAATTGATATTGAGAATCTTGTTCATTGCTTGATGTTAGTTGTTGGTTGTCGGTTCGGCTGCTTCCATTGAAACTTCCACCTTTGTCGCCTCCTCCGTTGAAACTTCGGCGGATGAATCGGCGGGTGAAGACGGTTCGGTTTTACGGGTTTTCTTGGTGGGCTGGGGCTTGCCTACGGTTTGGCTCACGGACTGCACGAGTTGATTCCAACTGCTGCTGAGTGCTTCCAGAAACTGCCGGCCCACGTCCGTGATCTTGAAATACTTGCGCGGTGGCCCAGCGTTGCTTTCGCGCCAAGTGTAGTCCAAGAGGCCGTCGTTTTTCAGACGGGTGAGGAGGGGGTAGAGCGTACCTTCCACCACGATGAGGTCGTTGGTTTTGAGCCTCGCAATGATGTCGCTTGGGTACACCTCGTCCTCCTCGATGATGGCAAGGATGCACAGTTCGAGCACCCCTTTGCGCATTTGCGCTTTTGCATTTTCGATATCCATGTTTTTTACATTGTTCAAGTGAATTGGCGTAGCGCGAAATTCATTTCGCGGGCTTGTGCTGGATGACGAGCGAATCAATCTCCCGCATCGCTTTGGCATCCTTTTCAAATTGATTTTTTTTCCGCACCAGCTTTGGGCTGAGGCTGATGATGTTGGGCGAAAGGAGCGATTCGTTGCCGATGGGGGGGGTGCGGGGCATTTGCTCGGCAGCCGCCAAGCCGGTAAGCACCATGGCTACGAATGTGAGGACCGATAGGGTAACTTTTACTTTTGGTTGCATAGCCTATTTGATTGCTGATTGATAATTGCTGATTGATAATTGCTGATTGTTCGAGATTGAAAATTGTCCAACGTCCGTTAGTAGGTGGTGCAAAGATAATGGCAGCAAAAGGTTCTTTGCAATACATAGAACCTATTTTTGCCGGGTACTAATTTTAAAACAAAATTCTTTTCGCCCTAAGTCGTTGATTTAGAAAATCTTGAGGGGTAAAAATTTTTTGAAAATTTTTTGAAAAAATTTCTTGCGCTCCCTCATCGGCTCGATTTTTTTCAATCGTCTCCCAAAAACACCTCTTGGCCACAAACAAAAAAGGCTTGCCAAACGAATTGGCAAGCCTCCTTTGTGGGCCGAAAACAGAGATGCTTATTTGAAGGTGTAGCGGGCGCTCAATGCGCCGGCATCTGCGCGGAAGCCGTTGTAAGCTCCCTCGCCAATGACAAAAGTGGGCACCCAGTCAAGGGACAGGTTGATGGGGTAATCCACAAACTTGTAGTCAAGACCCAGCGCGCCCATGATGCCGAGATTGACGTTGCCATAGTTGTCGGAAGCATAGTAGACATTGTCATAGTTGTTGAAAATGGCTGTTGCGCCACCTCCGAGATACCATTTCAAGCCTTCTACATCTTCAATCGGGGAATGCACGAGGTACAGTGCGCCCACCCTAAAATCGTTGTAATACCTTGACCAACGGCGATACCCAGCGAACACCTCCACGGCATTTTTTTCGCTGAGAAAATGCTTGAGGCTAATAGAGTTAGGGTAGCCAAAGCGCAAGCCGAGGGCTGTTTTGTACTCACTCTGGGATTGTGCCGCAAAGACGCAGCAAAGAATGAGTGTTGCGGTGAAAATCAGTTTTTTCATACTCGATTGAAATTGTTTTGTGTGTGGTGATAAGATGGGGCAAATTTACCAACGATAACGTGACCGCCAAATCCATTTTTCAGCAAGTGGCGGGGATGTTTGAGCAAGCGGTATTGTGGCGCATTCTCTACCGAAAGGGGGACATGCAATCGCGTGTGCTACTATGATTGCGGAGTAGTCCCTGTGTTCAAACCAAAAGAAAAGCCGGAGCAAACTCATTGCTCCGGCTTTTCAATTCCCAATTGCAAAACTACTATGGGTAGTAATCAGCCATTTTGATGAAGGCATAGATGATGCCGGGCAGCCAGAAAAGGAAAGTCAGCAGGAGCGCTATCAGCCAATCGGTTCCTTCAAAGTTGGTTGCCAAACCTACGGCCAAGAAGGGGATGAAAATAGCAAGGATGATGTACACACCCTTCTCAATGCCGGCATCAGCCGCCTTCATTTGCTTTTTCAATGCTTTCTGAGCCAGTTTCAGCCCAATCTTTTCCTTCAGCCGCAGTTTTTTGCCCGTTGCCTCTTTGAATTTTTTAGGCGTCAGGTTAAAAAACTCCTCGGTGGTCATGGTTGCAAAAGAACCGGAGAGATCGGGTTGGAGCGCGAGCGACGCAGAAGCAGCAACTTGCTCCGCAGTTTTGGCGTCGGTGCTTGCTTGCACAGAAATGAGTTGGGCAAATCCGAAGACAAGCAAGAGTGTGAAAAAGATTTTCTTCATGGCCAAAGTTTTATTTTCGAGTGATAGGATGCCTACTCTTATCGCCTTTCGGCTTCCGCGCCCTACTCTTTGGTGGAGGATTTTCGGGCAACTCCTCTCCCACTTGACGAACGCCGCAGTGGGAATGCACCTGCAAATATTGGACAGGTTTGTGGCACTTTGAACATACCAGCCTAAAAAAACGCAATCGCTCGCTTTCCTTGGCCTGCTATGCAAAAACCCCCAACTTCGCGCCTGCTTTAACCAACGTAGCATGAAAATCGCAGTATTCCCCGGCTCATTCGACCCCATCACCATCGGCCATGTAGATTTGGTGCGGCGGGCTTTGCCCCTGTTCGACGAGGTAATCGTGGCGGTGGGCATCAACAGCACCAAAAAGTACCTGTTCCCCCACGAGCAGCGCATGGAATGGCTGCGCCAAGTTTTTGAAAAAGAGCCGCGCGTGCGCGTGGACCATTTTGAAAACCTCACCGCACACTACTGCCAGCGCATCGGCGCGCGCTTCTTGCTGCGCGGCCTGCGCAACGCTTCCGATTTCGACTACGAAAAAACCATTTCGCAGCTCAACCACATCGTGGGTGGTGGCATCGAGACGGTGTTCCTGATCGCTCAGCCCGAATATTCGCACATCAGCAGCACCATCGTGCGCGAGATCATAATCGGCGGGGCGGACGCAGGGCCGTTTATCCCGAAGGAGATTGAGATAAAGTCCTTGAATGTTGGCCGATGAAAGTGGCTGCTTTGAAAAGCGCGTTCTACACCCGCCGGCTTTTGCGGAACACCCCGCTCAAATTCCAGTAGAACAGCAGCGCGGCCAGCCCCAGCCAAATGTACATCCACACTTCTTTCCGAAACAGCCCCACCACCTGCTCGTACATCGCCAGATCGCTGCTCGGCCCCACGTTGAAATCTTGGATGATGTGCAGCACGGCAGCCAAGCCGAGGAACATCAGCACGTCTTGGTCAAGGTTTGTTTTCAGCGCAATGAACGTCAGCACCAAGGCAAACACCCACAAAATCACGGTGCTCTCGAACGACTCGAACCACAGCAAACCTGCCATGCCCATAAAGGCCGCCAGCACCAAGAGCGTGCCTTGCGTCAAGCGGTGATGGCGGGCGCCGATGCGAAAAAGCACATTGCCCAGCAGCGCGCTGCCCAAATATCCGCCCATCAGGATGATGCCCGGGCTGCCGCCCCGCGTGGACGTGTAACCGCTCCCATCGGAGTTGATTTGTAGCCCCTCCACCGAGCCGCCCGTCAGCACAGCCCCCAGCGCGTGGCCGAATTCGTGCAAAAACGTGACCAGCATCGTCACCGGGTAGAGCATCAAAGCACCGAACGACCCGCCCATGAATTTGAGCAGGCCGTACACCAGCAGAATTGCAAGCACTCGAAGGTGAAGTTGATTTTGCATAAAAAGGTATAGCCGAATGATTCGATTTTTGAAGATTGAATCCGATTGGTTCGATCCCGAGAAGTTCGGGATGCTTGAGCGCAGTTCGTTTTTCAAAATCACTTTGCGTTGGCAATCCACCTATCGCAATCCGCGCAAATCCGCAGAATCCGCGTAATCCACCTATCGCAACCCGCGCAAATCGGCAGAATCCACCTATCGCAACCCGCACAAATCGGCAGAATCCACCTATCGCAACCCGCGCAAATCGGCAGAATCCACCTATCGCAATCCGCGCAAATCCGCTGAGTCCGCGTTGCACCCGTTCTCCCTCGCCACTCGCTCATAAAACTCCCCCGCCGCCGTCACCTCCCGGTCCATCGTCTCAAAGTTCACCCGTGCGAGGCCAAAGCGGAACGTGGGGCCCAAGTGCCATTCAAAATTGTCCCAAGTGCTCCAATGGATATAGCCTTTCAAATCCACCCCGTCCTGAATGGCCGCGTGGCACACCGCGAGGTAATCTTTTATTCCCTCGATGCGCTCATCTGCGTCGTCCGTGCAGATGCCGTTTTCGGTAACGATGATTGGTTTTGAATATCGTTTGTGGAAGCGGCGCATCACTTCGCCCAGCCCTTCCGGGCGGTAGCCCCACATCTTGTCGTGGGGGATGCCGAGTTTTTCCAAATCCTTTTTTCTCGAAATCGCGTCCATCGGGAAAGGGTCAAAAATCATGTGGGCGTAGTAACTCAGCCCCCAAAAGTCGCAACGCTCGAATGGTCGCGCTGCCCGGGTCATGAACCACCAGCGCACAAAAGCCGCCACGGATTTGCCCAAAACACCTCGGCCCTCGAAGCAGGCCGTGTTCAGCGAGATGCCCACGGGCGCGTCCGATTTTTCGCGGAGCATCTTCAGCGCGATGTCGTGCGCCTTGCCCATATTGTTCAAAACCCGGTTGGCTGTCAGGTACTTGCCTTTTTTTCTTGGGGGGAAATTGCCCAAAATGTAGGTGTTCATGGCATACACGTTTGGCTCGTTGAATGTGTTCCAAGCCTTGGCGTATTCCCCGAAATGCTTGATGCACTGCCGCGCAAAATCGAGGAACATCGGGATGTTGTCTTCGTTTGTCCAGCCGCCTTTTTGCTCAAACCAGTTGGGGTGCGCAAAGTGGTGGAGCACGAACATCAGCCCCACTCCGCGTGTCCGCAAATCCTCAAAAAAATGTTGGTACTCGGCCACCACCGTTGGGTCGAATTTCGCAAACGGCTCCTGTTGCAGTCGGCTCCAATCCGCGCCGCAGCGATAGATGGAGCCAAAGCGGGCGATGATTTTTGCATCCTCCTCGCGGCGCAGTTCGTGGTCGGTGGTTCGTTCAAAAACGTAGCCGTCCAGTGCCCGCAGCCCGCGCCAGGGGTGTTCGCCCGCCGTTTCCACCTGCGCTGCTGCGGTGGAAGTGCCCCACAAAAAACCTTCTGGAAAAACAAGTCGCATCGCTTGTCAATTGAAGGCATCCAGCCCTGTCACGTCGTGGCCAGTGATGAGCAGGTGGATGTCGTGCGTGCCTTCGTAGGTAAGCACCGTTTCGAGATTCATCATGTGGCGCATGATGGGGTACTCGTTGGTGATGCCCATTCCGCCGTGGATTTGGCGGGCTTCGCGGGCGATTTCGAGGGCCATGTGGACGTTGTTGCGCTTGGCCATGGAGACTTGGGCGGGGGTCATTTTGCCCGAATTGGCGAGCGTTCCGAGCCGCCAGGCGAGGAGCTGGGCTTTCGTTATTTCGGTAATCATTTCGGCCAGTTTCTTCTGCGTCAATTGAAAACCTCCGATGGGCCGCCCGAACTGTACGCGCTCTTTGGAGTAGCGCAGGGCCGAATCGTAGCAATCGAGCGCCGCGCCAATGGCTCCCCAAGCAATGCCGTAGCGGGCTTTGGTGAGGCAGGTGAGGGGGCCTTTCAAGCCCTGTACGCCAGGCAGCACGTTTGTCTTTGGCACGCGCACGTCTTCAAAAACGAGTTCGCCGGTGATGCTGGCGCGGAGGCTCCATTTGCCGTGGATTTCGGGGGCGGAAAATCCTTTCATGCCTTTCTCGACAATGAGGCCGATGATTTTGCCTTCTTCGTTTTTTGCCCACACGACTGCGACATCGGCCACGGGGGAGTTGGTGATCCACATTTTCGAGCCGTTCAGGATGTAGGAGTCGCCGTCGTCTTTCACGTTGGTGAGCATACCGCTGGGGTTGGAGCCGGCATCGGGTTCGGTGAGGCCGAAGCAGCCGATGAGTTCGCCTTTTGCCATTTTGGGCAGGTAATGGCGGCGGTGTTCTTCGGAGCCAAACTTGTAGATGGGGTACATGACGAGCGAGCCTTGCACGGAAGCCATGGAGCGCACGCCGGAATCGCCGCGCTCAAGTTCTTGCATGATGACTCCGTAGGCGATTTCGTCCATGCCGCCGCAGCCGTATTCGGCGGGGAGCGAGGGGCCGAACGCGCCGATTTCGGCCAAGCCTTTGAAAAGTTGGGTGGGGCATTGGGCGCGGTTGGAGTAGTCTTCTATGATGGGGCTGACTTCGGTTTTCACCCATTGGCGCACGGCGTCGCGGGCGAGGAGGTGTTCGGAGGAAAGGAGTTCGTCCACACCATAATAATCATGGTGCTGGTAGCGGTCTTCGCGGGCGGTGCTTGGCTTGTGCATGATGTTTTGCTGAAAAAGAAATTGGTTAGGTAAAAATCGGGCACAAAAGTAGAGAAAGTTGGCTTCACCATTCCCAGCCCTCCAGCCCTTCCAAAGGTTTGGGCTTGATGTTGAGTTTGGTTTCGGCGCGTTGCTGCTGGCGTTCGAGCACGAGCCTTGCGAGGCCGATGTGCACAGGGTCTGGCGCGGCGGGGTGCATTACGGGGCGGATTTTTTCTTCCAAAACATCTAAGCGGTAGAGCAGGCTCATCAAGTATTCGGGGCGGTGCTGGAGCATGTCTTCGATGCTTTCGGCGAGGAGCGTGAGCAGTTCCGCTTCGGTGTCAGGCATCGGTGCAGTTTCCAACTCGAACGGTGCGCGGACGAGGGCGGCGGTTTGTTCCAGAATTTCATCAGACATGGGGGCAAAAGTATCGCCGATTGATTCGATTTTTGAAGATTAAGTCCGATTGATTCGATTGAGACCCAATCAGTTGACAGGTCGTTTTGTTCAAAGCCCTGTCTGCCGACGGGCAGGCACTTTGCTTTGGCTATACGTTGCCCGAATAGAAGGGGCTGTTTCATAAGATTGATTTGCGGAAATGGAGCGTTTACCTCAAAATTTTTTGATTCAAAGTGCCGGATTTGAAAGACTTTCGCTGCACAAAAAAAACAACTCAACCATGCAAAACGAAATCTTAGACCTGCCCTTTGACGAACCCCAAGAAGAAGAAATGCTTGACATCGCCGACACCGGCAAGCGATTTGTCAACTACCTCATTGACCGCATTCTATTGCAAGTCTTCGTGGTCGTTGGCTTCGTGCTTTTGGATTTTGGGCGCAGCGAATATGAGGAGCCGCCTTCTGGCCTTCTTACCAATCTTGCGCTTGGTTACTTCTTGACCTTATGCTACTATATGCTGCTGGAAGGCGCATTCAACGGCAAGACGCTCGGCAAACTCATCACCCGTACCCGTGCGGTGTGCGAAGACGGAAGCCCACTCACTTGGAACAAAGCCGCGCTCCGCTCCCTCTGTAGGCTCATTCCTTTTGAGCCACTTTCTTTCTTTGCCGGCTCGGTGGGCTGGCACGACAGTCTTTCAAAAACGTTTGTGGTGAATGATAGGAGAAGGCAGATTTGACCATTTTTCTCTTGGGCTGATATTTTTAAAACACTAAGGGAGTAAGGGACACTAAGGCTAATAGGTGTTCAAAACCCCTATAGCCTTAGTGTCCCTTACTTCCTTAGTGTTTTAAAAAATACAACGCGGTGCATTCACGCCGCCGCCGCCAAGAACTGCTTCTCATACAGTTCGCGGTACTTGCCGTCTTCGATTTCCACCAGTTCTTCGTGCGGGCCAAACTCCTGCACCTCGCCTTTTTCGAGCACCAAAATATTGGTGGCGCGGCGGATGGTACTGAGCCGGTGCGCAATGATGATGCTCGTGCGGCGGGCGATGAGTTTCTCGATGGCGTGCTGGATGATGGACTCCGATTCGGGGTCAATCGAAGAAGTAGCCTCGTCCAAAATCAGGATGTCGGGGTTGAAAACAAGGGCGCGAACAAACGAAATCAGTTGCCGTTGGCCCATCGAGAGCGTAGCCCCGCGCTCCATCACTTGGTAGTGGTAGCCGCCGGGAAGTTTTTTGATGAACTTGTGCGCCCCGATCATTTTGGCCGCTTCGATGACTTGCGCTTCCGAAATATTGGGGTCGCGCAGCGTGATGTTTTCCAACACCGTGCCGGAAAAAAGGAACACATCCTGCAAAACCACGGCCACGCGGCGGCGCAGCGCAAACACATCGTAATCGTGCAAATCACGCCCGTCAATAAGGATATGGCCTTGCTGTATTTCGTAAAAACGGTTGAGCAAGCTGATGATGGTGGTCTTGCCGCTGCCGGTGCTGCCCACGATGGCGAGCGTTTCGCCAGGGTTTATTCGGAACGACACGTCGCGCAGCACCGCGTCGTTTTCGAGATCGTCGGAATAAGAAAACCAAACCTTTTCAAACGCCAACTGGCCGCGCAGTTTTTCGGGGGCGAGCGTCCCCGTGTTTTGCACCGTATCATTGGTTTCCAAAAGTTTGAACACGCGCTCGGCAGCGATGAGGCCCATTTGCAGGGTGTTGAATTTGTCGGCCAACATCCTGATGGGGCGGTACAGCATCGAAATGTAGAGTGGGAAAGCAATGAGCACACCGATGGTCACTTCCTCGCTGAGCACCCCGCGCGCGCCGTACCACACCATTAGGCCAAGCGAAAGCGCCGAGATAATGTCCACCACCGGGAAAAAAATGGCGTAGGCAAAAATGGCTTTCAGGTTGGCAGAAGTATAGTCGCGGTTTATCTGGCGGAACTTGTCGGCCTCTCGGCTTTCGGCGTTGAAAATCTGCACGATGCGCATCCCGCTGATTCGTTCCTGCAAAAACGAGTTCATCGTGGCGATGTGGTTTCGCACGTTCTCGTAACTCTTGCGCACACTTTCTTTGAACTGGTAGCTGCCCCAAATCAGGAGCGGAAACACAGACAAAACCACCAGCGTCAGTTTCCACGAAGTGAAAAACATGACCGCCAGCACCGCCAGTATCGTCATCAAATCTGCCAAAATGGTCACGCTGCCCTCGCTGAAACTCGTGTTGATGGCCTCGATGTCATTGATGGTGCGCGTAGTGCTTTGGCCGATGGGCGTTTTGTCAAAGTACCGGAGGTTCAGCGAAGTGATGTGGTTGAAAATGCGCACGCGCAGGTCGCGGATGGTGGCTTGGCCAAGCCAATCGGCGTGATAAAGGAAAAAATAGCGGAGTATCACCTCCAAAATCAGCGCGCCCAAAATGATGCAGGCCATCATGGTCAGCCCGCTCACGTCGCCCGGGATGATGTACTTGTCCACCATGATTTCAATCAGTTTGGGGCGCAGCACCGCGAGTGGCGACAGCACCAGCGTGAGCAAGACGGTGAGCCAGAAAACCCGTTTGTAGGGCTTCACCATGCGCATCACTTGGCGGAAAAGGGAGAAGTTGAATTTTTGAGTGTCGGCCATACAGGAGGGAGCGCGGGGTTCAGCCCGCTAAAAAATGAGGGAGCGCGGAGTTCAGCCGCGAAAAACTTCCGTTCGCTAAAAAACCACACCAACCATTTTTCGGGAGCAAAGTTGCGGAAGCATTTCCGCTACGGCACGTTCGCCCCCTGACTTTCCAAGTTTTTAAAACTCGGCAAGCCTCGCCCAAAAGATGCCGTATTATTGCCGCAATGAAAAAGATAGATATGCACACCCACCTCCTGCCCGAGCGGCTGCCCAACTTTGCGGAGAAGTTTGGCTACGGAGAGTTTATCCACCTCGACCACCATGTGCCCGGGTTTGCGCGGATGATGAAAGGCAGCACGTTTTTCCGCGAAATCGCTTCCAATTGCTGGGACCCCCAAGTGCGCATCGGCGAGTACGCCCACTTCCGCACCCCCGTGCAGTTGGTTTGCACCATCCCCGTCATGTTCAGTTATTGGGCAAAGCCCGCCGACGGCCTCTACCTCTCCATGTTCTTGAACGACCACCTGGCAGGCGTGGTGGACGATTTCCCGGAACACTACCTCGCGCTCGGCACCCTCCCGATGCAGGACACCGATTTGGCAATCCAAGAACTGGAACGCCTGCACACCCTCGGATTCCCCGGCATCCAAATCGGCTCCAACGTGAACCAAAAAAACTTGAGCGAGGCTCAATTCTTCCCCATTTTCGAAGCTTGCCAACAGCTCGACATGGCCCTGTTCATCCACCCCTGGGAAATGATGGGCGAGGCCGATATGCGCAAATACTGGCTTCCTTGGCTCGTAGGCATGCCCGCCGAAACCAGCCGGGCTGCCTGTTCGCTCATCTTTGGCGGGGTGCTGGAGCGGCTTCCCAAGCTGCGCGTGTGCCTTGCCCACTCTGGCGGCTCGTTCGTGCCCACCATCGGGCGCATCCAGCATGGGTATGACTGTCGGCCTGATTTGGTGGCACCAGACAATCCCGTGCCGCCGCGCCAATACCTTCAGCGGTTTTGGTACGACTCGGCCACGCACGATGCGCAGTTGCTCCGCTATATTTTGGACGTGGTTGGAGATGAAAAAATTTGCCTCGGCACGGATTACCCGTTTCCGCTCGGCGACCTCGAAATCGGGAGATTCATAGAAGAAATGGGCCTGCCCATTGAAACCTTGGAGCGGGTGTTTTTCAAGAACACTTTGGAGTGGCTTTACGGGGAAGGTGGCAGGCAACATTAGCGTGGAGCGAGGCCTGTCCTCTCTCCCTTTTAACTTCTATTCGGCGAAGCCTAAAAATTTATTTTTCGAGAGATGAGAGACCTTTTGAGGTTTTCCTTTGAGTTTTTATGCAAAGAGAGCGAGAGAGCGAGCATATTTTAGAAAAAGGGTACGATTTGCTGAAGTGCTGTAATTTTGTGACCTCAATCAGTAAAAAATATGCACGAACACGTACCCTTTTCCGACTTGGTTGAAACTGCCGCAAACTTGAACGTTCAGGATTACGAGCGTTTTTTGATCCATGTAAATACACGTCGCGCCCAAAAACGGCCGGATGTGCTTTCAAAACAAGAATCGGATTTATTGAAAAAAATTTATAGTCCGTTTCCACCGATTAAGAAGGAGCGAATCACGCTGTTGAACGCTAAGATTTGGAACTCGACTTTGTTAGAAAACGAACATCGGGAACTTCTGCAACTGATCGAAGAACAGGAAAATTGGGCAGCCGTCCGCATGAACAATCTTGCAAAACTCGCCTCCATCCGAAATACGGACTACGCTACCTTAGTCAAGCAACTTGGAGTTTTTCCTTCGACTCAAAATGAGTAAATCGAATCTTCTGATTTCAATTCGCCGCATAGTTCGAGAAAGGGCACGAGGTTATTGGCAGTCCTCCTACTGGCCGAGCAACCATTGATGCCTTGCAAATGAATCGTTTGCCGCTTGTCAATCTCCGCAAAGGCATGGTTTTATTAGGTCTTCACCCGCCAAATAATTCGCCTGCCGCCGGGTGACTCCCTACCTTCGCCCCCATATATGAATCTACCAGTTCACTTCCTCGAAACCCAGACCGATTTTGACCGCGTGATGGACGCGCTCGCCTCAGCGCACTGGATTGGCTTCGACACCGAGTTTGTCGGCGAGAAATATTACATCCCAGTCCTCGGCCTTATCCAAGTCGTGGCAGAAGACGATATTTTTCTCATTGACTCCCTGCGCGTCAAAGACCTCCGCAAGTTCCTCGACATCGTGGCCGACCCAGCCATCCTGAAAATCACCCACGCGGGCGACAACGACTACCGCCTGCTCTACACGCTCTTCGGTACCGTGCCGAGCAATACCTTCGACACGCAAATCGCCGCCGGCTTTGTGGGCTACAACTACCCCGCAGGCTTTGGCAAAATCGTGGAGCGCGAACTCCGCGTCACTCTCACCAAGAGCCACACCGTGGCCGATTGGGAAGCGCGGCCAATTGACCCGAAGGCATTGGACTACGCCATCGAGGACGTGAAATACCTCCCCGCGCTCCACGAAAAATTGACCAAAAAACTCCGCAAGCACAACCGCGAGCCATGGGCGCGCGAGGAAAACCGCAAGTGGGAAAGCCCGGGCTTTTACGTCGTGGACCTGCACAAAGAATTGTTCGCCAATGACCTGGTGCATCAGGTTGATTTCCGCGAAAAAGTCTTTCTCATGCGGCTTTATCGCTGGCGCGTCGAACGCGCCATGACGCTCAACATCCCCCGCGAGACGGTGATGCAAAGCCGCCACATCAGCACCGTGCTGCGCGCCACAAAGGGCGGCCCCAACGCATTCAAGTCCAACCGCACCATGTCCGAAGGAATTTGGAAGCGCAACCTCGACGCTTGGCAAGTGCTGTGGAAAGAACCCGTCACCGATGCCGAACGCGCCATCCTCGACTCCATCCCCCGACCCCTGCCCGAAGACCCCGAGCGCGAATGGACGATGGAACTGCTCTACCATTTCATGAAAAAACAGTGCCTCGAACACGAAATCAGCGCGGCCCTGCTTTTTCCCAAAGGCGATTTCAACCGCCTCAAAGCGGGCAGTGCCGACTTTGACCACGGCCTGCTTCACGGCTGGCGCGCCGAACTCATGGGCGCGGAATTGGTGGAATGGATGAAAAAAGGGGGGAAGGTAGAGATGCAGTGGGGCGAGGGGGAATGTCGTTTGAGGATGTGACGCCTACTTTCAGTTGTCATCCACGCCCGCGCTAAGTTTTTCCTCTAAACTAATTTTGTGCTGGTAAGTACGTCGCCAAAATTAGTTTAGCCTATGAGATAGGCGGCATTTTGTTGGCAATTAGCACATTAGCAGATTGGCTAATTATCACATTCTACTGTTAGCATACGAGCAAAATTTTGAGCGAAGGCAGACAAACTTACCTCCTCAAACATACCCGCTCTACAGACAGTCCCAGTCATAAAGCACCCTTGAAAAATCCCGTGCGGCGAGGTCTTTTTCCCGGATAAAAAAATGCCCCACCCCCATGTCGCCCCACATCAAGTCCATCAGTTCGTCAGAGTCAAGTTGCAACAAGAGCAGCATCGGGTCCTCCGCCCGGCGCGGGTCGTCCTGCGTGAAATAAGCATAGCCGCCGATTTTGTGGCCTTGCGCCCGTACCGATTTTTCTAATTCTCCCATCACGTCCCATTCTTTCTCCCCAAACTGGCGAAAAAAATCGGCTCCAAAGTGCTGGTAAAAACGGTAGTCCGTAATCGGTGCCACCTCCTCTGCAAGTTCAAACTGCAGAGGGTAACATTCCTCCGGGTGGTGAGGCAACAAATCCTCGCCGCCAGTTATTGTCGGCGACTTAGATTGCAATAGAAATTCGTTCTCTGCCACCTCGGCATGAAAAAGCACCCGGAACGTGTCTGGGTTTTCACCGTCGTCAAAGTCCATCCCGTACAAGTCGTCGTCATTTATAAAAAACTGTACGATGCCTTTTGTGGGGAACGGTGCAAGCGGCGGAGTTTCAGCAAAATTGATCTGTGCAAGGAAAAAAAGCCCACGCCCATCGGAAGCAGTAGGCCATCCCATGTTTTTGGGCAAATAAGGCTGACCGCCCACCTTGCTTTCCCAAAGTTTCGCTTTGCGCGAAGGCATAGAAGTCGCTCGGATAAAAGGCTGCCGCGTTTGGAGCAGTTGCTCCCGGAATTGCTCCATCGCTGGAGGAAGTTTGATGCTCATGCAAAAGGAATTGAACAGCGTGATTTTTCGGCCAAAATTAGAACACCACGGCCAAACACCTGCACAACAAGACCGCCCAAACACGAAGAAAAAACGAGCGCCGCATAAATTTTTTCCAACAAAAAACCCTCCAACTAATTGATTTCCATACCAAAAAGCCATCCTCAAAACCCTTCCAAAAGCCACTTTCAAAAAAACTTTTGCAAATTCTTGCCTGCCCTAACCTTCGATTTCTACCTTTGCCGCCCCAAACCAAAAAAGCGTATCAGATGCCGCCTTGATAAAGTCGCGGTTTTACGATAAAAGTTCATTGACAAGACTGGAAGGAACAGAAGTAGAAAGGTAAAAGTAATCGAGCCAAACGAGTGGTCCGTAAGGATGCTTGAATGACATTACTTGGTCTTATATGGCCAGGCAAGAGTAGGAAGTGAATAAGGGCGCATGGGGGATGCCTAGGCTCCTGGGGACGACGAAGGACGCGGTAAGCTGCGAAAATACCGGGGTAGGTGCAAACGACCGTTTGATCCCGGTGTGTCCGAATGG
>JBJXFT010000322.1:0-62420 GCA_046155725.1 Saprospiraceae bacterium
TGCACCGTTTGCGGAACCATGGGCACAAAATTTTCAAATTGAAAAGCCGAAACACGGCGCAAATTAGGCCAAAATAAATCGCCATCGGCAGAGAGCCAACCGTGCAGCGCGGCTTCGTGCGCGGGCAAATATTCCCCCGACAGTTTTTGCGAAAACGCAGCCTCGCGGCTTTGCGCCAAAAACCACTCGACGAGCGGCCCCGTGCGGCGCGGCAACCGAGAATCGAGCAAGAAAACCGTGGGCTTTTCGGTTCCCCATTTTTGGGGCGCAGCCCGCCGCAGATCCGTTTTGTTTTGAATCAAAATCGGTTCGCCCACAAAACTCGTGAGTGGGTCAATGCCCGAACTGTTGCCGTGGAAAAAATTTTCCATGCAGGCAAAAATGCTCTTCAGCGCAGCCAAATCGCTGGTTTTTTCGCGGGCATAGCGGTCATATACCGCTGCGCACAATGCCCCCGAACTTCCCAGCCCGTAGCCAGTGGGGATGTTGGACTGAAAAAAAAGCCCGGCCCCCAAGTCGAGCACAAATTGTTCCGCGTCCATTGCTCCCGCCGATCGCAGTGCTTCGCTCTGGGCGAATTGGAACAAACGGGCTTCGTGCCTCCCCGATGACTTTCCCTGCGCCCAATGCCCGCCAAACGCCGGCACCGGCACCGCCAACGCGGACGCGCCAAGGAGCAAAACGTGTTCGCCGAACAAGAGGAGTTTGGCGGGAAAAGTGCGATGGTCGTGCGCTGGAATTGCCATGATAAGATTGCTGCGAAGGTATTCCAGCGAGTAAAAAAAGCAGCCCCATCGCGGCGCATCTTTTCCGTTTTAAAGAAAAAATGCTGCCCAATGAGGCTGCTCATGTTTGGGTTGGGAAGGCAAAGCGAGTTGTTTACATCTTCACCACCCGTTGCACCCAATATTTCCCGCCCGAAAAATCAGCGATGCGGAGCATGTAAACGCCCTGCGGAAACTCGGCGAAACTGAGCGAAGCGTGGCCGCCCGCAAAGTTCAAGTACCTGGATTTCAAAACCTTGCCTTCCATGTTGGAGATTTGAACCTCGGCTTCGCCCACAATGGCATCTTCCAACAAAATGGTCAGCACGTCGCGCACAGGATTGGGGTAGGTTTTCACTTGCAATGCCAAATCCAAAACGGCCACGATGTCGTCCACCAGCCCGTTGCAATCATTGTCGAGGCCATCGGGCAAGTCCCCTTCCCCGCCGTTGGGGTTCACGAGCGCATTGGTGTCGTCGCAGTCGAGCGAATTGCCCACGTAACCGACCGGAACAATGCCTGAGCAGTTGACCGCCGCGTCCGCTGCATTTCCAAAGCCATCGCTATCCGCGTCGGCGAAGAAAACAACCGTCGGGAGGCCTTCGTCTACAAGGTCATTGCAGTTGTTGTCAATCTCGTCGCAGACTTCTGGGGCATTTGGGTTTACATCGGCACTCGTGTCATCGCAGTCAAGGTCATTGTCCACATAGCCAGATGGTGGCGTGACCGTACATGTATTGGTGGCTTCGGTGGGATTGCCAAAACCGTCGCCATCCGAGTCGCCAAAGAAAGTATTTTGCGGAAGGTCTTCGTCTATCAGCGCGTCGCAGTCATTGTCGATGCCGTCGCAGAGCTCGGGAGCGTCTCCGTAAATGGCGGGGTTCGTGTCGTCGCAATCGTCCAGATTGTCCACATAATCCGTTGGGGGAGCGGTCAGGCAAGTGAGGAGCGATATTTCTTGGTTGCCCCGGCCATCGCCGTCAAGGTCCGCGTAGTACAGGAAAGTATCCAGATTATCGTCAATCAGACCGTTGCAGTCGTTGTCAACATTGTCGCAAGTTTCTGATGCGGCAGGGTTTATTGCTGCGTCATTGTCGTCGCAATCCAAGTCGTTGGCCACAAAACCGCCCGGAGGGTCGGTGGAGCAAGAAGGGAACGAACTATTGGCCGTGCCAAAACCGTCGCCGTCGCTGTCCTCAAAGTATGTCGTGAGCGGCAGGCCTTCGTCCACCAGGTTGTTGCAGTCATTGTCCAAGCCGTCGCACAGCTCTGGCGCGCCTGGGTAAATACCTGCTTCAAAATCTATGCAGTCCAAGTTGTTCGTCACATAGCCAACCGGGGCGGCGGACAAACAAGTGTCGAGCCGGGCATTCAAATCGCCAAAGCCGTCGCCGTCAGTATCTGCATAAAAAGTATTGACCGTGATGCCCTCGTCCGTGAAGCCGTCGCAGTTGTTGTCAATGCCGTCGCAGACCTCGGCTGCGCCGGGGAAAATGGCCGCGTTTTCGTCATCGCAGTCCTCCGTCAAAGCATACCCGTCGGCATCTTGGTCGTTGTTGTAAAAATAGGATTTGGCCTTGTAAAAGGCCGCTGTGCCTACCACCGCACCCGTTTTCCTTCCCGGGATGTCGTCTTCAGGTGGATGTATTCCGCCCCAAATACGCGAAAGACTCGTCTGGTCGGAAGCATCTCGGTAGGTAGCCCATTGGAGGGTCACGTCCACGCTGGGGCCTTTTTCCACGCCGAGAAAGCCGCTGTTGGCGGCAATATGATATTCGCCCATGCCACCGGGAAAATACTCGTCACCCGTGAGCAATGTGATGGCTTCTGCTGCTGAGCGAGAGTAGGTGGAGTGGCCTGAGATATAGCCAGCAAATGGTGGGGTTACAAAAGTTTTCCTTTGGAAAGGCCACCATCCCTCAGCCAAAATCCAACCCACCCCTGCAATGTCCGTGGCGGGGTTACTGATAGAGTCGAAGGCTTGCCAAGTATAAAACTTTATTTTGCCTACATTCTGGTTGTTCGCGCCCGCCAAAGGATCGCCCACTTCCACTTGTTCTATGTATCCTGGCACGAGTTTGATGCCTGCCACATCGTAGTTTGGCGCAGTGGGGTCGCTGCTCTGGCCTCGGTCGGCCATCCAGCGCAAGGCCGTGACGGGGCGTGTGCCGTCGTACCAGCCCTTCATGCCCCAAGCCGTGATGGCTGCGTCGTGGAGTGCTCCGCCGAGCGTGAAATATGCTTTCACTTCGTATTCCAGCGAATCGAGCACTGCACCGGTGCCATTGAATTTGCGCACAAATTCGGGGTGATCCATCACATTGTTCAAAATGGAAAACCAGTGGCCAGGAGGAGTTTCGGAGTTGGGGCCGTCGGCCCAGAATTGGGCCAAAACACGTGTGTAATCGCCCCGGGGCACCACTTGTGGCTGGTATGGTTGGCCTGTGCTGGGGTTGATGGGGCGGCCAAGGCTTGGCCCGCCGCCTTCTATTTTGTAAAAATCTTTGTACTCCTGAAAAGTGGTCGGAAGCCACGGCGTGTTTCCGATGGAAGCAGGCGAAATGTCCCACATCACGCTATCTTCAGTCGTAAGGTGCGAAGTCCAAATGGACACCAGATTGAAGTTCCATTTGTAATCTTCCGAAGTGCCACCACCATCAATGGTGTCCAAAAACGAGTTCGGGCCAGGGTCGAGGTACACCGGCCAATCAATCCCATTTCGCTGATAAACCGTTTTTTGAGAATCGGCCATCGCAAACGGCACCACCCTGCCCCACTCCGGACTTTGGAATTTTTGAAGCGAGGGAATTGGGTTGCCGTTTTGGTCTACCGCATTGTTCAAAATCAGCGGCTGCCAACGGTTGGGATCTATCATGGTAGGGTTGCCGGGGTCAATCGGTCTCATCGGCGGGTTCACAGGCACATAATTGATGTAGGCATAGTTGCCCTGTTCGTTTGCGCCATCGGAAAGGCCATAAAACGTGACGCAGTCGCCGATGTAATTGCCCAATGCCGCTGGGTCGCCGGATTGATAAAAGCTGGAAGTGTTGTTCCAGTCGTAGCCCAGTGCGGTCATCAAGCCCCTGAACCGATTGAGGCTGATAGCCGCGTTCGGGGAGTTCTGAAACCGGCGCGTCAAGACCTTGTAAGCGGCGAAACTAATGGCCATTTCCCGCGCAGCGTGGATGTCGGGAGGTGTCGGCACACCATCAAATTGGCAAGTGAAAGTGCCCACGGTTTTGCCGAGCAGGTAGGTGTCGGCGCTCAGCGTGTCGTAAGCCGCCCAAGCATCCCACATTGCCATGGAGACATGGAAAAGGTTGCGGGCTTGCACAGGAGGGCGGGCCAAGTCTTCGCGGATGGCTTGGAGCATCACTTCGTTCCATCGGCGGGCCACATTGTGCTGTTGGGCCTCTGCAGCATTGGTTTTCAAAAGGAAAAGCAGCAGGAGGAGCAGGGCGTAGTAAATATTTTTGTTCATGGAAATGTAAAAGCAACCGACAGACAACGAGGCGAAATCCCTCAGGCGCGCGGCCAACAAGTGGGCAAAGGAAAGCAGGAACACCGAGCAGTAAGATTAGAGTTTCCTTAAAATCCGCGCCGACACCCGCTTAGACTCGCCCTGAATGACGACGCAATAAGCCCCTGCGGGGAACGCCTTTACGCCCACGGCGACTTGTTTTTCATTTTGAAAAAATGACTTTTCAAAAACCGTTTCTCCCAAAACGTTCAACAGCTGGAGGCTGAATTTTTCGGAAAAACCTTCCGGCAAAGCCACGTTCAAAACCTCCTCGGCAGGGTTGGGGAAAAAGCGGAAACCTGCTGCCGCCAACGCAGCGTCGGTGCCCACGTCAATGATGTGGATGATTTGGCCCGTGCTACTGCTGCACCCATAAGGCGTTGAAACGGTGAGTTTTACTTCGTAGGTCCCCGTTCCGGGAAACAGGTGCTGCGCCGTAGGCTGCTGGGCAAAAGTGCCGTCGCCAAAATCCCAGGCGTAGAGATTGCCGGCGGTTTCGGTAGCGGCGAATTGCCAGTCCAGCGCGTTGAGCGGCACGGACGAAAAGTTTGCGTCGAGGTTTGGCAGGTTTTGCCCAAAAGTAAAATCAAGCCACGCGAAACGGCTGTGGAGCCAATCCGTCATCTTGGCTACTTCGCCTGCGTAAGTGTCGGGCAAAGGCCCCGGATTGGGCCAAACGTATTTGCCGAGAATGGGCCATTTCTGAAAATTGCGCGCTTGCGCTTCCTCCAGCACCGCCGCCATCGAGTCAATCACTCCAAAGAAGTCGGCGTTTTTCAAGTTCATTTCGCGCAGCGATTGCCAACGGCAGGCGAGGTTTTGGGCAAAAAGCGTGTCGCTCATCAGCCGCTCCCACCAGAACGGCACGCCCGCATCCCCACAAATGTAGTTGATGTCAAAAGCAAACCCAGAGGTGTTGAAATTGTCGCAGTAATCGGCATTGTACCAAGCCAAATCATAGTCCCACGGCGGCCCCATGCGGAGCTTCCCGCCCCGGTCGTCGCGGTCTTTGTGGAAATAGGTGCTGAGTCGGTAGCCGTCCACATTTTTGCTTATCTCGTTGAGGATGAGGTAATCCACAAATGTTTTTTCTTCTCCAAACCTGCGCCACCCCGTCTCGTTCTCCTGAAAATCGGGGCCGTGCAGCGCCACTTCAAAACTGTCCACATAACTGCGGATGTAGTTTTGCTGCGTGGCATGAAGTTCGTCCCAACGCGGATAGGTGTGCTGGAAATAGGTAAAAATGTTGGGGCTGTTTGGCTGCGAAAACGGCGAGTTCCAGCCTGGCGTGCGGTTCCAGTCAATGCGGCAGATATAGCCGCCGCTGAGGGCCACGCCCGTGGTGTCGTCAGCTTTGAGTTTGGCCACATTGACCCGGCTGCTGTCGCGGCGGATTTCCTCCGTGAGGATGTACACGCCTTGGTAAGTATTGTCCAGCAGCACCTCGCAGAAGCGGGTGCGGGTGGCGTAATGGCCGAGTTGGCGGAAAGTCTCGTAAGCCAGCGCGTTGCGCATCAAGGTTTTGTCGGAAAAATTGGCCTTCAGTGCGAAATCACTCCCCTGAGGCAAGCGGAGCAGTTCGATTTCTTTGTCCTCTCCCTCGTCGTCGCGCACCTCAAAGTTGTACGACTTTTTGGGCATCGCTTGCGAGCTGTTGCCGCTCAATTCGATACCGATGGGGCCGGAGTATGCAAAGCCAGTCTGGCTCACATAGTTTCGTTGGCCGGGGCCATTGTCAATCACCGTCATCTGGGCATCCAACTTGGGTTCGTTCATGATGGGTTGCCCGCCGGTGCTGATTTTCAAAATCGGCAAATCGCTCGATTCAAATGGGAACGGTTTGCAGGGGTTTGGCCCAAACGTGATGCTCCAGTCGCCCAAATCGCCCGCGTCGGCAAAAGCGTACGTGTCGAGTATGACAAGTTGCCAAGTGCCATTGGGGTCTTGGCCGTTGTTCAGGATGCCCATGTCGCCAAAAGGCCGGAACTCGCCCGTGAACGGATACCAGACTTCAAAAATGGAGCTGGGCGCATTGCTGCTCAGGCAAGTATTGACAAACCCATCGGTGTCGCCGCCCACGCCCGACACGAGCGGGAGCAGCGTGCCGTCGGGCGCGCGGAGGCTGATGGCGAGGTCGGCCACCCATTGGTGCGTCGCATTGAGGCACACGCGCTCGATGCCAAAAGCATTGGTGTCCAAGGCGTTGGGCAGGCCGCTGACGGAAATGTCGAACGTGACAGCGTTGCCGTCGTCGGGGATGATGCCGCCTGCGGCGGAAAAGGTTTGGGCAAAAAAGAGATGGGGGAATGCGAAGAGAATGACAAAGAGTCGAAGGCAGAATGACATAAGAGAAAGTTGATTTTGCGCGAAAGGTAGGAAGATGTACGGGCTGTTTCCGAGCGCAGGGTACTTACGGGAAAGTGCGGCCCCAGTGTCAGGCAGTCTTGCGGATGCGGATTTTTCGGCCGTCGAAAACAGAAAAAGCATTGGGTAGTTCAACCAAATGAACCAGAATGGCTCTGCCAGCCAACTCGCCCTTCTCTTCTGGCAGGCAGCCTGAAAGCCGAAGCAGGGTGATTCCGCGATGTGGCATTTTAAGCCGAAAGACCAATTCCCCAAAGTCTTTGTCTTCGGTAATCAGCAGGGCATTTTGCCGAACGGCAATGCTCAGGACATCTTCGTCTGCGATGGAAGGCTCTTGCTCTGCAATGGCGTAGATGCGGAGGCCCTGCTCACGGAGGAACTGTACAATGGTGAAATCCACGCTTTCGTCGGCAACGATGTTCATGGCTCAGGCAATGGCAAAAACAAGGTCGTTTCTGACGCTGTGTAAGGCGAAGAAGAGGCAGGCGGCAATGTCTTCGCGGGTGATGCGCGGGTAGGCTTTGAGCAGATGCTCGGGTGTTTCGCCCAGCGCGAGTTTTTCTAAAAGCAACTCTACGGGGATGCGCGTCCCTTTGACAACGGGCTTGCCGAACATGACTGTGGGGTCGGTGGAGATGCGTTCTTGCCAGTTTTGATTCATCTTTTTCACGTTTGTCGGCAAAGGTAAGTGAATCCGATGCTCACTTCCGCTTCCGTTTCTTGTAGTTTTCCAACACAAACGACCCCAGCCCCGATAGGCTGGAATAAAACGCCGTGCCGTTGTTGGTCTGCGTGAAAGCCTCCACGAAACGCACCAAGTAGGGGTCGCGAGCAATCATGAACGTGGTGATGGGGATGCCCATTTTCTTGCAGCGCATGGCGAGGTTGAGGCAACGGTTGATGATTTTGCGGTCGAGGCCAAAGGAGTTTTTGTAGTAATTCTTCCCTATTTTCAGGCAGGTTGGCTTGCCGTCGGTGACCATGAAAATCTGGCGGTTGGGGTTGCGGCGTTTTTTGAGGATGTCGAGCGCGAGTTCCAGCCCGGCCACCGTGTTCGTGTGGTATTCGCCGTTGGTGAGGTAAGGCACATCTTTGAGTTCGATGGGCCAAGCGTCGTCGCCAAACACAATGATGTCGAGCGTGTCTTTGGGAAAACGGGTACGGATGAACTCGGCCAGCGCGAGCGCCACTTTCTTGGCGGGGGTGATGCGGTCTTCGCCGTACAAGGTCATAGAGTGCGAAATGTCAATCATCAGCACCGACGACATTTGGCTCTGGAAGTACGTCTCATGCACTTCCAAATCACCCTGCGTGAGGTTGAATTCGTCAATGCCGTGGTTGATGTAAGCGTTTCGCAGCGAGTTGGTGATGGCGAGGTTTTCGAGGCTGTCGCCAAATTCGTAAGGCTTCACGTCGGCGGTGTATTCGTCGCCGCGCCCGATGGTGCCGGTGTTGTGCTGGCCGCTTTTGGCCTTTTTCAAATCCCCAAAGATATCGTCGAGGCTTTTTTGCCGCAGGCTGATTTCGAGTTTTGACGTCGGCCCCATACCGCCTTCTGCATCGCCGTCGGGGCGGATATAGCCACGCTCTTCCAGCTCGCGGATAAAATCGCCCATGCCATAGTCATCGGTCGTGAGTTTGTACTCGCGGTCGAGTTCGTTGAGCCACGCAAGCGCCTCGTACACATCGCCCGAGGTGTAGAGCATGAGCTCTTGGAAGATTTTGAAAAGCCGCTCGAACGTGGTCTGGTTCGGGTCGGGCTTGTAGTCTGTGAAACGGAAACCGAGCATGGTGCAGGAGGCTGTCTTCTTGCTACCGCGCCGCTCAGAGGGCAGGTAGGCAAGACAGGATTGGGGAAACAGGACTTTCTTTTAAAAGTTGAAGTTGGCAAGTTACTTATTCCAAGTGTCCTTCAGCGTTACCGTGCGGTTGAAAACCAATTTTTCAGCACTTGAGTCGGAGTCAACACAGAAGTAGCCGAGTCGGGTAAACTGGAACTGGTCGCCGTGATTTGCCTCGGCCAACGCGGGTTCAATCAGCGCGTTTTCAATCACTTGCAAGGAATGGGGATTGATGGTGGATTTGAAATCTTCCTCGCCCGCCGGGTTTTCTACCTGGAAAAGCCGGTCGTAGAGCCGCACTTCGGCAGTTTTCGCGTCGCTGGCCGAAAGCCAGTGAATCACACCCTTCGGCTTCAGCCCCGAAGTGTCTTGGCCAGAGCGGCTTTCAGGAACGTAGGTGCAGCGGATCTCCGTGATTTTGCCAGCCTCGTCTTTCAGCACCTCCTCGCATTGAATGATGTAGGCCGATTTGAGCCGCACCATGCCGCCGGGCGAGAGGCGGAAATATTTGGGCGGCGGGTTTTCCATAAAGTCGTCCTGTTCGATCCAAATCTCGCGGCCAAAAGCCAAAGGGCGGTTTCCAGTCTCCGGGGCTTCCGGGTTGTTCTCTGTTTCCAAGTGTTCGGTTTGCCCTTCTGGATAGTTTGTAATGACCACCTTCAGCGGGTCGAGCACGGCGAAGCGGCGCAGGGACCGTTTGTTCAAATCCTCGCGGATGCAAAATTCGAGCAGCGACATATCTGCCACCATTTCGCGCTTGCCCACGCCGATGCGGTGGCAAAACTCGCGGATGCTTTCAGGCGTGTAGCCCTTGCGGCGGAAACCCGAAATAGTGGGCATACGCGGGTCGTCCCAGCCGCGCACATGGTTTTCGTCCACGAGTTGTTTGAGTTTTCGCTTGCTGGTAATGGCGTACGAGACGTTGCGGCGGGCAAACTCGTACTGGTGGGAAGGGAAAATGCCCAATTGCGCGATGCACCAATCGTAGAGTTCGCGGTGCGGGGCAAATTCGAGCGTACAGATGGAGTGCGTGATGTTTTCGAGGCTGTCGCTCTGTCCGTGCGCCCAGTCGTACATCGGGTAGATGCACCAATCGTCGCCCGTGCGGTGGTGGTGCGCGTGTTTGATTCGGTAGAGCAGCGGGTCGCGCATAATCATATTGGGCGAGGCCATGTCAATCTTGGCGCGGAGGGTACAGTGCCCGTCGGGGAATTCGCCGGCTTTCATTTTCTCGAACAGCGCGAGGTTTTCTTCCGGCGAAGTGTTGCGGTATGGGCTGCCCTTGCCTGGCTCGGTGGGCGTGCCTTTCAGCGCCGCCATTTCCTCCGAGGTGGAAAAGTCAACGTAGGCTTTTCCTTTCTGGATCAATGCTTTGGCCCAATCGTAGAGTTGCTGGAAATAGTCGGAGGCATAGAGGATTTTGGCCGGCTCGAAGCCCAACCAGCGCACGTCGGCGATGATGCTGTCCACATATTCGGTCTCTTCGGTGGTGGGGTTGGTGTCGTCAAAACGGAGGTTGGTGGCACCGCCATACTTCAGGGCGAGGCCGAAATTGAGACAAATGCTGGTGGCATGGCCGACGTGCAAGTAGCCGTTCGGCTCTGGCGGGAATCGAGTGAGGACGGTGCTGTGCTTGCCCGAAGCGAGGTCGGCTTCGATGATTTCTTCGAGGAAGTTGAGGGATTCGGTAGGCTTGTCGTTCGTCATGTTTTTGTGTGCTTGCGTGTTGTGGCGGTTTGGTTACTTTTGCCAAATGAATGTTCAGTTACAACTCCCACTGGATCAGCCCGCAAAGATGGCAAAGAAGCGGGTACAACAAAACGGCATTGCTACCACTCGTTTGACGCTTTCGGCATACGTGGGTGAAAATGAAGATGTCTTCCCTCAAATTCTTGATTTGCACGTTCCTGAAAAGGCGGTTATCGCCGATGTCACTTTTGGGAAGGGGGTTTTTTGGAACAAAGTTGATTTGTCAAAATACACCTTGTTGGCTTCTGATTTCTCTTTGAAAAATGAAGTCAAAACCCGATGGAGGCATCTCAACCCGAAGTCAGGGATTGATTGCCGTCAACTGCCTTACGAAACCAAATCACTTGATTGCATCGTGCTTGACCCACCCTATTTGGAAAGTTTTTACCGTGAACAAAAAGGACAAGTTGGAGGGCAGGGGTCGCATCATGCTTTTCGGCAAGCATATTCTTCCAATGGTTTTTCTGAACATTCGGAGGGTAAATGGCACGAGACTGTTACAATCATGTACGAAAAATCTGGGATCGAGGCATTCAGGGTTTTGAAGCAGGGCGGTGTCTGCATTGTCAAATGTCAAGATGAAGTAAGTGCCAACAAGCAGCGGCTCACACACATCGAAATCGTGACGGCTTATGAAAGCCTTGGCTTCTATACCAAAGATTTGTTTATTGTGGTTCGCAACAACAAACCCGTAGTGAGCCGAATGGTGAAACAAATCCATGCCCGCAAAAACCATTCTTACTTCCTCGTATTCGTAAAACAGCGTTCTAAAATTTCTAACGTTCGTTCGCTCTGTGCAATGCCAACTGCTCTTGGGATAATCCCATTGCTAAGCGCAGATTTTTGACGCGCTTTCCAAATGCTGTTAAAATGTTGGTTTCCACGCCGCAAGGATAGGGGGAGATGTCGGCATAGATTGTAGGCTATAAGTTACGCCTCACATTCTTTCCGGCATCTTCACGCCCAAAAGCCCCATGCCAGATTTCAGTACCTGCCCCACGGCGCGGCTCAACGTAAGCCGGAAAGCGCGGGCATCCGGCGTGTCGGCATTGAACACCGAAAGGTCGTGCCAGAAGCGATGGTACTTCTTCGCCAAGTCGTATCGCCGGGTCGGTTTTCGGATAGGCTCTTACATTCTCAAAAATCAATCCACCTCCCCCCGAATCCAAAGAATCTCCGGCTTGCGCTGGCGGTTGAAAAACACCCTGATTTTTTTCTTGAACTCGCCGCGCTCGTAGGCGTCGTATTCCACTTCCACCTCGCCCGTGCCGCCGGGCGCGATGGGCGTTTCTGTCCAGGTGGCTGCCGTGCAGCCGCAGCTGGTGCGTACGGTTTGGAGCAGAATGGGCTGCGTGTGTATGTTTTTGAATTTAAAAACGAAGGTCTTTGGATGCTCTTGGCGCAGGTGCTGGAAGTCGTGGTCGCGCTCCGTGAGCCATTCCACTATGGGAGGCTTGGTCGGGAGCAGAGCCAGATTTGACAATTCCGAAGAATTCGGGATTGTCAAATCTTCAAAACGTGTGTCATTCTGAGCGCAGCGAAGAATCTGAGGAACCGCGTACGCGCGAGCATTATCGGGTTCTTCGCTGCGCCCAGAATGGCACGGCACTAAAAAAAGCAAGTTCAAAAAAAGCCAAAGCATCATTTCAGAAAAGTTTGTGCGCGGCATTCGCGCCCTGAAAATTGGGCCCTCCTACTTCTTCTTCCCCGTTGGCCTTGTCGGGGCGGGCTTTTCGGCCTTTACTTCCACATCGCTGAGCCGAACTGCCTCGCCGATGCGCCAGCCGTTTTTGTACCAAAAAAACAGCGCAGCAAAACAGAGCAAGAGCGCAATGGCAGAGGCAACGTAGGACACTTTTTCGCCCAGATAATAGGAGCGCGGCTCAAAGCGCATCTCCAATTTTTGCTTTTCCCCGGCGGGCAGGCGCATGGCGCGGAGCAAATAATCGGCCTTGATGAAATCGGGCGCAGGTTGGCCATTCAGGTAACATTTCCAGCCTTTGGCCGGCGGGTACCACATTTCGGAGAAAACAGCGAGTTGTTCGGTCTTGGCCGAATACTCGTACTCCATGCGGTCGGGGTGATAACTCGTCAGCCGGATGTAGTCATTGCTGTCGCGTTGGATGTTCAGCCCCTGCAAAGTAGCAGCAAAAGATTCCTGCACCACCGCCGTATCCTTAGGGTTGAGCGGGCCGAGCGCATTGAGTTCGGCGTCGCCATCCGGCGCGGTCTGGAAGTGGCCCACGAACCACGCATTGCCGCACACTTCCGGGTTGGGGAACACTTGGCCTTTGTCGTTGACGAGGTATTTCCCATTCATCATGCCCACGATGTGGAGGTTGCGGTTCAGGTTCTGGCCGAGGTATTTGTCCACCACTTCCTGAAAACGCTGGAGTTTGGCGGCATGGTAGCCGCTCAGGCTTTTGTGGAAATAAGAAGTAGTCGCGTTGCCCGTGATGCCGCCGCGCGCCAGGTCGAGCACCCGGAAATGCGGGTCTTTGTCCATCTTGAGTTGCTGGTCGAAGGGTTGCTGGGCAGGGGGAGCGGTAGCCGTTTTTTTGTTTTCGTATTTGGTGGCGGGCAAGGTGCGCAAACATACCAGCCAAGTATCGGCCAGCGAAAGCACGGCCACCAGGCTTACCATGAGGGCTGCTTTCAGGCTGCCGCGCAGATAAAAATAAATGAGCGCGGCGGCGGCGGCCACAAAGCCGAGCGAGCGCATCAGGTCGCCACGGAGCATACTGGCGCGGTCTTCTTTGAGGGTTGCGAGCAGTTGGGCGTTTTGCGCGAGCGCCCCGTCATTCGGCCCCTCGCTGCTGGCACAAGCCATCCCGATGAGGCACAAAAGCACCGTGGCACCCAAGCCTACCCAAAGCGCGCGTTTTTTCTGCCCAACGGCAATGTCGCTATCGGCCAATTTCTGAAGCCCCATGGCGGCCAGCGCGGCCACGCACAAATGCCCCGGCCCTAAGGCCATGGACACAGCGCGGAACTTGTTGAACATGGGCATATAATCGTAGAGCAAATCATTGAGGAAAAAGTTTTTGCCCCAAGCCAGCGTCACCATAAAGATGCCGCTCAGCAACAGCCACCATTTCACCGGCCCCGGCACCAGGAACGCGCCGAGGAAAAAGAGGAAGCAAACAATGGCCCCGTAATAAATCGCCGTGCCTACAAACAGCTGGTCGCCCGCATAAAAAAGCGGCGACACCTGCTGCTGCATTTGGGCTTTGGTAGTGTTGGGCGGCATCTGGCGCGACACGGCTTTCAGCAATTTTGAACCTTCGTAAGATTCCCCCGCGCCGCCGCCCGCAAAGTGCGGCACCAAGAGCGTCATGCTCTCGCACACGCCATAACTCCAACCGAAAAGATAGTCTTTGCTGAGGCCGTCGCCCTTGCTGGCGCTCTCCTTCAGTTCTGATTTTCCCCGGATGGTTTCCTTGCTGTATTCGTAGGTAGGCCAAAGTTTGGAGAGGTTGCAGGCAACACCGATGAGGATAACCACAGCCATGATAGCCACCTGTTTTGCCCAAGGCCCAAGCGTTTTGTGCCGCACGGCTTCGGCCAATTGTGCGAGGACATAAATCCCCGCAATCAACATGGTGTAGTAGGTGATTTGGACGTGGTTGACATAAATCTGCATGGACGTGAGGAGCGCCAAAAGCCCCGCGCCCGCCAGCAGCCGCCCATTGAAAAGTATGACCGTGGCTGCCAAAAGCCCCGGGGCAAAAGCCAGCGCAGCCATCTTGGTGGAGTGCCCTGCTTCGAGGATGTCTACATTGTAGGTGCTGATGCCGTATGCCATTGCGCCAAAAACCGCCACCCGCCAATCGGCCCCCAGCGTGACGACCAAGAGGTACATGAACAGCATGGCGGCCAACACTTGCGCCCACACGCCCGTCACCCCCGCCCAAAGGAAAGTGGCTTTGGTGAGCGGTTTGGTGAGGTTTCCCTCAATGGGCGAGTAGATTTGATAGCCTGGCATACCGCCAAAAGCGGCATTGGTCCAGAGCGGTGCCTTGCCGTCTTTTTTCAGGTAATCTTGGATTTCGGTCTGCATCCCCCGCGCCTTGTCGTTGTCGGGTTGCGGCAGCACTTTCCCGCCAAAAAAGTTGGGGGCAAAAAAAACAGCCGACACGGCGAACAGCACGGCGGCGGCGATGAGATGGGGTAGGAATTTTTTAAAGTCCATTTTGATAATGTGATAATGTGGTCAATTTGACAATTTGACAATTGGCTCATTCTCGAATTATCAAATTCTCGAATTGTCCCATTATCAAATTGTCTTGGTCAGTTCAGATTCAGCAGCAGTTCGCGCAGCGTGTCGGGCAGAATCTCGTGCCCGCCCTCGAAACTCCGCTCGCCAAAGTCAATGCCGTTTTTGGTCTCTATTTCCTGCACCGTGTTCATGCGGTCGGGCGTGAGGAAAGGGTCGGACGTGCCGTAAAGCAAGTACAGGTTTTTGTCTGCCAAGTAATCGCGCTGCGCGGCGTAGTCCAAGTCTTCGGGCGGAAGGCCGGCCCAGAGCAGCAAGTCATGGAATCGGGGCTGCTTCTCCAGCATCCATCGGCACACCGTGGCAGTGCCTTGCGAAAAGCCCAGCAGCACCACGCGCACATCGGGCGGCAACTGCGCCATGTAGTGTTCGTACAGTGCTTGGAGGTAATTGGCGTAGTCTTCTATTTCGGAGCGGCGTTGGTGGCGCGTCATCCAATTGGCCACCACAGGCCCGTCGAAGCCTTTTTTGTAAAAATGGTTCAGCCCCTCCGGGGCAATCACGAGCGTGCGGTCATTTTCCAAAAGCCGGAAATTTTCCAAAAACTCGTCGGCCAACTGCGCGTAGCCGTGGCAAACAATCCAAAATTGGCGCACTTGGGGGCCGGGCGTTCCCAAGGAGTAATAATGTGCGGTTCGGAGGATGGAAATGGTGTGGTGCTGCATCGGTCGGGTTTGAGGCGGCAAAGTACGGCAAAGTGGATTTGGCTGCTACTGGTTGCTGGGGATGCAGGTTTAGAGATTAGCGATAGCGATTGGCAGATGGATCCTTTCGTTCATCGAATAGGAAAAGGAGATACAGAACCGAGCCATGTGCCCGATAGTACATTCGATGATGCTTTCCAACATGGACGTAGCGCACCGTTTTGTACCGCGTGATAGGCCTGCCAATTTCGGGATATTGAAGAAGTTGTTCCGCTGTTTCGTAAGCGGCAGTCAAAAAGGCTTGGGCGACTTCGGTACCAAATTCCTGCTGGATGTAGGCTGCTACTTCGTAAAGTTCGAGCAAGGCTGTGTTCAGCCATTCCGCTCGTTTTGGTCGAGCCATGTTTGAAGCATTTGTTTAGCCATGTCTTGTGGGATAAGGTTGCGCTTGTCGTAACTCATTTTTATAGCCTGCTTAAGACCCGTGATGTGTTCTTCGCTCATTTCTTTTTCAAAGTCGTCTTCGATGTCATCTATCAGGATGTCCTCTGCAGAATTTCCAAGTGCGGCGTTTGGCTCGGCAATGATTTGGATGGTTACAGGTGCTCGGTGCGCTTGAAGCAGCGACCTGATTTGTTCGATGATTGCCTCATTGGAATTATCAACGGACACTGTGAATATGACTTGAACCATTTTTCAAAAATTTTGCACAAAAATAAGACGCGCAACGCTGCAAGCCCACATTTTTTGCTCCTCCAATCCGCCTTGCATCAAGAGAGCAAAAACGCATGGTGTTACGGTGGTCAGGTTTGTCGCCGCCAAAGTACGGCAAACCACTTCTCAAAATTTGCCCAACAGCGCCACGGCTTTTTTTGCCCGCAGCACCGCGCCCTCTGGGCTGAACATTTCGAGGAAAACGATGTGGATGCCGGGCCGCGCTTTTCCCCCATCGTCCGAGTCGCCATCCCAGCGCAAAATGCCTTCTGCGCCAATCAGTTCGTACCTAATAAGGCTTTTGACCAAGTTTCCATCGGAATCAAAAATGGTCAGCGTGGCCACATAACCCTCGCTTGGCAGCGCGTAGAAAATTTCAAGAAAATCTTCGCGCTGGTCGCCGTCCATCGGCGAGAGCCGGGCGATGGGGATGGAAATAAAGTCGTCGGCAGGGTTGGCCGTCAGGCGCGATTGAGAGTTGGGAAGCGTGGGCGTGCCCGGCGCGCCCGTTTTGAGAGACGAAGCCGAAGTCCAATTGGCCGGGTCTTGGGTAGGCCCCTCGGTGCGGATGCGTTCGAGGGCCACCCCCTCCTGCTCGGAAGTAGAAAGCAGGCCGTTGTGCATTCCGCGCCAATAAAAAAACGAGTCCACTGTCACGGTTTGGCCGCTGCCGGCCCAATAAACCTTGATGCTGTCAGCATAATCGTCCAGAGACGGCAAGTCGTTTTGCAGCACATTTTTCAAGACAATATTGTCAAAACGTTCGCGCACTACCGGCGAGTTGTTGCTGAAAACGTGGTATTCGCCCGGCAGGAAAAGCCGGTTTTGCGTGATTTTCGCCATACTCGCCGTCATGTCCGAATTGCTCGCCAAAAAAAACTGCGACCAATCAAAAATCTTCTGGCTGCGGTTGTAAAACTCAATGTACCGCGCCCCGCCCGTGCTGGGGTTGAACAGGATTTCGTTGATCACAATATCCTGCACTTCGGGTTTTTCTGGCAGCCCAACAAAAACCGAATCGGTGAACAGGAAAGCATTCCCGCTGCAATCCGTCACCGAATTTTCAATCGAAAGCGTATAAACCGTGGAAGGCTGGAGCGGGCTGGCGAGCGTGAGCCGTACCAAACTGCGGTCGGTGGGCAACTGCACAGCAGATGCCACCGCGATGGGCGGGTCGAGTTGATAAGCCGCCACATCCTCCACGGCATCCCTGTCCATCCCTTCGGAGAAAGTGAGCAAAATCGTGCTGGCCGATTCGGGGAATGCCCTGAAAAGTCGGGGCGCAACAATGTCCAAGTCAGAAGAGAACGACGCATTTTGCGCCGCCGGGGTCCCGCCGATGAGGGTGGGGCAAGACTGCCAGTTTTCGCCGCCCAGGCACGGCAGCCCAGGGTTGATGCGCTCCAGCGAATACCCCCCATCCTCCTTGCCATCCTCCGTGTGCCAGTCGCTGTCATACGCCACCCGGTCAATGACATTGCCAGATGCGTCGCTCAAAGTCAGCACATCGCCGTCGTTGTTGAGCATGCTCGCGGAGATGGCCGTGCCGAGCACCGTTCCAGTCGCAGCAGTTTGGAGTGTCGGAGCATTGGCGTTGGCAGCGAGCGCCAAATATGTGCCAGGGTAAAGCAAATAAGTTGGCAGCACAAGGGGCGCGCTCGTGGCATCCGAGAGGCGTAGGCTGGCGAGGTCAATCACCTTTGCCGAGCGGTTGAAAATCTCCAACCACTCCACCACCGGCAGCCCAGCCGAGGGGTCTGGGTCGGCCATGATTTCGGTGATCAAAATATCAAACTCGGTGGCTGCATCTATTTTTATGAATTGAAAGCCAGCAGTTTGAGCCGCGCTTGCATTTCCCGCCACATCCTTCACACCCAAAGTTTGGAGGGTGTAACTCCCCGTCGAGAGGGGATTTTGGAGGGTCAAAACCACCGATTTTTTGTCGGCTGCCAGCACCGCCAGGAGCGGCTGCCCAATGCCGTTGCTCACGGAATAATTGGCCAGGTTTTGTGCAGATGCGGTTTCCAAATCTTCGTCAAAAACCACCGTCACTTGAGTCGCGTTGTCTGCCATGGCGGATAGCAGCGCAGGCGGCTGCGTGTCTGGCACATCGGGGCGGATGTTGATGTTGTCGAAGAAAAACTTGGTCGCGTTGGAAGTGGTGTAGACGCACTGAACCCCAAAAAAACGGTTCGGGCCGCCCGGCCAAGTAGCATCCGTCAGCGTGAATTGTGGTTCCAAAGCAGCGCCGACCGTGGCGGCATCCAATGTCCAAACGCCCGCCGCTGTGCGCTTTGCGCGGATGTGAAGGTTGGGCGAAATGGCCGCCAACCCCGACAGCCCGTTGGCCAATTCGGTCTTGACCGCGCCATCTTGCCTAAAAAAACGAATGGGGTCGGCACTGAGGTCTTCGCCCATTTCGAGGTAATAGCCGTTGGCGGCAGAGAGATCGGTTTGGTCTGTTTGGAGGAAGATGCGCACCAGGTTTTGGCCTGATGGGTTGAATGTCAAGCGGACTTCAAAATCCCAAATCGTGCTGTCGGGCATATTGCCGGCCACAAAGAGGGCAGATTGGCCGGCTCCCATGGCGTTGAGTTGGAGTTCGCCGGCGGGGCTGACTGTGAAGTTGCCCGCATCGCCCGACCATGCGGGGTTTTGGTCAAAATTCCCGTCAGAGAAATTGTCCACGATTTGGGAGCGGAGGGGTTGAAGAGAAAAAAAGAGGAGCGCGAGGGTGGGGGGGAGCAAGGAGAATTTCATGCGAAAAGGCTGTCGTAGTTTTGTGCGTAAACTTACTTGGTATGCCGCACTCTGCTTGGAAAATTTTGCCATTCTTAACCCTTTTTTCATTTTGCAAAAATGAACCGCCCCCCGAAGCCCAACTTTTGGTCCGTGCTGCGCAAACCTCGCTCCGCGCCGAGCCTACCGAAAAAAGCCGCGAAATAGCCGTGCTCCAAAAAGGGCAAACGCTCACCGACCTCGGCGAAGTGAGCCGCACCGAATCCGAAATCGCCCTTGGCGGCGAAGTGGTGCAAAGCCCTTGGATAAAAGTGCAAACCCCTGAAAACCAAACGGGCTGGGTGCTGGCTTGGGCCCTGAGGCCCGCCCTCGAAAGCAAGGATTGGCTTTTGCAAAAACGGCTTTCCGGCTACTTTGGGGAAGCGGGCGCTTCCCGCCGAAATGCTTTGTGCCGTGCTTTTCCCAACCTGGAAACGGAGGGTCAATTGGCTGACGCATGGCGCGAAGCCAACACCCTGCGCGACACGTTTCTGCTTCTTCTTTCTCATCGCCCGCAGGGTGGCTTTCAGCCTCAATTCAGTTGGCTGAGCGAGCTGCTGCCGGGTTTTTTGTTCCAAAAAATGGAAGAGGGCGAAAGGCCGCAGCTGTTTGCCGACTTCCGGGTTTGGCGCCAAATGGCATTGAAAACGACCGGTAAACAGGACGATGCCTTTCTCCAAACCTGCCTCGCCGCGTTCCCGAAAGACAGCATCGAATCGTTTTTTCCCGCTTGGGAATTCCAGATTTCCGACACCGAATCGGCGAGCCAACTGGGCAGTGGGCAGCACCTGAAAATGCTCCGCCACATCGGGCATTCCCTCCAAGCCGCCCCCATGTTTGCCTCCCAATTAGAAGCGTTCAAAGAGCAGGTTTTGGAAGATGTTTTTGGCAAAAACGTTCGCTATTGGCAACCACAAGAAAAAATATTAGGCGAGCTGGCGGAGATTTTGGCCGACCCGCCCCGATGCCTGAGCACCCGTGAACGCGAGGCGTTGGGCATTCGCCAAAAAATGTTTGAAGACCCTGTGGGGAATGGGATTCGAGTCAATTTGAGAAGCGGAGAGTAAAGTCGCCAAGACCTGCTATTTTTCGGCCATCAAATCCTCCCCGACATACAATCTTGCTCGCAACTATGGCTTCCATCGCCGACTTACTTGCCAAGGCTCGCCGCCGCTCCTTCGTTGGGCGCGAAAAGGAAATTCAGGTTTTTGAAAACCAGCTTATCGCTCCTTCGTTCGAGTTCGTCTTGCTCTACATCTACGGGGCAGGGGGCGAAGGCAAAACGACCCTTCTGAAACATTTCGCCGAAGTGTGTGGCGAGCACAAAATCCGCCATCTCACGCTGGATGCCCGCGAAGTGGAGGCGCACCCTTCGGCCTTTTTGGAAGCCGTGCGCGGGAGCCTCGGCAAGTCCATCCATGCGGGCCAAGATGTGTTCGAGGCACTGGGTCAGTTGGACGGGCGCACGGTGCTTTTTGTAGACACTTACGAAAAAATCAGCCCGATTGACGATTGGGTGCGCACGGATTTTTTGCCAAACCTGCCCGCCGATATGCTCACCGTGGTGTGCGGGCGCAACCCAGCTTCCGTCGCGTGGCTCAGCGACCCAGGTTGGAAAGCACTGATGCGCACCGTGCAGTTGCGCAGTTTTTCCGATGCCGAAAGCGAGGAATACCTCCGCCGGAGGAATATGCCGGAGGAGAAAATAAAGCCCATCCTCGGCTTCACGCACGGCCACCCCTTGGCGCTTTCGGTGGTGGCCGACATTTACGAGCAATATCCCGACAAGAATTTTACCCCTGAAGAATCGCCCGACGTGGTGCGCACTTTGCTCCAACTCTTTGTGCGCCAAGTGCCAAGCCCGATGCACCGGGCATCGTTGGAGCTGTGCAGCATTGTCAATTTGCTCACCGAATCGCTTTTGGCGGAGGTGATGGGCCTGGAAGACGCGAGCGAACTTTTTAGTTGGATGTGCGGCCTCTCGTTTGTCAGCATTGGGCGCGAGGGCATTTACCCGCACGACATTGCCCGCGAGGCACTTTGTGCTGATTTGAAATGGAGGCACCCCGACTGGAACGCCGAACTCCATGCCCGAAGCCGCCATTATTATCACCGAAAATTGAAAGAAGCGAGCGGCGAAGCGCAGCGCAAGGTGCTGTTCGACCTCATTTTCCTGCACCGCACCGTCCCGGCTATCAAGCCTTTTTTTGAATGGCAAGAGACGGGGAGTTTTTGGGTGGACGGGATGGCCCCCGGCGATTTGCCTGTCTTGCGCGACATGGTGCTGCATTTGGAAGGGGAGGAAAGCCTTGCGGCTTTTGATTTTTGGGCAAAACACCCTGCTGCGCAAATCTGGGTCTGGCGCGACGGGCGCAAGGAGGCCAATGCTTTTGTGCTAAAAATAAACGGCCACGAACTGGCGGGTGAAAAGGAGTTGGCCGACTCGGTGGTGCAAAAGGTGATTGACTATCAAGCGAAAAACCTCCACCTGCGCCAAGGCGAACAAACGGCCATCTTCCGAATGTGGATGGCCAAAGACACGCACCAGCAGGTGTCGGCTTTGCAAAGCAGCGTTTTTCTTTCCATCGTTCAATACTACTTCACGCCGGGATTGGCAGTAAGTTTCCTCGAAGTGGTGATGCCCGAATTTTGGAAACCGGTGATGCTCTACGCCGACCTTCTTGCGGTGTCGGAGTTGGATTTCAGCGCGAACGGAACTCCGTTCGGTTTTTACATGCACGATTGGCGGGTGCGCCCGCCCTTGTCTTGGCTCGACCTGCTGGGCAAGCGCGAAACGGGCAATATCATGGATTTGGAGGCGGAATCGCAGAAATTGCAGGTGGTGGTGCTGAGCGATTCGGAATTCGGCGAGCGGGTGGCCGAAGCGTTGCGGCATTTCCACAACAACAACCAATTGATTCAAAACCCCTTGGTGCGGGCCAAATTTGTGGTGTCGGTGGCTGGCTCAGATGCTTCCGATGCCGAAAGGGTGGCGTTTTTGAAAGAAAAAATCCTTGCCGCCGTCAAAGAAATCGAAGAGTCGCCCATTGACGGAAAGTACCACCGGGTGCTGTACCGCTCATTCTTGAACCCTGTGGGCAGCCAAGAAAAAACCGCCGACTTCCTGAATATGTCGTTCAGCACATACCGGCGCTATTTGTCGGCTGGCACTCAGCGCGTGGCGGAGATATTGTGGGGATGGGAGTTGGGGTAAGTAGGGGTTGGGAGGTTTCGGGTTGCTGGGTTCAGGGTCAAAAAATTTTGCCTATTTTTGTTCAAAAATTTCCCGGTATGGGCAGCATACATACGCATCAATCTATCCGAATCCAACACCGTTGGTTCATTGGCGCCGAGACAGAATTCAAGCCAAATCGCCGCTTTACAGACGCTGAACTCATGGAGTTTTGCGCTGAAAACTCCGAGCTCCGTGTCGAAATGGACAAAAACGGAAAACTCATCATTATGCCTCCTGTTGACTACGACGGCGGAATCGCCGAAAGCGATGCTCACGGCCTCCTTTACAATTGGTGGCTTCAATATCAAAAAGGCCGCACCTTCAGCCCCACCACTGGCTTCAAACTTCCTGACGGCTCCATCCGCTCTGCCGACGGCGCTTGGGTCTCGGATGAAAAAATAGCCGCCATTACACCCTCCCAACGCAAAAAATTTGCCCCCCTCGTGCCCGATTTTGTAATGGAAGTTCGCTCTTCGAGCGACCGTATCGGCAAATTGAAAAAGAAAATGACGGATACATGGCTCGCCAACGGTGTGCGCTTGGCGTGGCTTATTGACCCGAAAATGAAGAAGGCCTACACCTACCACCCCGGCCAACCTGTGGAAGAACTCTCTGGTTTTGACCGCACACTTTCCGGAGAAGATGTGTGCCCGGGATTTGAGTTTGACTTGCGAAAGTTGACTTGAAAACCGACCCGACGCTACGTTTACTAAACCTCTGAGGTTTTAGCAAACGTAGCTCCGTCAGCTGGTGAGAGGTTTTCGGATAGGCTCTAAATCCTCTCCAACACCTCAATCTTTTCCCGCACCGAGCCTTGCTCCCAACGTCGCATCAGCCGCAGCAAGCACTGAAGCCAGACACCGGACGACTGCACTTTCTTTGCAAAAAATGCCACTTGCTTGTCCAATTCGGCAATCATCGTTTGTTCGACAGCCTTGTCTGGTGCAAAGGCCAACACCTGTGCCGCCTTCCAAGAAGCACCTCGAGCAACACCGATGCTGAACCCAATCCATCCTTCATCTTCTGTGCGAAACAGCCAATCGAGCCAGCCAAACGGCAGCCAGATATTCGCCAAGCGGTCTTGTGTTTGGTTGGTCAGCGATTCGATTATTTGGTTGATGCGCATGAAATCGTTGCGGATATCGGAGATGGATTCGCGCGGACGTACCGAGGCGGCAGAGATGCCGAGGTCGAGGTTGATGTGCGCGTTCATGCCCAGCATCAGGTGCTGCATCACGGCAACTTGCTCATCTTTGGTCGCTTCAAAGGCGACTTGCCACGATTCGGTGGGTTTTTCTCCCGCCTGCCAAGCATCAAAAGCGTCGAAATATCGGCAAGCGAACAGCACGTCCATCTGCTCCATGCGCGGGCCGTCCTCGAACTCGCCCCGTGCCACCGCGTCGCGCACCGCCAAGGTCATTTTGTAGTACAGCGCAGCGAAATAGCCCAAGGGCGACTCGTTCAGTTTGGCCCATGCAATGATTTGCTCGAGCCGAGCGATGACTTGTGGGAAATTGGTGATAGCCATAGCAGGAGATAGGGTAGGGGTCAAGAGTGGTTATTGAGCACCATTATCGCTGCCAATTCGGCTCGGCGCGTTGCCCCACCATGCGTACTTGAATCCCCGTCACATTGAGGGAGGTGTTGCCTTTCCAAATCATGACGAAGCCTTTTTCTTGCACTCCCCAAGAGTTGTTGATGTAGGGGTCTTTGCAAGAAAGGAGGATTTCGTTTTTGGCGCCGTCCCAGTTCCACCGACCGGTGTCCACTGTTTTGCCTTTTATGAGCACGTCGAAGGTTTGGTCTTCGCGGAAGCGCAGCCATTTGTGCTGATACTGGTGGTGTACGGTGGTGTCACTGGGCTGGTAGGCCATGTTGAAATGCCACCAGCCGGTGCTGAGGAATGCTTTTTTGCTGGCGGTGGGCGGAGGGAAGGCATCTATCGGCACTGACACCATGCGGGGGGCTTGGCGCACTTGAAGGGTGCCGGACGCGGTGTCGGGCCGTTCGCCTTCGGTGACGTGCGATGCCTTGAAGTTGTATTGCTTTTCCTCTTTGGGCGGCTCAGGGGCTACTGTTTCTGCGGCCTTTGTTTTTTGGAGGTTTTTGCATGTCAAAATGCTGGCGGCTACGACGAGGATGGTGAGTAGGATATTGACTTTCATGTTTTTTAAATTGACTTTCGTGAAAGAACGTCGTACTCGCCTTTGAGGCAATAGTAGCCAAAAAGCGCAAGCCCGAGCATGATGGGTGTGAAGATAGGGATGATGGTGTACCAAAAGATACGGGTGTCGAGTGCCGGGTTTTTCCCAAACTCTACGCCCGCTTGGTGTACCATGAGATATACCGCGTACGCGGCCAAAGCAATCCAGACAAGACCGGCGAGGCGTTTTAGTGCGTTCATTTTTTTGCGATGGATGTTGGTTTCGTGCGGCAAGTTGCGGCAATTTCTTTGTCAAGGAACGGGTGTGTTCCGAATTCAAGCCGCCCTGCGGTCCAATATTTTTTGTTCGATGTACTCTACAAACCACCCCGGCACTTCTTCCGTGTACAATATGAGTTCATGCCCGTTGGCTATTTCTGCCACCCAGGTCAATTCTTCCGTGTTGTCAAAAAGGTAGGCGCGGTCGCTGATTTTGATGGCATCGTACAAGAGTTCGAGCGAGCGGAAGTAGCGGTTGTGGATTTTGTCCACCGGCACATCGTGGCCGCCCAACTTGACACGGTTTTGCACCCTCACTTGGTTGATGAGCGGGGTTTCGGTGGCGACATAGTATAGGTAGACCCGGAAACCCAATTCCTTGGCGTGGCGCATCATGTCCAGTTTTTGTGGGGCCGACATGACGGTTTCTGTGGAAAAAGTAAACCCGGCCTCCAACATTTGTTCGCGCAGAAATCCCGCGAAGAGCGCGGCATGGTAGGAGTTGAAATCTTCTCCCGTCAAGAAAAGTTTGTTGTGTTCTGCGCGCCATTCGGGGAAAGTGCGGCTGCGGATGAAAGCCGAGTTTTGCAAAAAACTTTGCAAGTCGGGTGCTTGCAACTGGATGCCGCAAGGGCTGCAATCGAAAAAACCCTGCGCTCGAATGGCGCGTTCGATTTCGTCGGCGTTTACAAAAAAACCATAGTTGAGGTGGAATTGCTCGGTGACGTGCTTGACGAGCGTGGATTTGCCCGACCCATTTGGCCCGGCGAAGATTCGGAGACGTTTGGGGGGCATCAGGGCATTTCGAGTTTCTGGCCGCTGAGCAGGCGCGGTCGGCGGCGCAATTTGCCTATTTCGCGGCGGTGCTTTCCTCCGTGTGTCAGTTTTACCAGCGTTTCGCCTTCTATGGCCACTACGGGCAAGTCGGCTCGTTCCACCGTTACCAAGGCTGCGTCAGAGATGCTCCGGGCGTTCTTAAAGATGATGCCTTCTTTGCCCTCTTCCGAGCAGAAGTACATTTCTATGCTTTCAATCCAGGACATAAAGTTTGAAATTTTACTTTGGGTACTGCAAAAGTAAGGCGAACCGCCGTTGAGTGTTCCCGGAGATTCATTTTGATTGTAATTTTTTGTTCAAAAACTGTCGCGCAGCATTTCCAGAATGCGCTGCATCTCCACTTTCCAAGCGCGGCTGCTCCCTACAAAGTTGTTGTGCATAAAACTGAAAGCCAGAACCTTCCCGCTCCTACACAGCACATAGCCGCTCAAGCATTGCACCCCGCCCAGGCTCCCTGTCTTGGCAAAAACATAGGGCTTGCCGTCTTTCCCCGCGTACCAATTTTGGATGTTGCCGCTCAGGCCCCCGGCGGGGAAAAGGGAAAGAAGCTGCGCTCTCGGTTGCTCGCGCCAGAGTTTCAACAGCACTTGGGCGATGCTCTGCGGGGTCATCAGGTTGTAGCGCGAGAGGCCGGAGCCGTCCACCCAGCGGGGCTTTTGTGGCAGCGTGGAGAGTGTGCTGTCGAGCATCCATTGTATCATGGTGTCTTGCTGGAGCAGGTCGAATTTCTCGCCCGCGCACACCAGCAGCATTTGCTCTGCGATGAAGTTGTCGCTTTGGTGCATCATGCGGCGGAGCACGGTGTCGAGGGGGGCGGAGTAGAGGGTGCGCCAGTTCAATCTTTCAGGTATCCATTTCTTTTCTTCGTTCTCTTCCTCTTTTGTGAATGTACTGGACGTGGAAATGTTCGATTTCTGCGTCGTGTCCCTGAGCATGTCGCGCAACCCGAATGCAGAGGTTCTGAAAGGAATGTCTTGGGTAAAACCCTCTGGCAGCGTCTCATTTGGGGGAATGTATACGATGTTGCTTTCTTCCTCGCGGAGCGGAATGCCTGTGCTGGGCAAATCCTTAATCGTACCTTCTCTGATAAGATTCCAGCCCCATTTGTCGCCATTGTCAAAAGGGAAATGATGCCAAATTCCGTTTGTTTTTTTGACAGTCATCAGGTTTCCAAAAATCGGCATGGCGGAGCGTTCTGCCGAGTAGCCCTCATTGTAATCGTCCCAAGCCCAGCCTGGCCCAAAACGAGTGTCCTGAAAATTATCCAAATCAATGGTCGTCGGGCCGTAGCAGTTTTCCAAAAATCGAAAAACCGGTTGCCAATGCTTAAAGAGTGGGTGCAAAAAAGTAGGGTCGCCGGTTGGCCTGAGGTAATTGAATGTTTCGCCGCCTTCCGTGTAGTTTGTGTGCAGCAATCCCGGCACCGAATCCCCCAGTACCGCCAAGCACGTCGCCAGCGTCAGGATTTTAGCGTTCGAGCCGGGGGTGAAATAATGTTCTCCGTTAAAATCCGCGAGTGTTTTCCCCGTGGCTGGGTCAAGCAGGGTAAAGCCCGTGAAGGCTTTTGAAAAAATGGGGGAACGCGCTACCTCGCGCTTGATTTTCAAAGCAGAGCGTGTGTCCCGGCTTTTGAAAACCGCGCAGGAAGGAAGGAGGAGCGTGAAAAAGAGGAGTTGAAAAAGGGGGCGCATACTTCATGGTTTTTTCACACGACGACACGACGGCACTACGCTAATCATGTAATCGTCGTGCCGTCGTGTCGTCGTGTGAAATGAATATTGAGACATAGGTTTCAGACAACGACACGACGACACAACGGCATCACGGGCATTAAAATCGTCGTGCCGTTGTGTCGTCGTGTGAAATGAATATTCACGCTTGCTTCTTAGCCAACTTGCTGTTCCGATACCCATACCCAAAATAAATCACCAGCCCCGCCACCAGCCAGATGAAAAACCCTAACCAGCTCTTGGCGGGTATCTGCGCCATCATGTAAAGGCACGACACGAGGCCAAGGATGGGGATGAGCGAAAGGTTGTGGCGGAACGCCAGCCAGGCCATCGTAAGGCAGGTGAGCACGAAAAGCCACATCGGGATTTTGTGCTGGAACAAGCCCCAACCAATTTCAGGCTTAAGTTTTGTCTCCTCTGGCAACGGCATGGCCTTTACCGTCAGATAATATTTTTCTGGGTTCAAATCTTTCAGGTACTTGGTCAAGTCGCGCTCGGCTTTGATGAATTTTGCTTCATCGCTCTGCGTGATTCCTGATATGATGGCAACTTTTTCGGCATCCTGCAACCGAGCAACAAGGTCTTCCGCACCTTGTTGTTCGCGTTCGTTGGTGACCCATGCCGAAGTCACATTTGGAAAATAGGCCAACAGCAATATTAGGATTGTCGCCAACAGCGCGGGGAAAACCCACTTCGCGTTCATGTAGGGCGTACGGAATTTGCCGCGCGGAACATTGGGCTGCACCTGCAATTTCAACACCCCGCCGCACACCAGCACAAAGGCGAACAACGTACCCATGCTGCACAAATCAAGCACCGTGTCGCTGGGAATAAAGAGCATCGGCACCACCACGAAAAAGCCCGTGACGATGGTGGCAAATGTGGGCGTGCGGAATTTTGGGTGGATGTACGAAAAACGTTTGGGCAAAAGACCGTCGCGGCTCATGGTCATCCAGATGCGCGGTTGGCCCAATTGGAAAACCAAGAACACCCCCGCCATAGCCACCACCGCGCTCACGGCGATGATGCCGGAAAACCATTTGAGGTCAAGTTTTTGAAAGACATACGCCAGCGGGTCGTTCACATCCAACTCCTTGTAGTCCACCATGCCCGTCAGCACCAGCGCAATGATGATGTAAAGCACCGTGCAAATAATGATGGAATAAAGCATTGCGCGAGGCAAATCGCGCTGCGGGTTCTTGCACTCTTCCGCCGTGGTCGAAAGCGCGTCAAAGCCGATGTAGGCAAAGAAAACCGATGACACGCCCGCCATCACGCCCCCAAAACCGTTCGGCACAAAAGGATGCCAGTTGTCCACGTTCACATAGCCTGCGCCCACGATGATGACCAACAGCACCACAATCAACTTCAACACCACCATCCAGTTGCCTACCGTTTTCGATTCTTTTATGCCGATGTACACCAGCGCAGTAATCAAGATGGACATCACGATGGCCGGGATGTCGAGTATCGTCCTGAACCCTCCAAGCCGAGGGGCAGATTGCCAAGCATTGTAGGCTTCGCTTTGGGCTTGGGAAAAATCAGCGACGGTTTTGCCGTTATTGAGCAGTGCCGAAGCCTCCTCAAAACCAGCGTGTGCCGACACATAATCCACCGTGGCCCAAGCAGGTATTTGCGCTGGGAACAACTGGAAGAACCCGCCAACCCACCGTGAATCTTGGAGATTTGGCAGGACGCTGTCGTATAAGCCCGTGAAATATCCCGACCACGAAACCGCCACCGTGATGTTGCCCACCGCATATTCCATTACCAACGCCCAGCCAATTATCCATGCCATCAGTTCGCCAAAGGCCACGTACGAATAGGTGTAGGCGCTGCCCGAAACGGGCAACATGGAGGCGAACTCCGCATAAGCGAATGCCGCAAAGCCGCAAGCCAAAGCCGTGAAAATGAAAAGGAAAACCACCGCTGGGCCCCCGTTGTAACTCGCCGAACCGATGGTGCTGAAAATGCCCGCGCCGATGATGGCCGCGATGCCAAGCGCAGTGAGGTCTCGAACCCCCAAGTTTTTGTCCAAGCCGGCAGCGCCGTGGATTTCTTCGTTCTGCGCTGTGGAGATAGCGTCGCCTACAGATTTTTTGCGGAAAAGATTGTCAAGGAAAGCCATAGAGGGAAGGTTTAGGTTTTGCCGTTTAGCGGGGCAAAGTAGGGCTTTCTTGAAAAACTCAAAGCTTCGACTTCCCCAGCACCACCACTTCCGAGCCTTCAGCCAAAAGCACCGAAGCGGGCGGGGCGGCCAGAATTTCGCCAAAGGCCGCACCGTACATCCGCCGGAAATCGCCCCGGATTTTGTGTGAAAGCACTTTGTACACCTCCCAGCGCGGGTGTTCCACTCGGTATTCGTTCGTGCTGCGTTCGTCCGCGCGGGAATAGCCCCAGTAATGTTCGGTGATAAATTCCTCCTCGCTGCCCTCGGCAGTGGGCTGGGCAATAGGCTCCGTCACTGCCGCCAACTTGCACCATTCGCCGCCGAAAAACGGCTTCCATTCGTAAGAAACCTTCTGCTGTTCAGCACCCAATTCCCACGAGTGTCGCATTCGCTGCGTCACATAGTTCTCTCGGTAAACCGCATTGGCAACCAAGGCTATGGCCGGTTTCGGAACGATTTCTTTGACAAAAGCCACCCCGCGCCGCCGTTCATTGCCCGCCTTGCGGCGAACATAAAACCGCAGGTTCACTTCCTCAAAATCGCGGTGGAAAGGAACGGGGATGCCCAGCATTTTGGCCCTCAAAAACATAAACCCCACCAGGCTGACATAGCATCTGCCCTGCCACAAATCCAACTCTGTACCCCACGGAACGTAAGGCTTCAGCAACTCCGGCGGCACGATGTAGTTTGCCATCAGGAGTTTGCGCCATGCTGCGGTGAGGAAAGTCTTGTTCATCCCGCATTAGGAGAAATGCTACGAATAAATTCTTGGTAGGCCTCTCCAAAAGGCTTGCTTTTCAACAGATTGTCCAAGTCTGTTTTGTCTAAGGTGCTTTGTTTGTAAAAGTCAGAAAATGCGCCGAGGCTGTTTCCAAAGTTTGCTTGTGCCGCTTCAACGACTTTGCTCGGCAGGTCTGCCGCTTTGATTTTGTGCGGGTTGCCCTCTTCGAGCATCTGGCACATTTTAGCCATCAGCCCATCGAACACAGGCTGGTTTTGGGCATACACTAGGCCTGCCAGATAGTACGCGCACTTTTTAATGATGGGATAGACGGCAGTGTGTTTGGGGATCAGTTCACGAACCGAGTCAAGAATCAAAGCGGCAGTAAGCAATCGCACACTCAAGGAGTTCATCTTTTCCTGATCTTCAAGTGTTTCTTCGGGAAAGATTTTTTCATACTCAGTCTTTTGGAAAACCCTGCTTTGCCCAATGCGCGAGCGAAGAGATTGGGCTTCGTGACCGAATACTGCACGGTAAGCCAAAGCTGCGTTGGGCATACTCACTACCCGATTGCTTTTTTCCTGCCTTGCCTCCCCTTTGCGGTCATAAAGAAAGTTCAGGCGGCGAAGCACCGCTTGGATTTCGATCTGGATAGGGTCATTGGAAAGCAGCGAGTACGTTTTTACAGCATTTTGGTTGTTCGTGGCCTTGATGATGCTCTGTTTGAAATCGCGCTGAGCAGGGTCTATCTGGTAAATCCGCACCACGATGTTGTTGGGCTTGAAATTGTCGCGGGTAGCATCGTCGTATTTTGCGCTGTATAGCGCATTCACTGTTTGGCAGCCGTTGATGATCTGGAGGTTCTTCAGGTCAAGGCTGATGGTTTGTTTGGTCGTGTTGGGCGTTCCAACGGTCAAATCGTCGCAGATGATGCTGATGCCGTTGTTCATGTACGGGAACCAGATGCTTTCCCTGCTCGTGATGGTTTTGATGATGTCCTTGTTCACCGCAGCCCGGTCGCCGAGGTACAGGCGGATATTCTCCGAGTAAAGCTGATTGTGGTGGTACTTGTTCTGCAAGCGGATCAGTTCGTTGACATTGCACACGCCCAAGAACACCCTGTTTGGCAGCCCCAGCGCAGCCTGTCGGCTGTTGTCTTCAAAGCGATAAGGATATGGACTGTCCAGCGCGAAACTGATGGTCTCCTTGTCCACTGCGATCTTGCCTTCGGTCGCCAATTCCTCTATTTCCTTCAGGCCATACACTTGAATATTGAATCGCCTGTGCTGTTTGTCGTACTCGAATCGCCCCAGCAAGTCTTGGATGTGCTGCTCATTGGAGCGATTCACCCCTTGCGCATTGTTGATGAAATGGCAGTGTACAAACACCTTGTTGCCCCGCCGCTGCTCAAGGTGCCTTTTCATCTTAGCGTCCATCTCCTGCAAAACCTCGTTGTTGAGGTCAGTATCTGCCCGAAGCTCAGGGTGGACGAACACGTTGTTGATCAGCGTGGCAAAGTCCATCAACTCGCGCGGAGAAGCTGCGTGGTTGGGTTTGTCGTGGATTTTGAACTGAAAAACGTGGAGGTGCTTTTCGGAAGAGGAGTCCGCGTCAATAAGCGCGTAGGCATCTATCAGCAGTTCGTCGCGGCCGCTCATGGCCTTGTCGGTGACCACAAAATCTTCAAAAAAACCGTCCTCGCTGATATCCATCGCCAACGAGGCGCTCATCGCCATGTACAGCAACTTGTATTCGGCATCCTTCACCCGAATGCTTTTTGAGCCACATTGAATTTCGAAGTGTTCGTTGAGCCGCCGAAAGTAGTCAAGTTCTGTCTGAATTTTTTCTGATAAATGCATGGCATGACTTTTAGAATGAGTTCGAAAATTGTAAGATTTTCTGAGCCCAAATTTACGCGTACGCCTCCATCGGCGGGCAAGTACACACCAGGTTCCTATCGCCGAAGGCACCGTCAATGCGGCCCACCGTCGGCCAAAATTTGAAGCCGTGGTGGAGGTAAGGCAAAGGATACACTGCTTTTTGGCGGGAATACTTATGATTCCATTCATCGCCCGTAGCCTCCTCGCAAGTGTGCGGCGCGTTGTGGAGCGGGTTGTCGTCGTGGTCAAAATCGCCCCGCGCAATCGCATCCAATTCCTCACGGATAGCCAGCAGCGCGTCGCAGAAGCGGTCAAGTTCCGCCTTGCTCTCGCTCTCCGTCGGCTCGATCATGATAGTGCCAGCCACCGGGAACGACAGCGTGGGCGCGTGGAAACCATAGTCCATGAGCCGTTTGGCAATGTCCTCCGCGCCAGCGAGGGCTTTGAAAGGCCGCATATCCACGATCATCTCGTGGGCGCAGCGACCGTTTTCCCCCGTGTACAAGATTTCGTAAGCCCCCTGCAATCGGGCTTTGATATAGTTCGCGTTGAGGATGGCGTATTTCGTGGCGTTCGTCACGCCCTCTGCGCCCAACATTCGGATGTAGCCGTAGGAAATGAGCAAGATGCTCGCGCTTCCCCAAGGCGCGGCGGAAATCGCCGTTGTGCCTTGAGCCCCGCCTATTTCCGCAAAAACGTGTTTGGGCAAATACGGCGCGAGGCTTTCGTTGCAACAAATCGGCCCCATGCCGGGACCGCCGCCGCCGTGCGGGATGGCGAAGGTCTTGTGCAAATTCAAGTGGCAAACATCGGCGCCAATAGTGGCAGGGCTGGTGAGACCCACCTGAGCATTCATGTTTGCACCGTCCATATAGACCTTGCCACCATGCTTGTGAATAATGTCGCAGGCTTCATTGATGCTGGTTTCAAACACACCGTGGGTAGATGGGTACGTCACCATCAGGCAGGAAAGATTGGCTGCGTGCTGCTCGGCTTTGGCGCGGAGGTCGGCCATGTCAATATTGCCGCGCTCGTCGCAGGCCACCACCACTATTTCCATAGCAACCATAGCCGCAGAAGCAGGATTGGTGCCATGGGCAGACGAGGGGATAAGTGCAACATTTCGGTGCGCCCCGCCCGTTGCTTGGTGGTAGGCGCGGATTGCCATCAGCCCAGCGTACTCGCCTTGCGCCCCGCTGTTGGGCTGCAAGGAACAGGCGGAGAAGCCCGTTATTTCGCACAAATACTTTTCTAATTCGCTGATAATGTAAGCGTAGCCTTTGGTTTGGTCGGCGGGCATGAACGGGTGCATATTCGACCAGTTGTCCCAAGTGACGGGGATCATCTGGGCGGCAGCGTTGAGTTTCATGGTGCAAGAGCCGAGCGAAATCATGGAATGCACCAGCGAGAGATCGCGGTTTTCGAGCCGCTTGACGTAGCGCATCATGTCGCTCTCCGTGTGGTAGGAGTTGAAGACGGGGTGAGTCAAAAACTGGCTTTCCCGCGCAAGCCCTTTTGGAACGATGAATGATGAACGATGAACGATGAGTTTTTTGTCAATCCCGAAAATTTCGGCGATGCCATGCAGGTCATCTTCCGTCACGGTTTCGTCGAGGGCGATTTGGAGGGCGTTTTTTTCGTAGTAAAAATTGATGCCCGCCGCTTCGGCTTTGGTTCTGATGTCGGCAAGTTTGCTTTCGGAAAATTCCACGCGGAGCGTGTCAAAAAAGTGGGCGTTGGTTTGTTTGAAACCTGCTCCGCTGAGTGCGCTCGAAAGCGCGGCAGCCATGTCGTGGGCGCGTTGGGCAATGCCTCGGATTCCATCTGGCCCATGATACACGGCGTACATGGCGGCCATGTTGGCGAGCAGGGCTTGGGCGGTGCAAATATTGGAAGTCGCTTTTTCGCGGCGGATGTGCTGCTCACGAGTTTGGAGCGCCATGCGCAGGGCGCGGTTGCCGTGCTTGTCCACCGAAACGCCGATGATGCGCCCCGGGATTTGGCGTTTGAAATCTTCCGAGCAAGCAAAGAAAGCAGCGTGTGGGCCGCCGTAGCCAAGCGGAACGCCGAATCGTTGGGTATTTCCCACCGCCACATCTGCCCCCCATTCGCCGGGCGGAGTCAGCAGGGCGAGCGAGAGAAGGTCGGCTCCAACGCAGACGAATGCTCCCGATGCTTTTGTCTTTTCCACAAAAGCGCGGTAGTCCAGCACGTTCCCTTGGCTGTCAGGGTATTGGAGCATCACGCCAAAGGTTTTTTCGGAAAATTCGAACGACTTCCAGTTGCCGATTTTCAACTCAATGCCGTGCGGGAGGGCGCGGGTTTTCAGGATGTCAATCGTTTGCGGCAGCACGGTGTCGGAGACGAAAAACTCCTTGGCTTCTTCGCCCTCTTTTGCCCGCTTGTTCTTTTCGTTGTAAAACATATTCATCGCCTCGGCGGCAGCGGTGCCTTCGTCCAAGAGGCTGGCGTTGGCGATGGGCAAGCCCGTGAGGTCGCACACCATGGTCTGGAAATTGAGCAGGCTTTCGAGTCGGCCTTGCGCGATTTCGGCTTGGTAGGGGGTGTACTGGGTGTACCAGCCGGGGTTGCTGAACACATTGCGCAAGATGACGGGCGGGATGATGGTACCCGCGTAACCCATGCCGATGTAGTTGCGCATCACGCGGTTTTGCGCAGCGGCCTTTTTCAGGTCTTGCGTGTACTCGAATTCAGACTGTGCCGGGGGGAGATTGAGCGGCTTTTTCAGGCGGATGGAGGCAGGCACGGTTTGCTCGATGAGTTCGTCCAGAGAACTAACTTTGAGGACTTTGAGCATTTCTTGGGTTTCGGTTTCGCTGGGGCCGATATGCCGACGCTCGAAGCGGTCGGGGTGTGGGAACAAACTCATTTTAACTATGAATTATGAACGATGAACGATGAACTCCGCCCCGACTTCCTACCCGCCCCTGCCTGCCAAAACTCGGCGGGCAGGGCGGGTAGGAAGTCGGGGCAGGCTGATGTACAATGAACCCGTTCCTGATGTTGGAAAAATGGGCTCGAAAAACGCGGCGAAGGTAGAAATGTTCAGGAAGAACTTTGGGCAGGTTTTTGGACAAAAACCCGCCAGCATTCCCAAAGAAAAAACGTCCACAGCACCGCGTACTCCAAGCCAATCAGCCAATAATTTTCCTGCAAACCGCCGCCGGCGTAATGGCTGTACGAAAGCACCACCACGCCCGACCAAACTATGGCAAACCGCCAGCGCGTGAGCAACGAAAGGGCGAGCGGAACAGTGGCGTACCACGGCTGCACGGTGGCGGAAAGCGAGAGGTAAAGCAGGAGGGCGAAGAGCAGCGCGGTTTCAAGGTTTAACTTTCCGAAAGTTTGAAACTTTCGGAAAGTTGTAGTGAGGGCTGCAATCACCAGCACCCCCAGTACCGTCAGCCCACCCAAAGCAGGGCCAGAAAACTCGCCGATGTCCCAGCCGATTTCAGAAAAGCCGACTTCCCGAACGAGGTAATAAATGCTGGCGTTGAATTGGAATTGCCGGAAATACAGGTCGAGGCTTTCCAAAATATTGGGCAGCACTGCCAACACGGGCGCGAACAGAACAAGGCATACTACGGCAAAAATTGTATTGAAAAACAAACCCCTGCGCCAGCCAAGCCAACGCCACACGATGGGCAGGAACAGGAGGGGCAGCATTTTGCTCGCCGTGGCAAGTGCCCACCAGATTGCGCCTTTTGCCACGCGCCCGCGTTGGAGTGCGGCCATGCCGGCCAAGAGAAAAAATATCATGGCGCCCTCGAAATGGCAGTTTCCGCAGATTTCGAGGATGAGGAGGGGGTTGAGGGCGTAGGCTGTCGCCCTACAAAAATGGGGCGTGTCATTCAGAGCGCAGCGATGAATCTGAGGATGCCCTCTCGTCGTGCATTCTCCCACAGATTCTTCGCTGCGCTCAGAATGACACGACAACAACCAAATCGTCCCCACTTCGCAAGCCAGCAAAAACAATTTCATCACAAACACCCCGCCCAGTTCGCTCGTGGGGAAAAGCCAAGCGGCCAGCGCGAACACGGCCTGGCACACAGGCGGGTACACCGTGAAGTATTCGGGCGAGTTCAGTTTGGCAAAAAGCGCGGGCGTGATGCCCGGTGGTAGGATTTGGTTTTCAATAAAATAGGCGGGCGGATGAGCGAACGGGTGAATGCCCGCCGCCGTCAAATGCCCGTCCCAAAGGAATCGGGCATAATCATCTGAAAGGTTTGGGGTGCTGAAAAGCAGGAGGACGCGGAGGCCGATGCCGAGCCAGAGGAGGTAGCGCGTTTGAGTAAGCGAAAAATATTTCTGCTGAAAAAAGGCCACCCAAACATACAGCCCGAAAAAGGCCGCATACGCGACAATGAAGGTTTGAAAATCGCTGCGTTGGGCAAAATACCCCAGAAAAACCGTCAGCCCCGCGAAGGCGAGGCTGACGGTTGGGAGGAGGAATCGGTGGCGCATGAGGCGAAGGTACTTTTCAATGCTGCACCACCAATTTAGCCGTCCTGTTTTGGATGCTGATCAGGTAAAAGCCGGCTGGCAGCTGGGCCGTTTCTACGCGGATCGTTTGACCGTTTCCAAGGCAAATGCCATCCGCACAGAGCCGTCCGGCAGGGTCGAATATTTGCCATTTTTCCTCCTCCATATTTTCTGAAAAAGAAATTTCGGCGAAGCCGTCGGCGGGGTTGGGAGAGAGGGTGAACGCTGCGAAGTCGGGGTTTTTCACGCCGACGGTATAGGAGGCAGGGTGGCACTTGCGGTCGTCCTCGTGGATGGCATCGGGCTGTTGGTTGGGCGAGGAAGTCCAGAAGCAGATTTGGGAAGGCAGCACGGCTTGGCCGTTGGCTTGGATGTCGCCAAAGTCAAGCCAGACCGACTCGCCGGGGGCGAGGTTGAGGTTGGAAAAATGTTTCTGCCGTGCGGACACATTGTAGCAAATGTCAAAAAACTCATTGCGCTGAAAGGATGTGTTGACACAAACTTGGCTTATCGGGGCATTGCCCAAATTGCGGATTTTTACTCGAAAACCGCCACCGAAAAGATTGTAGACATAGCCGGATGGGAAGGCTGGGAAACGGGTGGTGTCTATCGTGTATAGTTGCTCGATTCCGGTGACGGCGGCGTTTGGAGTGTCGGCAATGGGCGTAGGCGAAGTTTCAGGGAAAGCACGCAACCATGCCGCGTTACTCTGTGGAGGATCGTTTGTCCAAGGGATGTAATTGTAGTCTCCTGCCGCATCAACCCCAAATAAAGCCAGTTGACCATTGTTGTAAGACATGCCCATTCCAAAAAGCAATGCATTCGGCTCAGGGAGTTCGGAATAAACCCAACCTTGAAAATCATATTTTCGCACTTGGGTAACGGCTCCATCCCAAAGCATAAGATAAAGCCCTTGCTCGCCTACTGTCATGCCTCGCAGCTCTGTGGCCCCAGAGACAAACGATGATTGATGGGATAAATCAAGGTTTACGGATTCAATTTGAATGATTGGAAAACTTTGAATGCAGTAAAACTTGCCGTTGGGGCCTGGAGTGAGCCGAGTTCGATGGCCTGGCAATGCCAGAGATTTTTCCAAAAGATAAACGGGCGAGCCCGGGTCGCCTGACAATTTCCAGATTTGGAAATCGGGAGTTCCCAGCCCAAAAAAATCCTCCGTTCCGGCAATGAGGGCAAACTCGTACGTGCTGATATTCCCCCCATTCACCCCCTCCAGTTCAGCCTTCCAAAGTATGTCTCCGGTACTCGGAGCCACTTTCCAAACTTCGTTGTAGCCCGTGCCAAGCAAATTCCCATCGGGCGCGAGAAACCATTTTTCGGGCGGGCGGGCGGTTCCAAAAACAAAGCCCCCCGATTTTTCCCACATCAAGTTGCCCTGCGCGTCGAGCCGTTGGATGGTCAAGATATGCGCCCCCACGTCGCAGAGCGTGGATTCAAAAGAAGCCAAAATGCCGCCGTCGGGCAGGGCCAGCACGTCGTGCCAATAGTGGGTTTCGGACGAGGGCACCGTCAGGCTTTTGCGCAAATGGATTTGCCCGTCGTGGCCTATCACTGCCACGAAAAGCGTGTCTTGGAAATATGCGCCTGGTTCTGGTTCGCCACGGCAGGCCATGAGCCACTTATCCGAGCCGTAAGGTTTCACCAATTCTGTGATCGTTGAAAAGCCCGCCGAGAGCGAGCGCTCAACCGTTTGGGCAGGAATGTTTTGAAGGCAAAAAAGTAGGGGGAGAAAGAGTGCGAGATTTTTTTTCATGAGCGAGATTGTCGAGTTTGGAAGTGTTGAAAAGGAGCGGTCGTGTGCATTGAAATAAAGACGGGCAGCGCGTCGTGGAAGTTGGGAAGTTTGATTTGGCAAAAACCAGTCCCAAAATTAATCCACTTTTGCCGCCGCTTTTGAAGGCAAATTTTCTTTATGAAAAAACTCCGAGGATTCCTGCGCTTGCTGTATTTCGTTTTTTACACTTCTGTCAGAATCGCCCAAATCGTGGCGACCAGCCTGATTTTTGGCACCGACATCCGCCGCTCCATGCGCATCCGCCAAAGGTGGCTGCGGCACCTGCTGCCAGCCATCGGGGTGCGCATCCAAGTGCGCGGCGCCCCGCCCGATTTTCCTTCCATCCTGATGTGCAACCACCGCTCGTACCTCGACCCCGCCGTGCTGCTCCTCGACGCGCACGCCTACCCAGTATCGAAGGCCGAGGTAGAAAAATGGCCCATGGTAGGTTACGGCGCAAAGGTGTCGGGCGTACTTTTTTTGAAGCGCGAAAGTGCCGACAGCCGCAAGCGTACGCTGAACGGCATCGCTGAAAAACTGCGCGAAGGCCTCCCCGTCATCCTTTTTCCAGAGGGCACCACGCATTCAGAGCCAACGACTTCGGCGTTCAAACCAGGCGGATTCAGGCTCGCCGCCACAGAAGGCATCCCCATCGTGCCGGTGGCAATTGACTATGCTTCTACGGCCGACCACTGGACTGGCAACGACACTTTTTTGCCGCATTTTATCCACCGTTTTGGAGAGCGGGAGATGCGGGTTCAGGTGCGCTACGGCGAGGCCATTTGGAATGACGACCCGCAGGCAACGCTCGATGAGGCCCAGGCTTGGATTGACGCAGAACTCCTCGACATCCACAAAAGTTGGGAGAGATTCAAGTAGGCAAGTTTCAAGTGGGCAAGTTTCAAGTGGGCAAGTTTCAAGTTTCAAGACTTTGGAATCTTGGTTTTGAAAAACGGTGACCTTGGCTACCTTTGCAACTGGAAATACGGATTGCGCCTGCCTGTCCGGTAGGCAGGGGATAATCGGAATGCGGAATTTCCAAACCACCCAATTCGCAATCAGCAATTCAGCAATCAGCAATTCACAATCCAGCAATCAGCAATCCACATGGCTCCGTAGTTCAACGGATAGAATGGAAGTTTCCGGAACTTTTGATATGGGTTCGATTCCCGTCGGGGCTACAAGACGATTCCCCCGTTGCTCTCGCTGCGGGGGATTTTTTTAAGGGGTGGGCGCGGTGCGACGGGATTCATTTCGCCAGTTGAAATTTCGCCAGCGAGGAAAATTTTATCCTGCCGTAAAGTTAATTTTAACGCCATTGGGGGCAAAGATTCTGTGGACCGCCCCGGTTGGTCTAACTTTGCCGCCGAATTTCGGGCTGGCACAACCTTTGCAACAATAAGCCAAAACCCCTGCCGTTTCTACGCAAAAGTTTCAAAAACCATCGTCATTCACACCGCAATCAAGCATTTTCCATCATGAAAAATTGGCAAAAATTCCTCGCACTCGCCTTCGTGGCCGCTCTCTTTCTCCTCGAATCTTGTCACCGTGGCTATGGCTGCCCAGGTGCTGACCTTTAAAAAACAACATGGCGCTCCACTGGCTTTTGCTCGACTCTTTTGAAGGGATTGAGCAGCTCAAAAACCGCTCGCACGAAGTTCCTTGCCTCATTTTCAAGCACAGCACCCGTTGCGAAATTTGCTCCATAGCAAAGTACCGGCTCGAAGACGATTGGGATTTTGGCGCGGGCAAAATGGAAGCATACTATCTCGATGTGCTCAATTTCCGCCCGGTGTCGCTGCAAGTGGCCGACACGTTCCAAGTACATCACGAGTCGCCCCAAGTGTTGCTCATTGTTGATGGCGAATGCATCTATGATGCTTCTCAGTTGGACATCACGGTGGAAGAACTTCGGGAAGGGCTGGCGGCGGCAAGCCCGCAATAGAAATTTAATAATCAAGTCTCTGCAACCGATTTTGAAAGGTGCCTGCCATGCGCGGGCACCTTTTTTTGTTCCCAATATTCCGACCTTCGCCGCGTGAAAACCATCCGCCTCGTCTTTCGCTTTTTATTTTTTGCTGCGTACACCACCCTCATCGTGGCCGAGATTTGGCTGCGCAATCTTTTGTGGGGGCGGGATATGCGCCGTTCCATGCGCGTACGCCGCCGTTGGGCGCGAAACCTCCTTTCTGGCGTGGGGCTATCTGTTGAAACCGAGGGCGACATCCCCCATTTCCCTTGCCTGATTGTCAGCAACCACCGCTCTTACCTCGACCCCATCTTGATGCTCCGCGACGTGGATGCGTACCCTGTGGCAAAGGCCGAATTGGCCAATTGGCCGCTCATCGGCAAAGGGGCAAAACTGGCCGGCATCCTTTACCTCCGGCGCGAAAGCGCGGGAAGCCGTTCGGGCACCCTGCGCCAAATGATGGAAAAAATAGAGGCTGGCTTTTCCATCATCATTTTCCCGGAAGGCACCACCTCCGCTTTGCGCGGCACCTTGCCTTTCAAAAAAGGGGCGTTCAAATTGGCGGCGCAAGGCTTGATCCCGGTCGTCCCGGTAGCCCTTTTGTTTGCCGACGAGCGCGATTTTTGGGTTGGCCAAGATTCGTTTTTGACCCACGCCAAACGGCGTTTTGGGGAAAAGAAAATCGCGGTGAAACTTTGCTACGGGCCAGAAATCCGCAGCGACGACCCCGAAGTCTTGATTTCAGAATCAAAGGCGTGGATGGATGGGATTTTGACGAATAACCAAAAGTGACACTTTCGACACATTCACTACACTGAACTTTGTCGCTACATTTGCCCCTCATTTGCCAATCCCGCACATGACAATCCTCATTCCCCCTACACCCGTTCAAGCCCAACCATTCAGGCACAAAAACATGAACGCTAAAAAGTCTTCTGCCCGCCGGGGCATCTTGCTTCTATTGATGGTGGCGCTGCTCGGCGGCGCCTATTTCGCTTGGGAGCCTATCAAAGGTTTTTGGTTTCCCGCCGTACCTGCCCAACTTGCCGACCCCTACGTTTGCATCCCCACAGGTTCGTCTTTTGACGAGGTGGTGCGGGTTTTGAAAAAAGGCGGCTTCGTCAGAGACGAGGTGAATTTCCGTTGGCTCGCCGAACAAATGAAGTACCGCAAAGACAAAATGCGCGCGGGCCGCTTCAAGATAGAGCCGGGCTGGACCAACCGCCAACTCATCCAGCACCTCCGCACAGGTGAGCAAGCACCCGTGAAAGTGGTGCTCACAAACGAGCGCTTGCCCGAAGAAGTGGCCGGGAAAGTCGCCCGCTTCGTTGAGGCCGACTCTCTTTCGCTGCTCAACACGTTCCGCGACAGAGCCTTCCTTCGGGAAATAGGCTACGCCGAAGAAACGCTCCTAACGGCGTTTATCCCAAACACGTACGAAATGTATTGGAACACCGAAGCGAAGGGTTTTGTAAACAAAATGCTCAAAGAACACGCGGTGTTTTGGGACAAAAACAACCGCCGCGAAAAAGCCCGGGCACAAGGTTTGACGGAAAAAGAAGCCTACATACTTGCCACCATCGTGGAGCGCGAAACCAACGCCAACAGCGAAAAAGCCACCATCGCAGGAGTGTACCTGAACCGCCTCCGCATCGGGATGAAACTTCAAGCCGACCCAACCAGCGTATTTGCTACCCGGGATTTTGCCACCCGCCGCGTCACGGAATACCACACCACTTTTGATTCTCCATACAACACCTATATGTACAAGGGCTTGCCGCCTGGCCCTATCAGCATGGCTTCCATCCCCAGCCTCGACGCGGTGCTCAACCCCGAAAAGCACAAGTACCTCTACTTCTGCGCCAAGCCCGACGATTCTGGCACACACGCTTTTGCCGAGAGTTTTGCGGCGCACAAAGTGAATGCCGAGCGGTTTCAAGCCTATGTTCGGCAGCGCGGGTTTTGAATTCGGAATTCGGAGGGGGGAATCCGGAATCAGCAATCACCAATCAGCAATTAGAAATCAGCAATCACCAACGTATGAAATACCGACTTCTGGGTCGCTCCGGCCTCCGCGTTTCTGAACTTTGCCTCGGCACCATGACATTTGGCACCGAATGGGGCTGGGGGGCTGACAAGGCCGAAAGCCAAAAGATATTTGACACCTACGCCGAGCATGGCGGCAACTTTGTGGACACTGCCAACCGCTATACCGAAGGCACGAGCGAGCGCTGGCTCGGCGAATTTGTCAAGAGCGAGCGCCACCATTTCGTGGTGGCGACCAAATACACTTTGCGCGACCAAACGGGCGACCCAAACTTCGCGGGCAGCCACCGGAAAAACATGATGCGCTCTGTGGAGGAAAGCCTCCGCCGACTTGACACGGATTTTATTGACCTTTTTTGGGTGCACGCTTGGGACCACCTCACACCTACCGACGAGGTGCTGCGCGGGCTGGACGATCTCATCCGTAGTGGAAAAGTGCTGTACATCGGGGTGTCCGACACGCCCGCTTGGGTGGTGAGCCAAGCCAACACGATGGCCGAATTGCGCGGCTGGACGGCCTTTGCTGGTCTCCAAATCGAGTATTCGCTTTTGCAGCGCACACCGGAGCGCGACCTTTTGCCGATGGCAAAAGCATTCGGCATGGCCGTAACGCCTTGGGGAGCGATGGCGGGCGGGGCATTGACCGGGAAATATCTGCGCGGCGAAGAGGGTAGGGTAGTGGCGCACAGCATTCGCCGGAGCGACCGCGCCAACAAGATAGCGGCCAAGGTGGTGAAAGTAGCCGAAAAACTCGGCGTTCCGCCGGCACAGGTCGCGCTCAATTGGGTGCGCCAGCGCGATGCCGAACTCAATTGTATCCCGCTCGTTGGCGCACGCTCGGCAGCACAATTGGAAAACTCGCTCGGTTGTCTCGATTTTGTTTTGCCCGAAAAAATCATCCGCGAGTTGGACTCGGCCAGCGAAATCCAGATGGGTTTCCCGCACGAGTTCCTTTCTACTGACAATGTTCTGGAGTTGGTGTATGGGGGGAAGTATGGGGAGATTGTTCGGTAATGTGTTTCATGCTGCGCTCAAAATTTTCACCTCTCCGGTGCTGCCATCCATCTCCACCCAATCGCCTGTTTGCAAACGCTGGAGCAGCCCCGAAATGCCTACGATGCAGGGCTTGCCCATTTCGCGCGAAACAATGGCCGAGTGGCTGAGCAGGCTCCCTTTTTCTACCAAAATCGCGCCTGCAGTGGGGAACAAAGTCACCCAGCCAGGGTCGGTGTTTGAGGTGACCAGAATGTCCCCATTGAGGTCGCTGACTTCCGAAGGATGGCGGACCACCCGGACTTGGGCGCGGACTTTTCCAGGACAGCAGCCCAAGCCCCGGAGCGTGTCGGCGGCTGAAATGTCGGCCTTTGGGTTGCGATCGAGCCTGAAATCATTGCCCGCATACACAATCCCCGAGGTGGCGAAACGCTCCGCAGGCGGCGGCGATTTTTCCCATTGGGCGTATTGATTTTTGCGCAGCGCGACCAAATCCCGCAGATTCCCATTCACGCTCGTGCCTTTGATGTGGTCGAAAATCTCCGCCTGCGTGAGGAAAAAAATATCCCTCGCATCGCCCAGAATGCCGCGCTCCTGAAACCGCATCCCCAGTGCGCAGAAGATTTCGCGCACCGTGCCGTAGCCCCTCGTGCGGGCGTAGCGCAGGTTTTCGCGCCCGCTCACCAATACACGGGTGTTCTTCAAAACATGGTTGAAAATCAATCGGCGGAGCGGCTGGCCGCGCAGTTTTTCGCGCACGACTTGCTCGGCTTTCTCCCGCATATCCAAGTCAATGCGGCTCTTTTGATTCTGGATTCCCTGCCGGACGTAGGATTGTATGACGTGCATGAACAAGGCCGGCTGCTGCCGATAAGTGATGGTTTCCAACTTGAGTTCGCCGACGCATCGGTTGCCCCAGCGTTCGAGGTAGGTTTCGATTTGAGCCTGAATGGGCGCGGGGAATTGCCCTTGGCGATAGGTTTCCGCAAGTACCTCGGCGGTTTTTTCTACAAACAATTGCTTCGTGGCAGGCTCCTTTTGGATGTCGGCAGCCAACTGGAGGCAACGGTGAATAGGCTCGGTGGAAACGATGTCGCGCGCGCCGCAGAGCAGGTCGTTGTGCAAAGTGCCGCCCTCGTCCAGCCGGTATTTGACAGTCAATTTTTGCAGCACGCCAAAGTAAATCATCGTAAAAAAGTCGTTGACCAAGGGGGCGTTCCACTTTTTCAGCACCGTTTGTTCGTAGCGGAGGTACAGCGCGGCGAGTTCCTCGGCAGTCTTTTTGGTGAAATCAAGTACGCCGTATTCCTGCATGACCGCCTCAAAGCCGGCCTCAAAATCACGGCGCATTTTGGGCAATGCCCACAAATTGCCCAGCATGGTGCGGACAAGGTTGAGCACGCGCAGCCGCTCCGTCCATCTGCCTCTTTGCGGCAAATCCTTTAGTTCAAAACGTTCTTTCACGCCCATCATCCGCTCCATGAACGCCGCGTTGAGGCCAAAGCCAGGGAGCACGGCGAGGGCTTTGTACCAATGGAGCAGGTTGTAATAAACGCGGCCTTCTATCAGCCCCAGCATATTGGCCAGCACCTCGCGGTTTTGCTCGATTTCGCGCGGCGAAACGCCCATCATCCCCATCATTTGGCGGTATGCGCCTTCGTACATTTTGATGATGAACGAAAACGTGAGCGGCGAAGTCAGCCCCGGATATGACTCTACGATGTTGGAATTGTCCCACACGAACTCCGAAACTCGACCTTCGAGCGCGGGCTGTGCTGTACCAATGGTGGTGATGGGGCGCGTCTGAAGGAGGTACAATTGTCCGCCCGCGAGGGCAAATTCCACATCTTGTGGGTGGTGGTAGTGCTGGTTCAGTTGGTCTAATGCGCTTGCGATTTCCCGGATTTGCGCTTCGCCGAGGCAAGGCGCTGTTTGCAGGTTTTCAGGCACTTCGGTCAAGGTCGTTCCGCCCAAACCGCTTGGGTCGGGCATCATTTTCTGGTCTTTGCGGGCCAATTGACTGATGATGTTGCCCTTCGCGTCTACCGTGAAAGTGTCGGCATCCAATAGCCCGCCGACCAAGCCTTCGCCCAAACCGTACACCGCGCTCAGCACTTTTTCTTGGAGATTGCCGCTCACCGGGTGTGCCCCAAAAGCGACCCCAGAAACCTCGGGCAACAGCATTTGCTGCACGATGACCGCGATGGCCGCGTCGCTTTCCAAACCTTGTTCCTTGCGGTACGCCCGCACCCGCTCGTTCTGGGCGGAAGCCCGCACGTCGGCGATTTTTTCGGTCAGTTTTTCTGGAAAAACATTCAGGTGGGTTTCAAACTGGCCTGCAAAAGAATGCTGCTTGCCATCTTCCGCCACGGCGGAGGAGCGCACGGCATACCGGTGTTCGCCCGCCGGCAGGGCTTTGAAATGTTGGAGGATTGCTGCGCTGATTTCATTTAACTGGGCATCGTCGGCACCGCTCAAATGGTCCCAAGGAATGACCACAAAGGGCGGCACCCGAAAGCCCAAGGATTGGAGAACGAACAGGTTTTCGGCCTTGCCGCCGCATTGGTAAGCGGGGGAGGGGGAGCTTAGAAAAGGGAGGGCTTGATTTCTGCTCATACGCTGTAAACACGGTTGGTTTTTAAAACACTAAGGGAGTAAGGGACACTAAGGCTGATAGGGGTCGAGAGGGGTTTTTAAAACACTAAGGGAGTAGGTTTGGCCTTCAATGTCAAATCCTTCCCAACCCCTCTCGACCCCTATCAGCCTTAGTGTCCCTTAGTTTCTTAGTGTTTTATCATTTGTATCGCGGTGCGAAAATCACCGAAACAACATCGGGATTCCGCCCAAAGTCAGGTACATGGCAATGGTCCAAAAGGCCGAAGCGTACTCGATGAACTTGGCTTTTTTGGGGGTTTGGTCTGACAAGAACAAAATGCCCTGTGCGCCGCAAAGGATGAAAATCCCGATCAAAACGCCCGCTCCGACCCAGCCAAAACCTGCGTACCAAGCAGCGGCGCAGGCCGCCAACAGCGTGGCAAAAAGCACCCACAGCCAAAGCCGCGTGGCTTTCCCGGCGCCCATCATGGTCGAGTAGGTGTTGAATTCTTCGTTTTCGGGGGTTCGGATTTTGCGCCCGATTTCGAGGACGATGCCGTTCAGGAAGGAAACCAAGAAGAAAAACACCAGGCCGAAAGGTGGGTTTGCGCCCGACAGGTGCCAGTCCAAACCGCTCGCGTACACATCCACCAAGGGGATGATGACCATGTGCGAGGTGACGTACCAGAAAGGCCGCGCTTTCAGCCATTCGACCGCGAAGAACTCCTTGCCCATCAGACACAAATAGCCGACGACCATGAAATAGAAGGGCAACATCTGGGGGAACAGCCAGCATTGCACGGCGAGTTGGAGCAGCACGGCCATGATGCCCACATTCCGCAATTCTCCCAAAGTCACCAAGCCCCTCGGCACGGGCAGATGGGGCCGGTGTTGCAAATCGTCTTCGCGGTCTTTGAACTCGTCAAAAATCCGGACCAGCAAAAAAAGGCTGATGGTGATAAAAATGCCCCCCCCAAATACCTGCCACGGCACAAAACCTTCCGCGCCCCGACTTATGATAGAATAGGAAATGGCCGAAAAACTGAACGCCGCCACCAAAGGCCCATGCCCGAATATCGGGAAACGCTCCGCTTGGTATTGCCAAAGGCGGCTGGCTAAATTTTGCTTTTTCATCTTTTGCGACCGAATTTGTGGTGGGCTGCGCTGAAATGCCCGGCGGAAAGTGCCGCCGCAATGGAAATCTCGCCGGCCAATGCAACGGCTGCGCACACTTCGGCAAACTTCCGAGCATGGCCGGCTCCGTAGCAGCCCATCATCTCGAGGCATTCGCGCTGGGTGGGGAGGCTGGTGCCGCCGCCCACTGTGCCGACGATGAGGTTGGGAAGCGTGAGCGCGGCGTACAGCCCGCCGGTTTCATTCATCTCCATACGGGTGATGCCGACGGCGGCTTCTGCGGTGCAAGCCGCGTCTTGCCCGGTGGCGATGAACAAGGCGCAAAGCCCATTGGCGACGTGCCCTTGTGCGCCGATGGCTCCGCTCTGGATGACGCCGCAGGTGGACGAAAGCCAATAATGCGCCATGGCTTCGGGCGTGGTGCGCAGCATTTTTTCAACAATTTTCCTTGATAAATCCACCTCGGCGGTCACTTTTTTGCCCCGCACATTGGAGAAAGACAAGGCCGTTGCTTTTTTGTCGCCAGAGTAATTGCTCTCGATAAACCAGAACTCGGGTTTCTGCGGCGCCTCGCGCACGATGTACTGGCAAATGGCATCCGTGCAGAGCGTGACCATGTTTTGCCCTGCGGCATCGCCCGTCAGATATTCAAACGTAAGGATGAGGTGGTTGGCCTCGATGGTCACTTTCAGGTCGCTCAGTTGGGCGAAGCGGCTGGTTTGGCCGATGATTTTTTGGAACTCCTCCTCTTGTTGGAGCACCCAAGTGAGGAACACCGACAAATCGGCGATGTGCTTGAATTTGAAAATCGGGCTGCGCTGCACGCCCTCTGCCAAGCAGATGGACGTGATGCCCCCAGCCATGCGCGTCGCCCGTGCGCCCCGGTCGTAAGAAGCCACCAGCGCGCCTTCGGAAGTAGCCATCGGGACATAGAAATCGCCGTTGGCCGCCGTGCCCAAAACATGGAGCGGGCCGATGACCCCCGTTGGTATCATGCTCATGCCAATATAGTTTTCGATGTTGCCATGCAGGTCGGGGATGCCCTCAAATTTCTTTTCCCCATTGAGGTACTGGAACCGATGTCCCTTTTCTTGCAGGAATGCCAACCGCTGGAGGGTCGTTTCCTCGTTGGTTTCGCCAATCGGGATGCGTTCTGGATCCAAGGGCGTTGAGCCTTTTGAACGGATGGCTTGAATCACACTGTCCGGAGTTTCGATCCGTTCAAAAAATCGGGCTGCTTTTTCGCTGGTTGTAGGCATGGTCGCTCGTTTGTACAAAGTTTTTTTAACAGGGCGCAAGATTGCAAAATGCCACGCCTTCTCTCCAAAAAACCTGACCTTTCGACCCCCAAGGGTGATCGCATTCATAGTTCATCGTTTATAGTTCATCGTTCTGAAGCAATGATTATCGTACAAGACAAACTCGTGAGCGACGACGTGGTGGAGCAGCAGTTCATCTGCAACCTCTCCGCTTGCAAAGGCGCGTGCTGCTGGGAAGGCGATTTCGGTGCGCCGTTGGAAAAGGAAGAACTCTCCATTTTGGAAGGCATTCAGGAAAAAGTGCGGCCATTCCTCAGCCCTGCTGGTATTGCGGCCATCGAAGCGCAAGGGGCGCACGTTTGGTTCGACGGCATGGGCGGTCCAGGTACGCCGCTCATCGAAGGCGGCCCTTGCGCGTACATGACCTACGACGCGCTCGGCATTGCCCAATGCGGCATCGAAACGGCGTGGCGGGCGGGCGCGATTGATTTTCAAAAACCGATTTCCTGTCACCTGTACCCCGTGCGGGTGTCGAAGTTCGAGCACTTCGATTCGGAAGCCCTGAACTACGACCGTTGGCACATCTGCTCCGCCGCCTGCACCTTGGGAGAGAAGGAGCAAGTGCCTGTTTACCAATTCGTAAAAGCCGCGATTGTCAGGAAATACGGTCAGGAATTCTACGACGAGCTGGACGGGGCGGCGCAGTTTATGAGAGAGGAAAAAGTATCAAGTTGAAAGTTTCAAGTGGCAAGTTTCAAGTCCCAAGAGCAGCGCCCACTTGAAACTTGGGACTTGAAACTTGCCACTTGAAACTTGCCACTCTTAAATCTCTATTTCTTCAGCCCAATTTCCCGCAGCCGCTCGTCCAGGTATTCCCCTGCGGTAATCGGTTCGTATTGCAGCGGATTGTTGGGCGTCACGCAAGAATCGAGACAAGTCAAGTCCATGCTGCTCACCGGGTGCAAGAAAAATGGGATGCTCAGGCGCGGCAAATGCCATTCTTCGCGGGGCGGGTTCACCACACGGTGGGTGGTGCTTTTGAGGTAATTGTTGGTGAGCCGCTGGAGCATGTCGCCCACGTTGATGACGATTTCGTCGGCCTCCGGCATGATGGCAACCCACTGATTGTCAGATTTCAAAAGTTGCAAACCGCCTGCGCTCGCACCCACAAGCAAAGTGATGAGGTTGATGTCTTCGTGCTGCTCGGCGCGGATGGCGCTGGCTGGCTCCTCCATGATGGGCGGGTAATGGATGCTGCGGAGGATGGAGTTTCCGTGAATGATTTGCTTCTGGAAATAATCCGTCGGCAAGCTGAGGTGAATGGCAATGGCTTCCAAAAGTTGGCCACCCGCTTTTTCAAAAGCGCGGTAGAGTTCGTGACCAAGTTTGGGCATTTCAGCCACCTCGTCCACCTGCACATTGTCGGGGTATTGCGCCTTCAAAGGATGCCCAGCCGGCACTTCTTGGCCGATTTGGAAAAACTCTTTGAGGTCGGCCACCTTGGATTGCTTGGCGTGTTCCTTGCCAAACGACGTGTAGCCACGCTGACCGGCCAGCCCCGCCACTTCGTATCGGCGTTTTGCTGCTTCGGGCAGACCGAAAAACGCTTTGGAAGAGGCGTAAAAATCGTCCACGAGCGATTTGGGAATGCCGTGGTTGACGACGGCGACAAAGCCAACCTCGTGGAAAGCCGTGCCGAGTTGGCGGACGAATGCCTCTTTTTCGGCGGCGTTGCCGTGCACGAATTGCGAGAGGTCAACAGTAGGGATGCCTTTTTCTTTCATAGTCAATGTTGATTTGTGGATTTGTCACGCGGAGCGTGATGGCGCGTTCGCGCTCATTGAAATTAGGGATTTTGTTTGGACTGGGCAAAATTCCGAAATTTCTGGAGAATCTGCACAGATTGGTAAGGTGTACATTTGCTCTGCGGTTTGCTCTGCCGTTTTGAGAAAATCGTACTTTTGTCAAAAAAAACAGCCATGTCCACAGCACTCCAAACAGCAGAAGCCCTGCTCCCACAGATGTCGCCAAGCGAGAAAGCTCAGCTCTTGCAATGGGTGGTCAGCGACTTGGGCGGCGTGTTTCCCGGCATTGAAAAAACACCCAATGTCTGTGGTGGTGATGCCCGTATTGCTCGCACCCGCATCCCGGTATGGCTGCTTGTTCGACAGCGGCAGTTGGGCATCGGCGAAGACCAAATCCTGTACGGCTACCCGACCCTACGCGCCGAAGACTTGGGCAATGCTTGGAACTACTATCGCTCACATAAAGCAGAAATCGAGTCGCAAATCATTGAAAACGAGGAGGCATAATCCTTGCTCACCTTCAATCGCCGACATTTCATCCGCTTGCATCGGCTAAGTCCTATTCATCCCGGCATCATTGCTTGCACTGAAGACAGCGACCATCAAGCGCTCGCTCAGCGCATCCACGATGCCGTGTTGGTTCTCGATGGAAATCTTGAAAATCAATTGGTTCGCGTCAACCGACCAAACCTGACCTGACAAAGCAAATCTTTCCTATGCGCAAACTCCTACCCTTCCTCCTGCTCCTCACCCTCCAAACCGCCTACTCCCAATCCTTCAAAGTCGTCGGCTATTTGCCCTACTACCGCTTCAGTTGGCTGAACGACATCGAGTTCGAGCGGCTCACCCACGTGAACATCGCCTTCGCCAACCCTGATATGCAGGGCAATCTTTCCGTGGAGGGCGAAGACATCGCTCCTGCCGTCAGCAAAGCGCATCAACATGGCTGCAAAGTGTTCATTTCGCTGGCTGGCGGATACCTCACACCCACGCACGAAGCCAATTGGAACAACCTCTGTTTACCCGCCAATCGCCCCGCTTTTATCCAAAAAATAGTGCAGTACGTACAGGCAAACAACCTCGATGGAGTGGACATTGACTTGGAATGGCAGTATGTGCAAACTTGGTACAGCCCTTTCGTGCTCGAACTGAAAGCCGCGCTCGCCCCGCTCGGCATACCGCTCACGGCGGCCTTGCCCGGCTCTTACCGCTACCCACAGATTACCGCTCCGTGTTTGGCCGCCTATGATTGGGTCAATATGATGGTCTATGACCTCCGTGGCCCTTGGGACCCCACCAATCCCGGCCAGCATTCGCCCTACGATTGGGCAGAGGATTGCATTGACTATTGGCAAAGCCAAGGCGTTCCAGCGCAAAAACTGACGCTCGGCGTTCCGTTCTACGGCTACGATTTTGGCGTTGACCCCGTGGCCTCTTTCAACTTTCGCGGCATCGTCAACCAAGACCCGGCCAACGCCTACCTCGACAATTTTTTGGGAAAATGGTGGAACGGAATCCCGACCATCCAAGCAAAAACCGAACTCGCCCTGGACGAAGTGGCGGGCATCATGATTTGGGAAATCGGGCAAGATGCTTTTGGCGCGGACATTCAGTATTCGCTGCTCCGCGCCATTGACGAGGTAGTAGACGCTGCCTCGGTCGGCATTTCGGAAGCCAATCCGCTCGCTTTGCGGGTCTATCCCAACCCCGTGCGGGAGCGGATTTTTATCCAATTGCCTGAAAGTTCGGCCTACCGTTTGGTCATCTCCGATATGCGCGGCAGGCTGATGCTGGAGCAATCCATGGTCGGCGACGAGCCGACGGAAGTGAATGTGCAGGATTTCCCGGCAGGGATGTACGCCATTTCGGCTTATTCAGCAGCGGGCGTGCGGACGGGGAAGTTTGTGAAAGCGCAGTAGAACACGTCACGTTTACTAAACTTCTAAAAGTTTAGTAAACGTAGGCAAAACCTATCCCACCACCACGAGGTACTTGTTCTTCTTCCCGTTTTCGACCATTATGAACTTGCCGTGCAGCAAATCTGCTGGCGAAACGACCGCGCCCACATCGGATACTTTTTGCTTGTTGACCGAAATGGTGTTGGCCTGAATGGCGCGTTTCGCCTCGCTGCGGCTCTCCAAAATGCCGGTGGTTTCGGAAAGAAAATCGAGGATGTTGCGACCGTTTTGGATGGCAGCGCGCGCGGCTTTTGGCGCGGGGATTTCCTCGGCCACTTGCGCCAAGGTGTCCGCGTCGAGGCTGCGGAGCGTGTCGGCATCGGCCTTGGGGTCGAACAGAAGTCGAGACACCGCCAGCACCGATTCGTACGCCGATTGGCCGTGGATGCGCACCGTGAGTTCTTCGGCAAACAAGCCCTTGATTTCTTGAGCCGTTTGACGGGCTTCGATGTTTTCGATTTCCTCGCGGTTTTTCAGCGAGAAGTAGCGCAGGAATTTTGGCAAATCGCGGTCGTCGGCATTCAGCCAAAATTGGTAAAACTGGTAGGGCGTGGTCATCGTCGGGTCGAGCCAGATATTGCCGGATTCGCTTTTGCCAAATTTTGAGCCATCGGATTTGGTCAGCAGCGGCGTGGTCAATCCGTACACCTTCGCTTCGTCAATCTTGCGCGCCAATTCCACCCCGGCCGTGATGTTGCCAAATTGGTCGGAGCCGCCCATCTGCACCGTGATGTTGTGTTCGCGGTGGAGCAGCACAAAGTCGTAGCCCTGCAAAAGCTGGTAACTGAACTCGGTGAACGAGATGCCCGTCTCGCCTTCGATGCGCCGCTTCACGCTTTCTTTCGACATCATGTAATTCACCGTCAGGTACTTTCCCACGTCGCGCAGAAAGTCCAGCACATTCATGTCCTTGTAAAAATCGTAGTTGTTGGCCAGCAGCGCGTGGTTGGGCGTGGCCGGGTCGAAGTCGAGCAAACGCCGCACCTGCGCGGCAGTTTTTGCGGTGTTGCTGTCGAGTTCGTCAAAACTTTTCAGGTCGCGCTCCTTGTCTTTGCCGCTTGGGTCGCCGATGCGCCCGGTGGCTCCGCCCATGAGCGCCACGGGCTGGTGGCCGGCGCGCTGGAGGAACGTGAGCAGCATGATTTGGACGTAATTGCCAATCGTCAGAGAAGGCGCAGTGGGGTCGAAACCGATATATGCCCGCACCATGCCTTGGTTGAAATGTTCCTCCACACCCGGCGTGAAATCGTGGATGAGGCCGCGCCAGCGGAGCTCTTCGAGAAAGTTGTGATTGGCTGCCATGCTATATTTTGGATTGAAAAGAATTTTGGTGGGGCGGCAAAATTATGATTTGCCGAGGAAACATGAGTCATCCCGAATTTTTCAACCCACGAATTTATTCGTGGGGCTGCTGGCAAGCCCTGCTCCATCGAACCGATTTATCGGTTTTCAGCGCAAAACCGATAAATCGGTTCGCTTTCTCTTGGGTTCACCCGCAGACCCACGAATAAATTCGTGGGTTGAAGCGATACTTTGCCGCTTGGTGCAATCCCGAAACATCGGGACGGGATGACTCATATTCCCCCCCCACGCCTATCTTTCCAATACAAACCTCGCCACTTCTCGCTCCCCATTTTCTGTCACGATTTCGAGGAAATAAAGCCCTGCGGGCAATTGGCTCGCCAAAGGAATGGGCTGCGCCTCGCTGCCCGCATACAGTGCGAGCGATTGGGCGCGCTGCCCACGGCTGTCCAAAATTTGAACGCTCAGCCGCTCGCCTTGCCAGCGTGACAGGTCGGCAAAAAGTTCGCCGTTGGTCGGGTTGGGGAAAAGCAGCAAGTTGAGATTTGACAATCCCAAATTTTGCGGGATCATCAAATCTTGCTCCTCGCTCCTATTGTTGCTTGACGTTGTGCCAATCGGGCAGTTGAAAGTATTGAGGTGCGCCGCGTAAAAAATTTGGGGTGCCAGCCGCGAGGTAATGTGGATGAACGTCGGGTGCGACTGTGCGGGCAGGGTGTACTCGAACACTTCCGATTCGCCGTTCGAGATGCCGTTGGCGCTGACGGATTTGAACCGGACGGAATAGAACGGCGAGTAGTTCGGGTTGCGCACCGCGTACTTCCGGCCATCGGGCGAAGTGTAGGTGGAAAGGTTGGCCGGGCTGACGGCTGTAATGCCATTGGGCAATTGAATGGCTGTGTAAATCAACTTGCTGGAGCAGCTGTTCGTCACGCGGATGCGGTAGGTGTATCGCTGTTGCGCATCGGCGGTGATGGCGAGCAGGTCGTACTGCAGGCAGCCGTTGGTTTTTGTGTCGCAGGGCAATTCCTCGCGCACCGTCACCGTGAAGCAACAATTGGCGGCTGCGCCGCAACTGTCTCGCGCGGCATAGCACACCTGGGTGGTGCCCACGGGGAACAAACTCCCGGAAGCCAAACCGCTTGTCAGGCCCAACGCAATGCCAGGGCAAACACAATCGCTGGTGGCCACGGGAAGGTTGTAACTTGCCGACACAGGCCCCGAACCGGGCACCGCAGTGAGCGTGAGTGGCATCGGGCAAGTGATGCCGATGGACGAGGGCGGGGGCGTGAGGTATTGCAGGGTGTAGGTCACCACGGTATCGCAAGCGCCGTTGGTGCCGGGAGCGGTGAGCGCGACGATGGCGGGCTGGGTGTAGGTTTGTCCGCCGAGGCTGATGCTTTCGCCTTCGCAGAATTGGAGCGTTTCGGCGCGGGTGTTGAGCGGCAGCAAAGCCAGCGTGTAGGTCACCACGGTGTCGCAGCCGCCCAATGTGCCGGCGATGTTGGAGATAACCGTTCCGGGCTGCGAATAGGTTTGCCCATCAATGACGACCGATGCGCCGGGGCAGAATTGGAGCGTTTCCGAGCGGGTGTTGAGCGGCAGCAAAGCCAGCGTGTAGGTCACCACGGTGTCGCAGCCGCCCGATGTGCCGGGGATGTTGGAGACAACCGTTCCGGGCTGCGAATAGGTTTGCCCATCAATGACGACCGACGCGCCGGGACAGAATTGGAGCGTTTGCGAGCGCGCAGGTTGTGGCAGGAAAGTTAGCGTGTAGGTTACCACGGTGTCGCAGCCGCCGCCTGTGCCGGGTATGGTGAGCTGCACGATGCCAGGGTCAATGTAGGTTTGGCCCCCAATGTCCACCGATTCGCCGGGGCAGAATTGAACGGATTCTTCCCGCGTTGGGGCGGGCAGCCATTCAAGCGTGTACGTCACCACCGTGTCGCATTCGCCCGTGCTGGAAGGCAGGTTGACGATTGCCGTTCCGGGCTGAGTATAAGTTTGCCCGCCGAGCTCGAGCGAAGTGCCAGGACAAAACTGAATGGTTTGGCTCAATTCCACCTGCGGCAGGTAATCTATCGCCACATAAGCGATGGTATCGCAGCCAAAAAAGACGCTCATAATGGTGTCCGTAAAGCCAATTGCTTGGGTGTAGTATTGCCCATTGAACCAAACGGAGTCGCCCTTGCAAATTTCAAAGTTGTAAAGGCGAAAGGGTAGGGGGAGTTGTTCGAGGAAATAAAAAAGGATGGTGTCGCAGCCGACCGAGGAAGGAAGGGTGTCTCGCACGAGTTGCGAATCTTCATAGACTACGCCATTGATGGTCACGGTTTCGAAGGGGCAGAAATAGATGACTTCGATCTGCTCTTCGTAAGGAAGTACATTGAGGAAAAAGGTCGCCAACGTATCGCAGTCCGTTCCTGTGCCGGGGATGTTTCTTTGAAAAACCCCCTCCTGATCGAAGGTGAAGCCGCGTATGGTGACTGACTTTCCGGGGCAAAACACGCCGTTTTCCGTCACCTGAGGTTGTTGGCGTACTTGAATCACCACGGTATCCACCTGCTTGAAGCCACAAACGTCGGTGGCCGTCACTTGGTAAAGCCCCGCAAACGAGACCGTGACGGACTGGGTGCTTTGGCCGTTGGACCATTGGTATTTGAAGAAGCCGGGGCCAGCGTTCAAAGTGACCATATCCTCTGGGCAAAACAGTTGGTTGGGGCCGAGGTTGAGCGTCGGGGCTGTGGGCAACTGGATGGTGACGCTGTCCAAGTTGTTGATGTAATTGCATTCAGCGATGTCGGAAAGCGGGAAATCGTCGGGCGAGAAAGGCGTTGGTGCATTTCCGTTGTCATTGGTCACCATGTAAATCGTGAACCCGTCTTGGATGTACGCGGGGCCAAATTCATTCACCAAATTGGTTATCAAGTCCGAAATGCAATTGCTGGGCACTTGATTTTCCTCCAAGAAGACCGTCTCAATTTTGTTGGCCTCTGTTTCAAAAGGGTTGGCGTCATAGAAAGTGACATTCAAGTCTGGGATGGTCCCACCTTCCAGGTCGCAGGTGCTCAGGCTCAAGTTCACCATTCCGTTGAGGCACCCCACTCCGCCATTCAGCACCACGAAATCCCTGTTTTCAGGGCAAGTATCAATCACCGTGCAATCGGGGCAAAGCAGATGTTCTTCCAAAGTGTTGGTTGCCCAAGGCACATCCACGCTGGTAGGGCTGGCAGTGCTGAGGAGTTTTTGGAGCGCGATGGGTGTCCTGACCGGGTTTTGAATCTCAAACGATTGGATGCTGAGGCTGTCAACATACCCGCAAGAATCGGCCATGGTGCCATCGGCGAGCATCTTCCAGAGAAAAACATCCGAGAACCCCGTAGTGGCTACCCCCGTGAAAAACAGCGAATCGGCTATGGCTACCGATTGCTGGGGCCCGAACAAATTGGCGTTGAGGTTTCCAGATGGGCCGTAAGCGAGGTTTTTGCCCCAAAGGAAATCCCCGTTCTTGTTCACTTTGAACACAAAGTATTGGCTCCCAAAACTCCTTTGGCCTGACAGCACATAGCCGTCAGAGACTACCATGACCCGAAGGATCGAAGTGCTCAAATCGTATTTCCGTACCCAAAGGATGTTCCCGTCGAGGTCGGTCTTTTGGAGGTGAATGTTGTAAGGCCCAGCTGTGAGCGGCGGGTCATTTACATCTTCGTCTACCACATAAGCGGCTATGAGCGTGTCGCCGTCCACGGCAAGGTCGCGGCCATAAAAATCGGCTTGTGCGGCAGTGTCCAAGTGGCTCAGTTGCGCCCATATCGGCGTACCGTTGACGGGGTCGAAGCGGGCCATCAGCAGCCTGCGGTCAAATGCCGTGGTGCTGTCGTGCCGTCCAGATGCCGAACCCAGCCCGTAGAGCGAGCCGTCCACCGCTACCATTTTAGCCAGCGCGTCGAAAGCGATGTGCTTGTAGCGGCTGGCGAAGGCGGGGATAATGTTGCCGGTGGCACGTTGCAGATCGAGGATTTCGATAACCGTTTCTCCGCTCGGCTGCGTGGGGTTTTGGTAATAAACAAAACTGCCACCGGGCGTTTTCTCCAAAATGCCTGCCGCCGCAGGGCTGTTGCTCGCCACGGGGTGCGCCCACAAGAACGAATCGGCCACAGGGTCATAGCGGAACACAAACCCCCGGGTGGCTCCCGCAAACTGGCTCTGTGTGCCGCAGCCGGTGATCATTCCCTCCGAATCTTCGAATATCTGGATGGGGGTGATGGGTTCAAAAGAGCCAATTTGGAACTCGCGCATCCATATCGGCTCGCCGGCGAGGTTTGTTTTTTGGATAAAGGTTTTGCTCCCATTGCGGCCAGCGAGGTAGAGGTTGCCGTCGCTGCTGCGCGTGAGCACGGTGCCGTACTCGCTCTTGGTTTCATTGCCCCAAGTTTTGAAAAAAGTGGGCGTGGGGCAATCTGGGTCTTGGCCAAAAGCCAAAGCGTTGTGCAAAAGGAAGGCAAGCACAAGCAGGGTGCGGGTAGATGTTTGAAACATAAGTTTTGAGACTTTTTGTCCTCCGCCGTAGTTTTTGCAAAAGTGCGCCGTAGGAGGTGTGGACTGTTCGGGCAAACGTACAGAGGCTCGCCCGACCCAAGGGAGGAAAGTCCAGATATGTCGGCAAACCGAAAGATTCTGTTGGAGGGCTGTACTAAAGGCGGGGTATGGCCAAGCACACCTTTGCTTTTTTCAGCAGTGGGCTGAACCTCGTAGCGACATTTTTAGTAGCGGGCTAAACCCCGCCCTCCCTCACCCTCACCCTCAACGCGCCGCATTCTCCAACATCTCCACCGGATCAGAAAAGCGGAGCCTGATGCTGTACGAAATCATTTTCAGGTAGTTGCCGCCACAAAAAATGGCCGAAGGGTCGGTGCCGCCCGCCTGTTGGCAATACATGTCTTTCAAAGTTTTGGAGTTTGCCAACGGGAAATAAACTTCCAGCCCGCCTTTGAAAAACTCCAGCATGAGGCCGCCGCTCCAGAGCAGTTGCTCGTTGCTGGGCCTTCCCTCTCCGAGGGGCGTGGCATCGTCGAAATAGCCGAGGTCGAAATAAGGCTTGAGCGGAATGCCGAGCGGGAGGCGCACGGGCAGGTCGGCTTTCAGGTTGAGCGCGAGGATGTAATTGTTTGAGTTGCCTATTACGCCAGCGAAGGCCGAGCCGAACACGCCTTTGAAACCGCCCTCTGTTTGGCTCACCCGGCGGCCCAAAATATGGTCGGCATCAGAAGAGCGCGCCAGAAAGGTTTCGTCAAAACGGTAGTCGTTGAAGCCCTGCGGATTGAGGCTGAGCGCATTGAACGGTGGGTTGATGTCGCGCCGGCGCTGCGTGTTTTTCAAAAAATACCCGCCGAACAGCCGCATGGTCACCTTCTTTTTTTCTTTGTAAAAAAACTTTTGCCGCCACTCTACCGTACCGCGCAGATAAGAAGACGGGCGGTCGAAAATATCGCGGTAGTCCTGCGTTTCGAGCGCGACTTGGAAGCGGTAGGGGTGGGGCAAAGCCAATTGCTCGCCCTCGTAGCGCAGCTCGTGGAGGGTGTTTTTTTGCCAATTTTTTTTCAAAAAAATACCTGCTGAATCGAATCCTGCTTCTTCGTGGCCAATGAACAAGGTCCTGAAACTCAGCGCGTGGCGGAACGACATCGAGCTGCTGCGCAACTCCGCCCGCAGCTGCGGCACTACCCGCCAAAATTTTAAATAATACTCGTTGCGCACATTGTAATCGAAATCAAAAGTCTTTGCGCTCGCGCCCACCGTCACTTTGCGGACGAGGCCGCCCGGGTGAAATTTGTAGCGCACATCGGCCAAGCCCACAAAGTTTCCAGACCCGGTCGCGTAGCCTGGCAGCAGGTAGTATTGCAATTTTCTCGGCGGCACGGGCGGGTTGTATATCACCACGCCGAGCATCGTTTTGTCGTAGTTGTTCCAGCCCACCCAGGGCAGCGCGGCGAGCGTGTTGCGGCGGCTGTTTTGAAAAATTGCCAAAGACCTGAACTCGAATGGCCTCATGCCGGGAAACAGCCCCGACGTGCGCCGGAAGTTGTTTTTTCGGTTCAGGTCGAGGGTTGTGCGCGGGTAGTCAATCTCGAAAGCGTCGGCTTTTTCAATTTGAAACTCAATGGTTTGCTTGCTTTTCCCCGCCGCAGGCGGAAACCATTTTGTTTCCACGGGCTTGCCATTTTGAAAGGCGGTTACGGAAAACGGCGCGTTCAAGGAGCTTTTGTTTTCAATCTCCAACGCCCAGCGCCCATTGCCCAACTTCGCGTTTTTCAGTGCGTAGTCCACCTGCTTCTGCGTCTGCATCGCTTCAAAAAACCAACCCACGTTCAACTTTTTTTCTTCCAATACTGCCCGCAAATCTTCCGGGTATGGGTGGCGAAATTGCCAACGCCGATAGTATTCCTGCATGGCCGCATCAAACTTTTCGACACCGACCGCTTCCTCCAGCCATTGGAGGCAAAGCGCCGTTTTCATGTACACTTGCAAGCCGTAAGCGATGGGCGAGAACTCATTGGAGTGCGTGTCGGGCGGCGTGTCTTTGCGGTCGCGGGCCAGTAGGAGGTATGCGTTTTCAAACAGTGTGCCTTGTTGTTTTTCGTCGAGGATGAACTTGGGCACTTTAACAGGGCTGTATTTCCCATAAAACTGCTTTATGTAGCGTGCCTCGTAGTAGGTGTTCAGCCCCTCGTCGAGGAAGGGGTGTTCGCGCTCGTTGCTGGCCAGGATGCCATAAAACCAGTTGTGGCCCACCTCGTGGGTGATCACATCGTCGAGGCCTTTGGCCGAACTGGAATTGCCGATGACGGTAATCATCGGGTACTCCATGCCGCCGCCCGCGCTGAGAGCAGAGTGTACCGCCGTGGCTTGGGGCCAAGGGTATTCGCCTACTTTTTCGGAGTAAAACTCTACGGCGCGGCGGACGTAGAAGGCGCCTTTTTTCCAAAGCGAGGAGTCTGAGTGGGTGAACATGGCCCAGCAGTCCACGGTCTTGCCGGAGGCCAGCCTCGCCGTGTCTTTCAAAACCATGAACCGTTTGTCGGCAAACCACGCGAAGTCATGTACTCGCTCGGCGGTGTAGCGGATGGTTTTCATCGCTGTCGCACTGGTGGGGTAGGGGTCTTTGGTCTGCAATTTTGGGATTTTGAGCCGCTCTCCTTTTGCCAGTATTTCCCGCGTCTCGGTTTCTTTTCTTTTCAAAAACTCGATTTCGGCAGGTGTTTGGAGAATGCCCGTCGCGCCCACCACATAGTTTTCGGGCAAGGTCAGGGTCACATCGAAGGAGCCAAACTCTGAGTAGAATTCGCCAATGTCGAGATACGGCATGGCGTGCCAGCCCTTGTGGTCGTACACCGCCGGTTTGGGGTACCACTGGGTCATCTGGTAACTGGTCTCCACATGGCCGAGGCGCGAAAACGAGCGGGGTATTTTGAGCGAAAACGGCGTGGCGATACGCACACGGCTGCCCGTGGCAAGAGGGGAAGGGAGCGTCAGCACCGCGATGTCGGGATTTTTCGGGTCGTACTTCCACTCGAGTTTTTGGCCGTCGGCGGTGAATTCGAGTTTTTTGTAGGCACCCAAATCCTTGTCTTCTGCGAAGTAAAACTGGCCACTGCCGTCGCGGAGTTTTTGTTTGCAGAAAGCCGAGCGGCGGTTTTTGAAAGCATTGCCCCAGAGGTGCACCCAGATTTGGGGCAGCGCGTCGGGCGAGTTGTTGACGTACTCGAACTCGACCGTGCCCGCCAGCGTGTGCTTCACGTCGTCGAGCGTGGCGGCTATGCGGTAGTTGACTTCTTGCTGGAAGTGGGGTTTGGAGGTTTGAGGGTTTGCAGGTTTGGGGGTTTGGGAAAACAGGGCGAGGGGGAACAAGCCCGCCGTCGCCCACACCGTTGTCCACGCCGCCGTTAAAACTATAGCGCGTAAAAAGACTATGGTGCGTGAAAGGGCTATGGCGGGTAAAAGGACTGGGAGCAGTTGTTTCATAATGAGTGTGTCATTTTGACAAGTCGCCAAAAGTACGACGGTTCAGACACCTCTTATTTGGGAAAAACTTGACTTCCGCATTTGTCATGCGGAAAAGTACCTTTGCCAGACAGTTCCAAAACTGTACAAGACCATGGGAATCAGTACGATTAGGATACAAAATTTCAAATCCATCCGCGACTCTGGCGAGGTGGAAATGCGCCCGTTGAATATCTTGATTGGTGCCAATGGCGTGGGCAAGAGCAACTTCATCAGCTTCTTTAAATTCCTCAATCGGCTTTATGAGCAGCAGATTCAACTTTATGTTAGCCTGAACGGGAAGGCGGATAGTTTTCTTTATTTTGGAAAAAAGGTGTCTGATTTTTTAGGTGGAGAGATTGTCTTTGACAATGAATGGCAGAATGGTTATCGCTTCCAAATGGAGCCAGACCAAGCGGATAATTTGATTATTGCAAGGGAAAGAAGCCAACTTAAAAGCCCTGGTTTTGATTCACCTCAGTCTATAACCATCAATCGAGGGGGCAGCCCAGAAAGTGTTCTAAAAGACAGCCTACTATCCCGAGACTTTTATTTAAAGGGTCATTTCAAGTCTTTCAAAGTCTTCCACTTCCACGACACCAGTTCCAATTCTAAAGTCAAAGGCTTTTGTGGGGCTACAGACTATACTTACCTCCAAGAAGATGGCGGCAACTTAGCAGCATTCCTGTACCGCTTGCAAGAGGCACACCCGCCCCATTTCAAGATTATTGAGCGCACGGTGCGTTCCATCGCGCCTTTTTTTGACCGATTTCATTTGAAACCTGATGAAATCAATGGCCAACAAATTCAACTCCGCTGGCTCGAAAAAGGTTCTGAGCAACTTTTCACAGCACACAATTTTTCCGATGGCACGTTGCGCATGATTTGCCTCGCCACGCTCCTGATGCAGCCCGAACCACCTGACACCATTATCATAGATGAACCAGAGTTAGGTCTTCACCCTTTTGCAATTGAGAAGTTGGCCGCTATGCTGAATAGTGCCTCCGCAAAAAGCCAAGTCATTGTATCCACCCAATCCGTCAATCTGCTCAATTACTTTGATGCAGAGGATGTCATTGTTGTAGAAAGAGAAGATGGTCAATCGGTTTTCCACCGCCTTGACCCTGATGAGTTGGAGGCATGGCTTTCCGAATATTCCTTGAGCGAACTCTGGGAGAAAAATGTGCTGGGAGGTAGGCCATGAAATATCGAAGCCTAATCATCGTCGTCGAAGGGCAGACGGAAGAGGAATTCGTAAACGAAACGTTCGCTCCTTGGCTGAACAGCCAAGGCATTTTTGATGTGCGAGCAATAAAAATTCGCACGAGCAAGACGGGCAAAGGGGGCAATACCAACTACGCCCACTTCCAAAACACCAC
>JBJXFT010000330.1:0-6336 GCA_046155725.1 Saprospiraceae bacterium
TGGAGGTGCAGCGCACCGGAACACGCGCATTCCGGTGCGCTGCACCTCCACGAGTGTTTTTGGTCGTTTTTCTACAAAGATTTCGCCGCGCTGCGGCTGCCTCAGCAGTTACGTTGGGAGAGATTTGTCAACTTTTCAAAAGTGGACAAATCTGGCATTCAAAGTCACCGCCTTGCTTGGCTCACAAAATCCCGCAGCTCCCCCGCGCCGATGTCTGGCGTGCCGCCCTGCTTCGTCGCCACCAAAGCCCCATAGGCGCAGCCGAAATCGAGGCAGTCCCTGCTTTCGGCACCTGCCAACAGTTGGCTCAGGAAGGCCGCCAAAAAAGCGTCGCCGCTGCCGATGGTGTCGCTCACCTGCACCCGAAAACCGGAGTGGGCGCAGTAGCCCAATTCATCGAAGCAAGCCGCGCCATGCGGGCCTTTGGTCAGCACCAGCATATCCAGCGCGTATTTTTCTTTCAAAAACTGCATCTGCGCCGCCTCGCCGCTGCCCGCTGCTGCGCCGCTCCAAGCGGCGATGACGGCCAGTTCCTCGTCGTTCATTTTCACGATGTCGGCCTTCGAGAGCAGCGCGTCCAGCAGGTTTTGGGAAAAGAAGGGGCGGCGCAGGTTCACGTCGAACACCCGCAGCGCAGCCACGTCGAGCAGTTCGAGCAGGGTGCTCCGGCTGCCTTCGGCGCGGCAGGCAAGGCTGCCGAACACGAAAGCGTCGGCCTCCATCACGGTGTCGTGCAAGGCTCCGTCGGGCGCGATGAAATCCCATGCCGAGGGCTGCACGATCTCGTAGGCAGGGCTGCCCTGGGGGTCGAGCGTCACGTTCACGATGCCCGTCGGGTGCTGCGGGTCGGTCTGCACGAACTGGGTGGACACGCCTTTTTCATCCAAAAAACTAAGCAGTGCTTCACCCAAGTCGTCAGCCCCGACGCGGCTCGCCATTTTGGCCGACAGGCCCAGTTGGTTGGCCTGAAACGCCACGTTCATGGGCGCTCCGCCAGCGATTTTGCCGGTGGGCAGCAGGTCCCAGAGGACTTCTCCAAAGCAGATGAGGGTAGGGCGCATGGATTGAGTTATGAGGTGTGGAGTTATGAGTTATGAGCTGCGGGAGGCGAGGGTAGGAAGTGTGGAGTTAGGAGCTGCCGCACTCGGCATAACTCATAACTCCACACCTCATAACTTAAAAAGGGGTTCGGACAAATTACTTCCCCGAACCCCGCTAAACCCATTGTGTATGAAGCGAAAACTATGAACGAGGAACTATGAACGAGGAACTACATGGCATCTCGCTGTTCATAGTTCCTCGTTCATAGTTCCTCGTTCATTTCCCAACCAACTGTTTTTCAATGTCTTCGAGCGACACGCCCTTTGTTTCGGGCATCATCCGCCACACAAAAAGCAGTTGGAATACCATCATGGCGGCGAAGCAGGCGAAGATGGGCGCTTGCCCAAATTTGCCTGCGAACCAGGGGAAGTTGCCCGCGATGAGGGCGGCGAAAACCCAGTGGGTGCTGCTGCCGAGCGAGTTGCCCCAGGAGCGCACCTGGTTGGGGAAAATCTCCGAAATGAACACCCAGATGACCGCGCCCTGCCCGATGGCGTGGGCCGCGATGAAGACGAAAAGCAGCCCAGGCACGAGCAGGCTGCCCGCTGCCGCACCTGAAAAGAAGGCCCACGACACGAGCGAGAGCGACACGATGTAGCCCACCGAGCCGATGTACATCAGGAAGCGGCGGCCCATGCGGTCGATGAGCGAAAGGCCGAGCATGGTGAACACGAGGTTGACTACGCCGATGCCGACCGAGGAGAGCAGGGCCGAATTAGTAGCCATGCCCGCGTCTTCAAAAATGCGGGGGGCGTAGTAGATGACTGCGTTGATGCCGGAGACTTGGTTGAAAAAGGCAAACAAGAAGGCCAGCAGGATGGGAACGCGGTATTTCCCAGAAAAAAACTCGCGCAGCCCTGTACCGGCGGCTGGCCCTCCGGCGGCTGAAGCCGCCGGTACGTGGCTGGCTTGGATGGCCGCTATTTCCGCCTCTGCGGTGGCGGGGTTGATGATCTGGAGGGTGCGGCGGGCTTCGTCCACCCGGCCTTTGGCGACGATGAGCCAGCGCGGGCTTTCGGGCACGAGCGCGATGAGCAGCACAAAAAGCAGCGAAGGCAGGGCCACTACGCCCAGCATCCAGCGCCAGGCGCTCTCGTCGGCGGTGCCGATGAGCCAGTTGGACAGGTAGGCGATGAGGATGCCCAGCACGATGTTGAACTGGAACATGGCGGTGAGTTGGCCGCGCTTTTCCGCTGGGGCAATCTCGGTGATGTACATCGGCGCCACCACCGACGACGCGCCGATGCTCAGCCCGCCGATGAAACGGAACAGCATGAGCGACCACACATCGGGCGAGAGGGCCGCGCCAACGGCAGAGATGAGGTACAGCACGGCGATCCAGAAGAGGGTCGGCTTGCGGCCCATGCGCTGGGCCGGCGCGCCGCCAAAAATGGCTCCGATGATGGTGCCGTAGAGGGCTGCGGCCACCATCTGCCCGGTCATGGCATCAGAGAGGCTCCAGAGTTTTTGAATGGTGCGCTCGCAGCCAGAGATGACTGCTGTATCGAGGCCGAAGAGGAAGCCGCCGAGCGAGACGGTGATGGCCCAGAAGAAAACTTTGCGATAATTCATGTTGCCGGTTTGTGCCGCAAGGTTTCCCCATGCTGTCCGGCAGGCATTTCAGGATTGTTCCAAATGCTGTTGAATTTGTTGCGCAGGGCTTTTTGGGGCCAAATCATGGGAAAAGCGGGGATTTGGCGGGGGTTTGTTCTGGTTTTTTGCAGCGGAGCGGCGGACAGCAGCAGACGGGTGTTTGAGAATGTTGCAGGGGGTTGGGGAATGTTACACGAGGGTTTTGCTCCAATCACCCTAAAAACATCCGCCAATACTCCAGCACCGTTCCCGAGCGACTTTTTGCCCCCCCCTGTAAAACCCCAAAGGTTTCTTTTGACCCAAAAACAAACAGCCAAACAGGCATGCCGCTGATTTGTCTGTCAAAATTTGGCTGTAACTACCCTAAAAAATACCTTTACCGCTGAATTTGAATTAAGTAATCAGCGACATCTCAAAAATGACAAGTCACGAGGGCATCATCGGGCGAAAAACCGAACTGGAAATCTTAGAATCGGTGTTCAAAAGTTCCAAATCCGAGTTCGTCATCCTGTACGGGCGGCGGCGTGTGGGCAAGACTTTTTTGGTCAACCGGATGTTCCGCGAGCATTTCACGTTCCGGGTCACGGCACTTGCGAAGGGCAATTTGGACAAGCAATTGACCAACTTTCAGGCATCGTTCAATGCCGTCGCCGATGCCCGCCATGATTTGGCGACTGCCCCGGAAAACTGGTTTGCCGCTTTTCAGTCGCTCATCAAATTGGCGGAAGCCGACCTGCGCCCCCGGAAGGTCATTTTCTTCGACGAACTGCCCTGGTTCGACACGCACGGCTCCGATTTTCTCACTGCGCTCGAACATTTTTGGAACAGTTGGGCTTCGTTCCGCAGCGACGTTTTGCTCATCGCCTGCGGCTCGGCGGCTTCGTGGATGCTCAACCAACTCATCCACAACCACGGCGGGCTGCACAACCGAATCACCGAGCGCATCCCGCTGGAACCGTTCACCCTTGCCGAAACGGAGGAATTTTTGAGGTCGAAAGGAGGCGTTTTCGACCGCTACCAAATCGCGGAACTGTACATGACGATGGGCGGCATCCCGTTTTATCTCGAAAACGTGCAGGTCAACCGCAGCGTCGCGCAGAACATTGACCGGATGTTTTTTTCGGCTCGCGGCATGCTCCGAACGGAATACTCGGATTTGTACCGCTCGCTTTTCAAAAACCCGGCGCGGCACATCGCCATCGTAGAGTCGCTTTCGCAAAAAGCCAAAGGTTTGACCCGAAAAGACATCGTGGCTGCTGCGAAACTGCCCGACGGCGGCACCTTGACCAAGACTTTGGACGAACTCCAGCAGTCCGGTTTTGTCCGCCGCTACCTGCCTTTTGGCAAAAACAAACGCGACGCGCTCTACCAATTGATTGACCCGTTCACGCTGTTTTTCCTCACGTTTGTCCGCGACTCGAAAGCCGAGGGCGAGGGCGCGTGGCTGGCACAATTAGCCAGCCCCCGCTGGCAGGCATGGAGCGGCTATGCCTTCGAATACCTGTGCCGAAACCACATCGGCAGCATCAAAAAACAGTTGGGAATCGGCGGGGTTTACACCGAAATCTCGGCGTGGCGCAGCCAGAAAAACGAAAATGGGGCACAAATTGACCTCATCATTGACCGAAAGGACAGGGTGGTCAACATCTGCGAAATGAAGTTTTCGACCGAGGCGTTCACGATTTCAAAGTCATACGCCGAAAACCTGCGGCATAAAATCTCCACGTTCCGCGAGGAAACCAAGACGAAAAAAGCACTTTTCCTGACCCTGATTTCTGCGCACGGCCTGAAACCAAACGAGCACTCGCTGCGGCTCGTGAACGATTCACTGGATTTGGACGCGCTTTTTGTGCTTTGAAAAAATAGGCTCAACTCACATCTTTTTACCCCGAAATTTTCTTACTCAACCAATAAATTTTCGGGTTAAATATGTCCAACGTTTTTCCGCGCCTACTCCGGTGCAGCAGCCGTTCCCCGGAAAAAATGGCGTGGAAGTGATTAGCCCAAAACAGTTTTTGGAGATTTTTTGAGGAGGGAAAGCACCTCAGCCCTTCCCCTCCCGCCACTCGCTCGGCGACACGCCGTACCTCCCCCGGAACGCCGTAGCGAAATACCCCGGCGAGGAGTAGCCCGTCTGGTAGGCGATTTCGGCCACCGTCAGTTGGGTTTCGCGGAGCAGTTGCCCCGCCTTTTTCAGGCGGATGTGCTGGATGAAGTCGTTGGGGCTGTCGCCCAGCAGCGCTTTTGTTTTTCGGAACAGTTGCACCCGCGAGAGGCCGAACTCCTCGCTCATCCGCTCCACCGTCAGGTTTTGGTCGGCAAAATTGGCCTCCACATGGGCCGAAAATTTCCGCAGGAACTGCTGGTCGAGGTCGCCGATGCCGCTGGGCAACTTGGCGGGCTGGAGGTTGCCGCCGAAACGCTCGCGGAGGTTTTCGCGCCCGGCGAGCAGGTTTTTCACGATTTCCGACAGGAAAACCAAGTTGAACGGCTTGGTGACGTAGGCATCGGCCCCGGTCTGGATGCCCTCTATTTTTTGCTCCATCGTGTTGCGGGCCGTGAGCAGCACGATGGGGATGTGCGAAGTGCGCAGGTCGGATTTGAGGATTTTGGTCAGCGTCAGGCCGTCGCGGCCCGGCATGGAGATGTCGGCGAGGATGAGGTCGGGCACCTCCTCGTAGGCCAGGTCCAGGCCCGCGTTGCCGTCGGCGGCTTCGCGGATGTGGTAGGTTTTGCCAAACTGCTGTTTCAAAAAATGGCGCAGGTCGTCGTTGTCTTCCACCAGCAGCAGGCTGCGCTCGGCGGGTTTTTCGGCGGGCAGGGCAAGCGGCTCGGGCTGCTTTTCGTCTTCAAAAAACAGCAGTGCCTCGTCGTAGGTCAAACCCTCGGTTTTCTCCTGTGTCAGTTGGTCGTCGCGGAAGTGCGCCCGGCCCAGCGGCAGCGACACCTCGAAGCGCGAGCCTTTGTCCCGCTCGCTCCACAGTGCGATGTCGCCGCCGTGCAGGCTCACCAATTCCTTCGAGAGCGAAAGCCCCAGCCCGGTGCCCTTGGTCTTGTACGTTGTGCCCTGATAAAACCGCTCGAAGGCGTTTTCGACGTGCTCGCGCGACATCCCCCTGCCGTTGTCTTCCACTTTCACGATGGCCCGCTCAGTAATGGGGTCCACGACGACGGCCACTTGGATTTTGCCGCCTTCGGGGGTGAACTTGAAGGCGTTGGACAGGAGGTTGAACAGCACCTTGTCGAGCATATTCGCGTCGAACCAGACGGGAAGCGTTTTTTCCACCGAAAAGAAACCGAGTTGGATGTTGCGCTTGCTGGCCACCTTGCGGTAGGCCTCCACGATTTCCTGGGCGAAAGCCACGAGGTCGTTTTGGCTGGCCCGCACCGCCATTTTGCCGCTCTCAATTTTGCGAAAATCCATCAGTTGGTTCACGAGGCGCAGCAAGCGGAGGGCATTTTTGCGCACCATGCCGAGGTCTTGTTTGGCCTCTTTGCCGCTGGCTCCGGTGGCAAGCAGCCCTTCGAGGTAGCCCAGTATGAGGGTGAGCGGGGTGCGGAACTCGTGGGAGATGTTGGTGAAAAAATCCACTTTGGCCTGGGTAGCGAGGCGCAGTTCGTCGGACATGGTCACGATTTGCT
>JBJXFT010000350.1:0-8877 GCA_046155725.1 Saprospiraceae bacterium
ACTCGAAAGTCACCCTGCGAATACGCCCCCGATCTCCCGCTTGTGTCAATGGAAAAGTGCCGCGATGCTCTTGTGCTCCACCGTGTTGCGGATGGCGCGGGCGAAAAGGCTGGCGGTGGAAAGCACCTTGATCTTGGGTTCGGCCACATCCGGGCGGAGCGGAATGGTGTCGCACACGATGAGTTCGGAAAGCTGCGAGGCGGCCACATTCTCGTAGGCTTTGCCCGACAGCACGGGATGGGTGCAGATGGCGCGCACAGAATTCGCGCCCTTTTCGATGAGCGCGTCGGCGGCCTTGCAGAGCGTGCCGGCGGTGTCCACCAGATCGTCCACAAGGATCACGTCCGCGCCCCTCACGTCGCCGATGACCGTCATGGCGGCCACCTCGTTTGCTTTCGTGCGGTATTTGTCGCAGATCACCAGTTCGCGGCCAAAGTGCATGGCGTAGATGCGGGCGCGCTTCACGCCGCCCACGTCGGGGCTGGCGAATATGACTTTCGAGAGGTCTTGTTTTTCCAAGTACGGCACATAGATCGCCTCCGAGCGTAGGTGGTCTACCGGGATGTCAAAAAAACCTTGCACCTGATCGGCGTGGAGGTCCATCGTCATGATGCGGTCTATCCCTGCGGCGGTGAGCATATTCGCCATGAGCTTGGCGCTGATGGGCACACGTGGCTTGTCTTTGCGGTCTTGGCGGGCGTAGCCAAAGTACGGCACCACGGCAGTGATGTAGCCCGCCGAAGCGCGCCGGGCAGTGTCAATCCAGAGCAGAAGTTCCACCAGATTGTCATGAGGCTGGCAAGTGCTTTGGATAAAAAAAGTGTACGACCCGCGCACACTTTCATTGATGATGGTCTGCATTTCGCCGTCGCTGAAGCGGGCGAGCGTAGTATCGCCGAGCGGGGCATCGTAGTGGCGGGCGATTTCTTTGGAGAGTTCTTTGGAAGCAGAGCAGGCAAAAAGTTTTACTTCTGGCACGGTGTAGCGGTTAGCAGTGGCAAGTGGCAAGTGGCAAGTGGCAAGTCGGCAAGTCGGCAAGTCGGCAAGTCGGCAAGTCGGCAAGTCGGCCTTATTTTGAGGCAAAGGTAGAAAACCTGCCCATTTGCGAGCCTTTGCCAAACTACGGCGGGCACAAAACGCTCCCGACTTTGCTATTTCTGACATTTTCAAAAGGTAGTTGTTTGAGAAAAATACCTTGCGCTACCTTTGGCAGCCCCAAAACCTTCCATCTTTCTTTCACCAAATCTTTCTGTCTGGCAAATGATCCGACCATTCCTCCACACGCGCCTTTGGCTCTTGACTGGCCTTTTTGCTTTTTTGGCAATTGCCCTTTCGGCCCAAACCCGCACCCCGCGCGAAACCGCGCTGCAATTTTTGCAAGAAAACCCCTCCAAATTTGAACTCACCCAAAACGACGTGTCCGATGTGAAAATCGTGCGCGAGTACCGCAGCAAGCACAACGGCCTGACGCACGTGTGGGTACAACAACAACACCGGGGTATCCCCCTGTTCAACGGCCTCTTTGGCCTCCACGTGAAGCCCAACGGCGAAGTGTTGCACCTCGGCCACCGCTTTGTGAACGACCTTGGCCGCCGCACCAACACCGACCTGCCCTCGCTCAGCGCGGCCAAAGCGGTGGAAATGGCGATGGCGAACTTGGGCTTCACGGGCTTCCCCACGCCAGCACTGCGCAGCAAAATCAACGAACAAAACCTCGTGTTCGAGGGCGGCGCGATTTCCAGAAAAGAAATCCCCGTGTCGGCATCTTACGTCCTCACCAACGGAGGCACGGTGCGGCTTTCGTGGCAAATGGTCATTGACCAAGCCAACACATCCGACCTTTGGACCATCACGGTAGATGCACAAACAGGTTTGGTTTCCAACAAACTGAACCATACCACCTACTGCCAATTCGGCCATTCGCACCGTGGCGGCGAAGCTGACCAATGTGCTGCGGCCAACGGTCAACAGCCAACGGTCAACAGTCAACGGCCAACAGTCAACGGTCAACAGTCTTCCATGGACGAGCTACTGGTGGACGAAACCTACAACGTCTTTGCCCTTCCTTTGGAAAGCCCCATCCACGGCAACCGAAGCATCGTGACCAACCCTGCCGACACGCAAGCCTCGCCTTTTGGCTGGCTCGACACCAATGGCGCGGCAGGCCAAGAGTATACTTACACGCGCGGCAACAACGTGTGGGCTTTTGACGACATAGCGAGCGACGACTCGCCCGATCCTTTGGAATCGGCTGACGGCACCGCGAACTTGAATTTCGACTACCCTTTCGACCCCAATGCTGAGCCGATGGTGAACCGCGAATCGGCCATCACCAACCTGTTCTACATGAACAACATGATCCACGACGTTTTCTACCGTCATGGTTTTGACGAAGAAGCGGGCAACTTCCAAGCAAACAACTACGGAAATGGCGGCCTCGGCAACGACGAGGTGTATGCCCAGGCCATAGACGGCAGCGGCACGGACAATGCCAACTTCTCCACGCCAGCCGACGGCGGCAACGGCCGTATGCAGATGTATGTGTGGAATCGTGCGGGCGGCAAAATCGTGACGGCCAACGGCCCAGGCCCGGTCATTGGCGTTTATGGCGGCACTTCTTCTGAAGGAAACGGCTGGGGCGCAACCATCACGCCTGCCCCTGTGACGGGCGACGTGGTTTTCGTGAACGACGGCTCGGCCATCTTCAGCCTCGGCTGCGGCGCACCCGTGAACGACGTGGCGGGCAAAGTGGTGATGGTGGACCGTGGCGAGTGCGAGTTTGGCCGCAAGTCTTTGAATGTCCAAGAGGCCGGCGGCATCGCCTGCATCATCTGCAATTTTGAAGACACTGCCCCAGGCATGGGCGCCGGCGCAGTAGGCGCACAAGTGACCATCCCCGTGGTGATGATGAAAAAATCTGACTGCGACCTGCTCCGCCAATACGCGGGCATTGGCCTCAACATTTCTATCAGCTTGCCCACCATCACGGGGCCTGAGCAGCGCGACGGCGATTTCGACAACGGAATCATTGCCCACGAACTCCACCACGGCATCAGCAACCGACTCACGGGCGACGGCTTCAGCTGCCTCAGCAACCCCGAACAAATGGGCGAAGGCTGGAGCGATTGGGCCGGCCTTATCCTTACGGCGGAGCCGGGCGACTTGGGCACGGACAAGCGCGGCATTGGCACTTACGCACTCTATCAAGACACGGACGGCCAAGGCATCCGCCGCTATCCGTATTCTACCGACATGAGCATCGCGCCACTCACGTATAGCGCAGTACCATCCAGTGCCGTTCCACACGGAGTGGGCGAAGTATGGTCTAACATGATCTGGGATCTTTACTGGGCTATGGTGGAGAAATATGGCTGGGATGCCAACATCAACAACGTGAACAGCGGCAACTACCGCGCGGTGCAACTCGTGGTGGACGGCATGAAACTCCAGCCTTGCAGCCCCGGCTTTGTTGATGGCCGCGATGCCATTATGTTGGCCGATATTGCCTACTACGATGGCGCCGATACTTGTTTGATTTCTTCCGTATTTGCTCGCCGTGGCCTCGGCTATTACTCCATCCAGGCGGATACCGCACATTCTGGCATTGAAAACTTCGACCCCATCCCGACGTGCATCAAAGAATTGAAAATCAAGAAAATCACGACCACGCCGACCATCAACCCAGGCGACAATGCCTCGTTTGAAATCACCGTGACCAACCACAAAGATGCTGCGGCTACCAACGTGGTGGTGACCGACGAACTTCCTCCGGGCCTCAGCTTAGTGAGCGCTTCCGATGGAGGCACTTTCTCCAACGGCACGGTCACTTGGAATCTCGGCACCATGCCCAGCGGCCAGGTCAAAACCTTGACTTACACCGCCAAGAGCGTGGCGGGCGTAGGCTCCAGCCGATACTTCCACGACCTGTTGGACGACGAGATCGAATGGTATTCGGTAGTGGTTGACGCTGGCACAGGCGAAGTCTTCATCCCCCAACAAGACGTGATACACCCCGGCAGCGGCACTTCTGCTTGGGCGGGCCGCGACGTGGCGATCATTTCTGATTTCAGCCTCGAAACCACTCAGAGCCTTATCGTGACGGGCAGCAAGCCCGCCCTGCGCTTCTGGCACCAATACAATACGGAGGCGGGCGTAGACGCTGGCTTCCTGGAGGTCAAAGACTTGGACGACCCGCAGGAGCAATGGCGCCGCTTGACAAAAGACGATGCCATTCGCGGCGGCTATGAAGGCGCGGTGCAGTACACCACTTTCGCCATACCGTTCCTTTCGGGTTTCTCCGGCAATTCAAACGGCTGGAAACAATCGTACTTTGACATGAGCGCTTTCGCGGGAAAAAACATCACGTTCCGTTTCCGCTTTGGCTCTGATGCAGCCGATGCTCCTATTGGTGGCGCATGGTACATTGACGAGGTGGAGGTGATGGATCTGTTCAACTACGAAGGCGAAGCCTGCATCACTGCCGACGGGGGCGACCAAGCTTGCGCCAGCGCTCCAGAGCATGGCGTAATCGTGCAGCCTGTGACGGTGGGCACCGATGAGCCTGCCAAGCAAAACATTTCGATGCTCGTGCAGCCCAACCCTGCCGACGATGTGCTGCACATCAGCCTCGGCCAAGCGTTGGAAGGCCAGGTGTTGACGACGCTTGTGGCAGCCGACGGCCGCACGGTGATGAGCCGCAGCACACAAGGCCTCGGCCTCGGCCAATTGCTCACGCTGAACGTGCAGAATGTGCCAGCCGGCATATACACAGTGCGCCTCCAAAGCGGCGTGGGCAACAGTGTGCAGAAGGTGGTGATAAGGTAAAATCAGCCTTTCGAGACACCCTCTTGAATTGCAAAGCGAGCCTTTCCTTGGTCGGAGAGGCTCGCTTTTTTGTTGCCGCGTTCCATGGTAATCGCTGCGCAAAAAATGGATGTGTTACGGATCTACGGTTACTAAATCTCCAAGGTTTAGTAACCGTAGATCTCCAAACCCGGAGAACTCGCCTACTCTTCCCGGAGGAACGCAGGCACTTGTGCGGCCCGGCGAGCAGGCAAAAGGGAAGCCAAAAAACCAATGCCCAGCACCGTCAGCGTCACGGGCAAAAAATCTGTGGCCCGCATGGCGATGGGATAGCTTTCCACCAAAAACCCTTCGGGAATGCTGACAAGGGTCCAAGTTTTGGATTCTATGCAATCGGGGAGTATGGCACGCAACCAAGCGGGAATATCGTCAGGCGCCCAGGTTAATTGGGCCGTGTACAACCCAATGGCAAGCACAAGACCCAAGCCCATGCCCAGCAACGTGAGCAAAAAACCTTCGAGCAGGAAGATGCGGTGCACGGTGGCATCGGTGGCGCCCAAGCTTTTGAGCGTGCTGATGTCGCGCTGTTTGTCCAGCACAATCATCCAGAGCGCACCTACTGTATTGAACGCCATGAGCAAGAGCATGAGGCTGGTGATGGCGAAGCCCATCCATTTTTCCAACTTCATGACTTTGAAAAAAGCCTCGTTTTGTTCGTAGCGGTCTTTCATCGTAAAGCCTTCGCCGAGCAAGGCGCGGGCTTGAGTTTTCAGTTGCGCCACATCGGTGCCGGGGCGGCATTTTATCTCCAAAGCCGACACGGTATTGGGCGGGGCTTCCAAGAGTTCGCGCACAAAAGCCAGGTTGGTGAGCACATATTCGTTGTCGAATTCTTGCTGGATAGCAAAGGTGCCCACCGGGCTGGCGAGGCGGGTTTTGAAAGGCTTGTCGAGCACCCCGGTCTGCTGCTCCGGCATATACACCGTGACGGTGGCAAGGGGGTTGCTGACATTGACGCTCAGTTTGTTGCGCACGCCGGCGCCCAGCACCAAGCAGTTGCGCTCATTGTCATGCAAAAGGTATTGGCCCTCGCTCAGGGTAGTGTCGGAGTCAATGCCGTTGACACGGGCGAAGAGGGAATCCACGCCTTTCAGCACCCCAAAGTCCTGAGAGCCTTGGTGCTCAAAAAAAGCGATTTCTTCCAAGGTTTCGCTCAGCACTTCCACGCCGGGCAGGGCGCGGAGTTTGGTCAGCACCAGGCTGTCGGCCTGGAAGGTTTTGCCTTTGGCGGGGGTGATTTTTAGCTCCGGGTTGAAATGCCCGAAAAGGTCGGAGAGCAGGTCTTCAAAGCCATTGAAAACCGAAAGCACCAGCACCAGCGCGGCGGTGCCGATGGCCACGCCCAGCACCGAGATGCCCGTGATGATGTTGATGGCATTGGTGTGGCGCTTTGCAAAGAGGTAGCGGCGGGAAATGAGGAGCGGAAGGTTCATCTGTGCTGCAAAAGTAGGAGGCTTTGTCTACTTTTGCCCGCACAATGCTATTCTGGGCAACCATTCTTTTCTGGGCTGCGGCCTTCTACGCTGGGCTTTGTGTCTTGTTCTACTTTGGGCAAGACCTGTTCTTTTTCCGCCCGGAGCGGCTGGCCAAAACTTTCGCCTACCAATACCCATTCCCATTCGAGGAGGTGAATTTTGACATGGAGGACGGGGGCATGGTGAACGCGCTCCATTTCCGTGTGCCCAACAGCAAAGGGGTGGTTTTTTACATCAAAGGCAATTCGCGCAGCATCAAGGGTTGGGGAAAATTTGCCAAAGACTTCGTGGGCAAAGGCTATGATTTTTTCATCCTCGACTTTCGGGGCTTTGGCAAAAGCCGGGGCCACCGCACGGAGCAAACGCTTTTCAGCGACCTCCAGCACGTGTACAAATGGCTCGCCGACGAATACGGCGAAGCGCACATTGTGCTCTATGGCCGCTCGCTCGGCAGTGGCCTCGCCGCTCGCGTAGCCTCCTGGAACCGCCCTCAGATGCTCATTCTCGACTGCCCGTATTATTCGTTCCTGCACCACATCCGGCGCTACGCATTCATCCTCCCTTTGCGGTGGTTGTTGCGCTATCAGATACGCACCGACCGGTTTGTCAAAAAAGTGCGCTGCCCCATCCACATCATCGGCGGCACCAAAGACCGCCTCATCCCATACCGCCAATGCGAGATGCTCAAAACCCTCGCCCCCGAAAAAATCACGCTTCACCCCATCGCCGGCGGAAGCCACAACAACTTGCCCGACTACCCGGAATACCACGATCTGCTCTACGACATCCTCCACGAGGCTTTTGAGGAAGAAGAAAAAGATTGGAAAATGGCGGCTTGAGGTTAATTTGATAATTGGCCAATGTGATAATTGATCGTGCCGCCGTTCATAGTTTATCGTTCATAGTTCATAGTTCTTGAATCGTTTCCCATGAGAATAATCGCGTTCGCGCTGCTGCTTTTTCCAGCCATAGTTTTTGCCCAAAAAACAAACCCACCCACACAGGGAAAGCCCGCCGCAAAACCCGCCATTGCTCCTGCCCTTGCGAAACCGCCTGCTACTTCTCCCCCCAAAACCGCCCCCACCGCTGCTGTGGGGTCGGCGAGCAACCCCGCCTACGCCAAGGCTTCGGCGGGTAAAGACACCGCTATCCTCAAACTTTTTGACAAACCCGCCGATATCAAGTGGGTCAAAAATTTCAAAGGCCGCTTCGACGACGCTTCGGTGATAGACCTCTCCCTGGGGTTCGATGGGCGCAACTGCCGTGGATACCTCACCTACGCCAAAAGCCGCACCCGCTTCCGCTTGGATGGGCCGCTCGACACGGCCGGGTTTTCGCTCGAAGAGCGCGACATGGCGCGGGGCGTTACCGGCAAATTGCGCGGTACGTTCCGAAACAAGCGCATCGAAGCAGCCTGGACAAATGCCGACAACACGCTCGGCAGCCGCCTCGAAGCCGAAGAGGTGGCACCAGGCCAGACCGTCGCGCTCAATTGTTCCGACAACAAATGGAGCAGCCGATACATCACGCGCTACAATGGCGCACGGACTGATATGGTGCTGGTGCGCTCCCACAACGGCGCACTCGACGGCTTCCTTTGGGTCGAATCCGATGGACGCACTTACCGACTCAAAGGCGACCTAAAGCCAGACGGCAGCTACGAAATGGAGGCACTCGGCTCCGGCGACCGCCTCGCCGCGCTGCTCAGCGGCAAACTCCAGCCCGGCCAAAACACGGACTGCAACTGGGTGGGAAGCGGCGAGCGGCGCACCTTCAAGTTCGTGCTGAAAGACCACTTTTTGCTCGGCTGCTATGAGTATGCCGACTATGCGGCGAGCTACGATGTGCTGTACCCGCGCACTCCCTGTGCTCCTTGCAACACCCGGCTCGACGAGCTGGTGAACCAATGGGTGACAGGCTGCCAGTCCGCTTTCGAGGAGAAAAGAGTGGAACGCTCGCCCGCCACTCGAGGCAGCCAGCGCGCCAGTGCTTGGCCCGAAATAGCCTGCTGGACCGACAATGTTTTTTCCGGCTATCTCACGTTTTCGGATACTTGGACTGCCCAAGCGCAGGGGATTTCGTTCAATTATGATTTGAAAACAAACAAGGAAATCGCGCTGGACGAGATTTTCAACAAGGGCTTCAACGCCCAAAAATATCTGGACGACTGGGCCAACCGTGAAATGCCCAAACTGCCCTCCTTCGCCAGCGACCCGAAATACCGCGAATGGCTCACGATAGAAGGTTTCCCGCTCTTCGCCCTGCGGCGCGAGGGTTTGGAAATAAGCACCCTGTTCCACCCGCAATACGGTCGGCAAACTTTGCTCGTGCCGTACTCGAACTTGAAAACCTATTTTAAAAAAGACAGCCCGGTGGCGGAGTTTTTGAAGTAAGAGGTCTATTGCGTTATCCGCAATTTCAGGGGGTACACATTTAGTCAATTAAAAACCCAGTCGAAGTTCTTTGATAAATCGGAAAAGAAAAGTAAGGCGATGCTAAAAGCCTCGTCCCAGCATTTTTGTGCGATGGCGATGAAGCC
>JBJXFT010000249.1:0-4273 GCA_046155725.1 Saprospiraceae bacterium
CACTGGATTCCTTGGAATCTCGTTGACTCGCCTACTAACATCATCAGCGCAGAAGTTTCCACTGATTTTGCCTCTAACGGTACCAAGTCTATGAAGGTGAGACAGGATGGCACCGCTGGCGACGACCAATTGCTTCAGCTCGGGGATAAAAGCACGGGTCGCTATGAATTGAAGTGGAAATACTACATTCCTGCAGGCAGAGCCACCTACTTCAATATCCAGACTACCGAGATCGTTCCTCAGCCAGCTCCCCCATCCGCTAATTTCGCTACTGAAGTCTATTTCCGTGCCACGGGCATAGTTGATCAGGTTTCACCCACTCCGATCGTTTCTGGGACGTTTCCTTTCGACACTTGGTTTCCAGTGAAACTGATAGTGGACTTGGACAACAATCTTGCTAAGCTCTTTGTGAACGGCAACCTGATCCGTGGGTGGGTTTATACTGGAGATTTCGGTGCCATTGACTTCTATGCTGCCGATGCCACTTACCTCGCTTATGTGGACGAAGTGGAGTACATCCAACTCCCTGCGTTGGTGTACAACGTGGACGTGTGCGACGCTGCCGTGGACCTCACGCTCTTCTTCGGCCAAGCAACTCCCCAAACTACGGGCATCTATGACAACACCAACGCAACGGTGGCCGCAACTGACCCGACGGTAGATTGCTGGAACGAAGCCGACCCAGGCGAAGACATTCTCAACAACACTATGTGGTACACCTTCGTCGGCGACGGCAAGAAATACCATATCGAGACGGTGCCTTGCAACGCCACCAACTACATCACGGGCCCCGGCGACACGCAGATGCTCGTCTACGCTGGCGACGACTGCGCCAACTTGACAGAAATAGTTTGCAATGACGACCTCAGCTTTGCACAGTTCCAAGACTGGCGCGCGGGGGTAGATATTGAGACCGATCCCGGCCAGACCTATTACATGCTCATTGATGGCTTCGACAATGTGGGCACTGTTTCAGTCGGCGAGTTCTGCATCGAAATCTCTGTGCTCGCGAGCGTGCTTTGTGCCGACGCGGTAATGGGTACTTACGAAGTGAGCTCTCCTTTCTTGTGCGAAGGCGCCCAATTGGCCGACTTGGTGACGATTGATCCTGGCACCTTTACCATTCCGAACGAAGGTCTTGTTTCAGGTCTCGTTTGGGCCATCACTACCAGCCCGGTTAACCCTGCCATATTCCCGACACAAGCCAATGGCCTTGTGGGCAGCACGGGTTACATGGCCGATCCATTTGTGTTGGGCCATGTGAACGATGGCACGCCATTCGCTTTCAATGTGTATTACATCACGCCTATCTTGGTAGGTAGCGGTGTTGACACTGACCCGCTCAACGGCCCTTCTTTGTTCGACACCGACCCGAGCGGAGGCTGCTTCTTCATTGGCGCATCCACACAAGTGGTATTCCTTCCGCTTACGGACGATATCACGGTCACCGCTGTGGCAGGGGCAAGCTCCGTGAACGCTACTGCAATTGGCGGCATCGCAGGCATCACGCTCGACCCATCGTCTTACACCTATCTGTGGAGCAACGGCGCGACTACGGAAGACCTCACTGGAGTTCCGCTCGGCACCTACACGGTGACCGTCAGCGATGAATGCTCTTTCGAGGGCACGGCTTCAGCTGTCGTCACCATAGTTGGCACGAAAGACCCGGCTTCCATCCAGTCGTTGGTAGTCAGCCCGAACCCGACGGTCGGCATCGTGACGCTCAACCTTGCGTTGGCTACTGCTGCTGAGGTGCGCATCGAGGTGCTCAACACCCTCGGCCAAACGCTGCAAACCCTCAACGCTGGCAAGCTGAGCAACCTCAGCCAAAAGGTAGACCTCAACAGCATGGCGCAAGGCTCGTACTTCCTGCGCGTCACGGTAGATGGCGAAACCGCTATCCGCCGCGTGCTGGTGCAACGGTAAATTTCTGACGCACTCCGTCCAGATTTTTTGGGAATAAAAACCATTCATGAGTCGCCCTGTTTTCAGGGCGGCTCATGTTTTTTGGTTAAGTGGGATTGGTAATCGAATCAATCGAACAATCGAATCAATCGAACAATCGGCCCTACTTTTGCCCTCTTGCTATGGATTTCAAAATCACTTCTGACTACATCCCCACAGGCGACCAGCCGCAGGCCATCGAGCAGTTGGTGAACGCGGTGAAACAAGGCGACCAAGCCCAAGTGCTGCTCGGCGTGACAGGCTCCGGCAAAACCTTCACGATGGCAAACGTCATCGCCCAGCTCAACCGCCCCACGCTGGTGCTCACGCACAATAAGACCCTCACCGCCCAACTCTACGGCGAGTTCCAGAGTTTTTTCCCCGACAATGCGGTGGAGTATTTCGTGTCGTACTACGACTACTACCAGCCCGAAGCCTACCTTTCGGTGACGGACACTTACATCGAAAAGGACTTGCAGATCAATGAGTTGGTGGACAAACTCCGGCTTCGCGCCACCAGCACACTGCTCTCTGGGCGGCGCGACATCATCATCGTGGCATCGGTGTCGTGCATCTACGGCATGGGCAACCCCGACGATTTCAAGTCGGGCATCATCCGCCTCCTAAAGGGCATGAAATTCCCCAAGACCCAATTCCTGTACGCCCTTACGGACAGCCTTTATTCGCGCACGGAGACCGATTTTTCGCGCGGCACATTCCGCGTTCGCGGCGATACGGTGGACATCAATTTGCCTTACGCGGACACGGGCTACCGCGTCATTTTTTTTGGCGACGAAATCGAGAGCATCGAGAGTTTGGAACTCGTGTCCGGGCGGCGCATCGAAGCCATTGACTCGGCGGCTATTTTTCCGGCCAACTTGTACGTTGCGCCGAAAGACAGATTGACCCAAATCATCCACGAAATACAGGACGAAATGGGCGCGCAGGAGCGGTATTTCATCAGCGAAGGCCGTTCGCAGGAAGCGCGGCGGGTGAAGGAGCGCACCTCGTTCGACCTGGAGATGATCCGCGAACTGGGCTACTGTTCCGGCATCGAAAACTACTCGCGCTTCTTCGACCGCCGCAAGCCCGGCACCCGCCCGTTCTGTTTGCTGGATTATTTCCCGGATGATTTTTTGATGATCATTGACGAGAGCCACGTCACCATTCCGCAGGTGCGCGGGATGTGGGGCGGCGACCGCGCCCGCAAGCAATCGCTCGTCAACTGGGGTTTCCGCCTGCCCTCGGCCATGGACAACCGCCCGCTCAACTTCGACGAGTTTGAGGGGATGATCAACCAGGTCATATTCGTGAGCGCAACGCCCGCCGATTATGAATTGGAAAAGACAGAGGGCGTAGTGGTGGAGCAATTGGTGCGCCCCACGGGTCTGCTTGACCCGCCGATTCAGGTGCGCCCTTCGCTCAATCAGATTGACGATTTGATAGAAGAAATTCAGCAACGGGTGGAGGCGGACGAACGCTCGCTGGTGACCACTTTGACCAAACGAATGGCGGAGGAATTGGCGAATTATTTTGCCAAAATCGGCATCAAATGCCGCTACATCCACTCCGAGGTAGAAACTTTGGAGCGGGTAGAAATCCTGCGCAACCTGCGCCTCGGCGAGTTCGACGTGCTTATTGGCGTGAACCTCCTGCGCGAGGGCCTCGACCTGCCCGAAGTTTCGCTCGTTGCCATCCTCGATGCCGACAAGGAAGGTTTTCTGCGCAACGCCCGCTCGCTCACCCAAACGGCTGGCCGTGCTGCGCGCAACTCCAACGGCCTGGTCATCTTTTACGCCGACAAAATCACGGATGCCATGCGCAACACCATGGAGGAGACAGATCGCCGCCGCAGCGTCCAGATGGCCTACAACGAGCAGCACGGCATTACGCCCACCACGGTGACCAAAACGAAGGAACAGATACTGGCCACGCGGAGCATTTTGGACATCCGCGATACCCAACCGACAAAGTATTACATTGAAAATGAAGAGATCAGCCTTGCCGCCGAACCCATCGTGGCCTACGCTACGCGCAGCCAGTTGGAGAAAATGGTGGCCGAATCTGAGAAGAAAATGAAAGCCGCTGCCAAAGACCTCGACTTCATCAGCGCAGCCCAATACCGCGACGAAATGAACGCGCTGAAAAAGCAGTTGGGCGAACGGTTCGGCTGGCACGAGGGGTAGCTGAAGCCAGATCAACACCATACTACTGGACATTTTGCCCAAACGTGGTTAGAACACAGATGACACAGATGCAAGCAGCACAGATTTTCGCTGATTTTCAAAAAGTAATCTCTCGAATCTGTGCTGCTTGCATCTGTGTCATC
>JBJXFT010000250.1:0-3272 GCA_046155725.1 Saprospiraceae bacterium
TCGCTCGTCGCCGCAAGCACAGCCCTTACCGCAGGCATTTTTGCCGCAACCCTTACCTACTTCCAACCTCATAGCGTTCCCGCTGCTGCTGCCATTGCAGCACTCCCGCGCCCCGATGCGCTTCCGCTCGAAACCCAAAACCTACGCTGGGGCTTTTTCATGGACGAGTACGCGCTCTCCGAAAAACAACTCCAGCGCGGCGACGTGCTGGGCGAAATCCTCATGGAGCAAGCCGGCCTCAGTTACCCACAGGTGCACCAATTGGTGGCGAACTGCAAAGACAAATTCAAGATCAACGCCCTCCGCGTAGGTCGCTCGCTGCAGTTCCTTTCTCGTCAGCCCGGCCAAGCCCCGGAGATGATGATTTATGAGCCGTCGCCCTACGAGTACACGGTTTTCAATTTGAAAGAACCTTACAGCGTGGAAGTCGTGAAGCGCGACGTGACTACCCAAGTCGTGGCCGCATCGGGCGTGCTGGAAACCAGTTTTTGGCAAGCCCTCACGGACAACGGCCTTTCCGACGAACTCGCCGATGGCATGATTGACGTGCTGGCTTCTTCCGTGGATTTCTACCACCAGAAGCAGGGCGACCGGTTCAAAGTCGTGTTCGAGCAACATTACGTCCAAGGCCAGGCCGTCGGCACGGGCAAAATAATCGCCGCTGTGTACGACCGCGAAGGCAAGGAATCCTACGCTTTCCACTTCAAAAAAGAAGGGCAAAAAACCGACTACTTCGACTTCGATGGCCGCCCTGCCCGCAAGGCGTTCCTCAAAGCCCCCGTCAAAGTCAGCCGCATCAGCAGCCGTTTCAACACCAACCGACTGCACCCTGTGTTGGGTTATCACCGAGCGCACCTCGGCACCGACTACGCCGCCCCGCACGGCACGCCCATCATTTCCGTGGCCGAAGGCACCGTGCTCGAAGCCACCCGGCGCGGCGGCAACGGCAACTTTGTGCGCATCCGCCACGACGGCGCTTACGAAACCCAGTACCTGCACATGAGCGGTTTTGCGCGCGGAATCCGCCCCGGCACCCGCGTCGCACAAGGCCAGACCATCGGCTACGTCGGCTCCACGGGCTTGGCCACCGGGCCGCACGTCTGTTTCCGTTTCTGGAAAAATGGCCGCCAAGTGGACCACCTGCGCCTCAATCTCCCGCAGCCGCTGCCCATCACGGGGCAACTTTTTGAGGACTACAAAATCGTGCGCGACGAACTCATCAAACTCCTCAACAGCGTGCCGTACCGTACCCGCGAGGAGATTTACCAAGCAGACGATTCGACTGAAAAGTTGATGAAAGTGGTGCCGTAGGTTGTGGATTTGGTGATTCGGAATTCAAAAAGGGGAATGGAGCAATTGCTCCATTCCCCTTTTTGAATTCTTATGAGTGTAAGTCTGTCCTCAAATATGTTGCTGGCTACTTTTTCGCCGCAGAATGATCGTAAAAAGCCATGCTGCCTTGCTCACACCTTCGCCAACTTCCAATTCCCTTTTTTGAAAAGCCAAACGGCAGCAAGCGCCATGAAAGATTCGGCGATGACGATGCTCCAGTAAACCCCCGTTTGGCCCCAGCCCCAGTGCAGCGCGAGCAGCCAAGCCAGCGGCGTTTCCAACAGCCAGAAAAACACGAAGTTGAGCAGCGTAGGCGTGAACGTGTCGCCTGCGCCATTGATAGCCTGCGTCAGCACCATGCCCCAGCCATAAAAGACGTAGCCTCCGGCGATGATGCGCAATGCGAGCGCGCCTGCCTCCACCACTTCGGGCGTTTGGGTAAAAAAGCCGATGAGCTGCGGCGCGGCAAGCAGGCAAATGACCGCGATGACGGCCAGGAAAAGCATATTGAAATAGCCCGCCCGCCAAGCAGATTTTTCCGCGCGGTCAGGCTTTCCCGCACCAAGGTTTTGGCCGACGAGGGTGGCCGCCGCGTTCGCCATGCCCCACGAGGGCAGGATGCAAAAAATGACGACGCGGATGGCGACGGTGTAGCCTGCCACCACTTCCTTGCTGATTTGGCCGAGTATGAATACCATGAAAATCCAACTGGCCGACGCGATGAGGTACTGCCCGGCACTGCCCGAGGCCACGCGCAGGAGCGTACCGATGATGTCCCAATGTGGGCGCATCATGGCCCAGCGCAAGCGCACGATTTTTCCGACTTCAAACAGCTGCCACAACTGGTACACCACGCCGACCGAGCGGCCAATGGTGGTGGCAATGCCGCTCCCCAACACGCCCATGGCCGGGATGGGGCCGAAGCCAAAAATGAAGATCGGGCAAAGCACGATGTTTACCCCGTTGGCAATCCAGAGGGCGCGCATGGCCGTGGCTGCGTCGCCCGCGCCCCGGAAAATTCCGTTGAGCATCCAGAGCAGCAGGATGGGCAGGTTGCAGGTCAAGAGCAGGCGGGTGAACTGGTGGCCGGTGGCCGACACGCTTTGGTCCTGCGCCATCAGGCCGAGGATTTCTTCGGCAAAAAAGTAGCCGGGAATGGCGATGAGGGCCGAAAGCACCACGGCGATGAGGATGGTCTGCGCACCGGCTTTTGCTGCCGCATCGCGGTCGCCCTCGCCGATTCGCCGCGCCACCATGGCCGTGGCCGCTGCGCTCAGGCCGATGGCGATGGAGTACACCAAGGTCAAAACGGATTCGGTGATGCCGACGGTGGCGATGGCTTCGGGGCCGATTTGCGCCACAAAAAAAATGTCCACCACGGCAAAAAGCGACTCCATCGCCATTTCCAAAATCATGGGGATGGAAAGGAGCACGATGGCGCGGTCAATGCTGCCTTTGGTGAACTCTTGCTCTTCGCCTCGGATGGCTTGGCGGACTACGCGAAGGAAGCGGCGGAAGCGGGTTTCTTTGTTTATCTCGATGGGCATGGAAAATGGGCGGCATATGGTTGGATTATTTCAACCCAAGCAATTCGCAAAATTCACGGTAAGTAAGGATTTGAGTTTGGCCGTAAAGTTTCAATCTCAGTAGCGGTTTGTCACCAGTGACTAGAAAATCTGCTGAGACCGTTTGACACAAATCCAGCAAATAATTGTCGTCAGAATCTGTGAAATCTGCGGTGCGGTAAGCAATGGAAATCACGACCGCTTTTGCGTTTATCAATTCGATGGTAGTGGCAACCCGTTCGGGTTTCAGGTATTTCTGTAACTTCGGATATTGTCTGGTTCGTTCAAATTCCTCCAAGAGTTCTGGGCAAGCAAACAACTCAACATCATTCCTCAGAAGTATCTGAGGAATGTCGTCCAAATGATTTCCGATAG
>JBJXFT010000357.1:0-3448 GCA_046155725.1 Saprospiraceae bacterium
AAACACCTTGTCGGGAACCTCCGACAAAGTGGGGTTCACAGGATTTGCAAATAGGGACGAAGAGAAAAAAGCCAGGAAAAAGGCGACGGGCAGGGTAGAAATATTCATAGTAAGACCAGTTTTTGTGTTGCTGCCCAAAAATATCTGGGCAAAGTAGTTGGACAAAGATAAGCTTGCCTATCAATTCGCTTCAACGGGGCAAAAATAAAAAGGGGCGGTACATTCGACGTGCCGAAAAATCGAGGCAAGGTAAAATTAAGAATAAAATGAGCTCCCTTGGTTTTTCGCGGGACTTCTTTTCCGAACTTTGCGGCACGTGGCTTTTCCAAACTTATCTTGATTTTTATGAAAAACTTGCTTTTTGCCTTGTTCGCGCTCTGCGCCTTTGGGCTGTCTGCCCAATCCCCGTTCAGCCCCAAACAGCGCTATCTGGAGGCCGGCATCTTTTTCGGTGCAGCCAATTATTCGGGCGACCTGGCCGAAAGGAACATCCAATTTAAAGAATCGCACCTGGGCTATGGCCTGCACGCCCGCTACTTTCTGAGCCGTTGGGTTGCGCTCCGGGCCCACTTTTACGCGGGGTCTATTTCTGGCAACGACGCCAACGCCAAAGCCCCTGACACGCGCGAACGGAGTTTCCGTTTTGCTGCCGACATCCTCGAGATGGGGCTTGGCGGCGAATGGCACATCTTTGGGAAAAGGCGTTTTTCAGACGATGACGAACATCCTTTCGCCCTGTCGCCCTACATCTATGCAGGCGTTGGCGGCACCTTTAGCGGCACAAAAGTCGAATACTATGGCCCGCCAGAAGACCGCGACAAACACGTCGTGGTGCCGCTCCCCGAGGTGCCGCGCCGGCAGCAATTCTTCGTCATACCCATTGGCGCCGGCCTTCGGGTCAACCTCAACGAAACGGTGACCGTAGGCTTGGAAGGCGGTTTCCGGCCCATGCTTTCCGACAATCTGGACGGAGTGCGCCTCAACGGAAACTCCGAAGGCAACGACTGGTATTACTTCGGCGGCGCCACCGTTTCCTTTGTTTTGACGAAGCCCAAAAAACGCTTTTAGCCTTGGCCTTCTCTACAAAAACGAGGTGCCATCTCGATGAAGAAGAGGTGGCACCTCGTTTTTGTAAATTGAAACAACATGAACAAATCCAACACATTGAAAGTCACGCTCGAACTGCTCTGGTGGGCCGTCACGGCCATCGTTGCGTGGGCAGTTTTGCAGCCCATCCACAAAGCGATGTACGTGTGGCCGTTTGAAACTTGGAACGTGATTTTCGTGGTCACGCTCATCACGCTCACGCGGTACATTTTTTTGCTCAAACACACCTTCGTCAGCAACCAGCAAGTGCTGAAAATTGCGCTGATGCTCCTCATGTTCCCCCTCACTTTTTTGTTTGTGGAAAGGGTGAACGAGTTTTTGGTGTTCATCGAAGAGAAAGGTTGGGAACCGCTCACGGGGCATCTCCCGCCCGCGCAGCAGCCCCCCATTGAAGAATACATTTGGGGCGAAATGCTTTTTTTTGGCGTGGGCAGTGCCCTTGCCGCGCCCGTTTTTGCGGCCCGAATGATGCTCTCCATTTGGCGCACAAAGAATCGGGGCACGGTTTGATTTTTCTGTAAAAAATTTCCCCCGCCGGGAACTCTCGCTTTCCCCCCTTGCGTTGTGTTCGCCTATCGGCGACCTTTGCAGTTCCGATTCACTCAAACCAAAACCTCTATGGCTACTTTATCCCACAATGCAAACAGCGCGCAAAGCCGCGTGTTCGAGCAAGAATTCGTCCCGCTGCTCGATGCGGTCTATGGATTCTCGTATCGCCTCACGAGCAACCGCGCGCAGGCAGAAGACCTTGTGCAGGAAACTTTTATGAAAGCATGGCGCTTTATTGACCGCTACACCGCCGAGACGAACGCCAAGGCTTGGCTGTTCCGAATCTGCCGCAACGCTTTCATCAACGAATGGCGCAGCCGCAAGACCGAACCCCGCACCCGCGACATTGACGACCCAAGCCTGCGCCTCTTGCCGGTGGCCGAACTGCCGCGCAACGACCGCATGGGCGACGAGGTGATGCTCGCCGTCAATGCCCTCTCGGCCAACTTCCGCACCGTGGTGCTGCTCGACCTCGAAGATTTCACCTACGAGGAAATCGCGGCTATCCTCGACATACCCATCGGCACCGTCCGCTCGCGCCTGCACCGCGCCCGCAACGTTTTGGCAAAAAGACTCCAAGTGTACGGGCGCTCGAAAGGCTACAATGTGCAGGACACCGAAGGCAAAGTAGGAGAAGATGACATTGCGCCCAGCGCATCCTAAAACAAAAAGGGTTTGCCCGACAGCAGTTTTCAGCACTGCGCGTGGCAAACCCTTTTTTTCGCATAACCGCCTCCACAATCTCAACAGTCTAAACCCTCTCAACCATCTCAACTCTCTCAACCATCTAAACTCTCACACCATGTTATTCACACGTCAGCGCACTACCGCAGGTCAGCAGGCACCAGGTGCCCGCTCCCTACCTTTGTTGGCCATCGTCTCAGAGTCCGTGATAAATTGGTCGCCCGTATCAATATGCCTTCGCGCGGTTGGCAACCGTTGCAGGCAATATGGGCTGCCCGGCTTTGCAGATATTGGCAGGATCGGAGGCAGCAAACCCAGCGACAGGATGCCGGCACAAAACCACGTCAGCATGAAAAACACACGCAAAGAGACTGGCATCAGCGCCAGCGAAAAGCCTCGGGTCAATGGCCCGCTCCCACCCCACTCCCCCGAAGACCAAACCCTGTTTGAAAACCGATTTTTTGCCGAAAAACCTGCTCCCCGGCAACCAGAGTCCCCCGATGTGGAATCATTGCGCTCCTTGCTAAAAGCAAATATCTCGCGCGAAAAAGCCTCCCCGGCCCTCTTGCAGCGCATCCGAAGTAGGGTGCAAGAAAATAGAGAGTGATTCTGCCCCCCATGTTTTTCCCACCCAAAACTTTCTCCCAACTTTTGCCCACAAACCACAACCCTTCTCCACGCTTTGCGTGGCCGTTTCGCCGGAGTGATGCCAATCGCTCCGGCGATTTTTTTTTGGACGTGTTCGCCGTGGGTAGGCTGAGTGAAGGGAAAGGAAATTATCGGAGGACTACGAATTTGGCGTTTGAAGGCAGGTTTCCAGTTGAGTTAGTGCAAGAAAGTATGTAAACACCGTTGTTCAATTGCTCCACGGAGATATCCAGCGCCTGCAATTTATCTTGTACAGACAGGCGTTGGATAACCCGACCAGCCAAGTCTGAAATGACCAGTTCACCCATAAATGGGGCTTCAAACTGGACGTGCAAAACCTCTGAGGCCGGGTTGGGCGAGAGCACAAAGGCTTTTTTCATTGTTCCTCCCAACTCAGAAACCGAGACAGGCGTATCAATGCCCAGCGTATCGCAAGGCGAAGCGGGCATATCGTAGAGAC
>JBJXFT010000022.1:0-2724 GCA_046155725.1 Saprospiraceae bacterium
GAATGGATGCGCGACGTGAACGCTTCGTTCAACTTCAATGAATCCAACCTAAAAGGCGCCGATACTTCGGGCAATGTCTTTTTCCCGCGCTACAACTTTGGGCTGACGCTCAACCTCTACAACATCCTGAGCCAGAAAGAAAAAAACAAGATTGGCCGCCGCCTGGTGAGCATTGCCGAAGAACGCATCCACCAGCGCAAGCGCGAAATCCGCGCCATTGCGCTCCTCCGTTGGGCAGAGTTCCGCCTCGCCCGCGAGATTTTCAAAGAGCGCAGCACCTTGGAGCAGGAACTGAACAACAACTTCATCCTCATCCAGCAACTCTACAAAAACGACGAGGCCACGCTGGAGCAGTACACCACCACTTCTGCCGCCTACTACCAAGCCCGCGAAGCCCGCATCCGCGCACAAATCGAAGCAGAAATGGCACGGTTCAAACTCGAAGAAACCATCGGCTTGCGCTGGGAACAGGTGCAGCACCCTTCCAAAGAGGAGTGAGTTGCAAGTTTCAAGTCAGCAAGTTTCAAGTTGGCAAGTCACGAATCAGCAATCAACAATTATCAATCATAAATCAAAAATGAGGCACACCGCGAAAGAACGCTTTCTCCACTACGTCACCATTGACACCCAGAGCGACCCCGACAGCCCCACTTGCCCGAGCACAGAAAAGCAAAAAAACTTGGGGGCGGTGCTCGTGAAAGAACTCTCTGCGATGGGCGTGACCGACGCTCATCTCGACGAGCACGGCTATGTGTACGCCACCATTCCGGCCAATACGGACAAAAAAGTGCCGGTCATCTGCTTTTGCTCGCACATGGATACTTCGCCCGACTGCTCCGGCGAGGGGGTGAAGCCCATCGTCCACGCCAACTACAAGGGCCAAGACCTGGTGCTTCCCGACGACCCTTCCATCGTAATCCGCCAGAGCGAGCACCCGGATTTGAAAGACCAAATCGGCCACGACATCATCACGGCCAGCGGGACGACTTTGCTGGGCGCTGACAACAAGGCGGGCTTGGCGGCCATCATGAGCGCAGCGCACATTTTGCTGAACAACAAAAACCTGAAGCACGGCAAAATCCGAATCCTTTTCACGCCCGACGAGGAAATCGGGCGCGGGGTGGACAAGGTGGACATGAAAAAACTGGGCGCGAAATACGGCTACACCATTGACGGCGAAACCGCCGGGAGCATCGAGGACGAAACGTTCAGCGCCGACGGGGCGGTGGTGACGGTGCACGGCGTGGCGTCGCACCCCGGGTTTGCAAAAGGCAAGATGGAAAACGCGCTGAAGATCGCCGCCCGCATCGTGGCAAAATTCCCCGACAAACTCAGCCCAGAGCACACCGAGGGCAAGCAGGGTTTTATCCACCCCGTCCACATAGAGGGGAATCTTGAAAAAGCGACCATCAAACTCATCCTCCGAGACTTCACGGAAAGCGGGCTGAAACGCCACGGCAAAACCTTGCAGCGCATGGTGGACGGGGTGCTGAAATCGTTCCCCAACAGCCGTGCCGAAGTCAAGATCAGCGAGCAATACCGCAACATGGGCAAGGTGCTCCGCCGCCACCCACAGGTGGTAGCCCATGCGGTGGAAGCGCTGAAACGCGCGGGTTTCCCCAACCCCATTCAAAGCAGTATTCGCGGCGGCACGGACGGTTCGCGGCTATCGTTCATGGGCTTGCCTTGCCCCAACTTGTTTGCGGGCGAACACGCTTTCCACTCCAAACAGGAATGGGTGTCGGTGCAAGACATGGAAAAAGCGGCGGAGACGATGGTGCATCTGGCGCAGGTGTGGGAGGAGCGGGGCGCGGCTGCTTAGTAGCGCATCAAACTTTCGGAAAGTTTGAAACTTTCCGAAAGTTGCGATAGGGAAAGCGCCGGTTTGAAATGCCTTAATTCAATCCCCCTGCACCACCATTTTCTGTTTGAAAATCTGCGAACTTTTGTCGCGTATTTCCACAAAGTACAATCCAGGCGGGAGCGCGCCGATGTTCAGCAGAGAGGCCGGGCCAATCTGTTCGTAGCACTTTTTCCCGCGCCCATCGTAGATGGAAAGCCGGTCGAAATCCATGTTTTTCAAAAACAACCAGCCGCTGGTAGGGTTGGGGTACACCAAGCATTCATGGTATGGCGGGTTGTGCGCTCCCACAGTATTCTGTTTTAAGGCGAGGATGTATTCCTGATAGCGTTTCCCGGTCGTTTCTATAAAATTTGTATTGAAATTCAATAGCGCACTGTCGGGAGTTTCCCAATAAGGCTGGGCGTTGTTGCGGCGTTGCAGCAGGCCGAGCAGATGGTCATTGACCGTCGAAAAAGGATTCCCTGTGTAGTGGTAGCGCAGGGTAAACGAGTCAATGCTTTGGTTGGGATAGAACAGCCCGAAGTAGCGGGCGTTGTCCACCAGCACATGGCCCTCGGCGGGCTGGAGCACGTTCGGGACTTCCTCCGTGAAGTATAGATGCACGAATTCCGGGGCGTTCAGGTTTGACAAAACGAGGCTGTCGCCAGAAGCCAAAGCGAGGCTGAGGTGGTTGGTATCTTGGTAGGTGTAGGTGCTTTTCGTGCCGAGCGGAGCGGCGGAGCGTTGCCAGCCAGGAGTCTGAAAGCCCAGCAATTGGCCGTCTTGTTTTTCCGTAGTGTTTTGCGCGGTGATGCCGCCCGTTTGGTCGAACCGGAAATAACTCGACAAGCCCGATTCCTCGCCCGTCAATTTTTGGCACA
>JBJXFT010000384.1:0-11090 GCA_046155725.1 Saprospiraceae bacterium
ATGCTCATCACTTCTGGCGGCAATTTCGCCATTGGCACCACCACCACCACCCAGCGAAAGTTTAGCATCCAAGATGCTGGCAACCGGACCACAGCCTATTTTCTGAACACGGCCAACTCGGTGAACGGCTTTACGAATGTTTCGCTCTGGTCTGAAATCAACAACAGCGGTGCTGGCGATAAGCGTGCGGGATATTTCTACTCGCGCGGGGCCAATGGCTCCAACTTCGGCCTGTACGCCCGCGCTGAAAATGCAGCGGCCAACTATGGAGTGTTTGCCAGTGGGAATTCGGCTGTCGGCACTACCGCCTACGCGCTGTACAGCCAAGCGAGCGGCTCGGGCAACAACTTCGCGGGCTACTTCACCGGCGGAAAAGTCTATGTGGGCGACCGCCTGGGCATCACGGACGAAACGCCCGACTACGCGCTGGACTTCGGAGCAACTTATGGCGACAAGATCAGCCTGTACACCACGGCCAACAACGCCCAAAATTGGCACTACGGCCTGGGTGTGCAGAATGGCTTGCTGCAAATTCATACCGATGGCATCCAGTCCGACATTGCTTTCGGTGTGGGGCGCAGCGGCCAATTCACCGAAAAAATGCGAATCACGGGCGGTGGTCGGGTGGGCATCAACGAACCAAACCCACAGGCCACGCTGCATATAAAAGGGTCTGTGGCCGAATATCCTCTGCTCGTGCGCACCGGCGACAACGTCACACGTTTCAAAGTGAACCCGAACGGCAGCGTCAGCATCGGGACCACTGTCGAGGCACCCAACCCCAACAGCCTCGTGGTGGGCGACCAAGTGCTCATCAACACGGGCACAGGCGCCGACGGCTACCTGCTCTGCGTGAACGGAAAAGCAATCTGCGAAGAACTTATGGTGCAGCTGAATGATGCTTGGCCCGACTATGTTTTCCAGCCGGGCTATCGGCTTCCGCCCTTGTCGGAAGTGGAGCAGCACATCGCCGAGAAAGGGCACCTTCCGGGCGTGCCGTCCGCAGCCGATGTGTGCGAAAAAGGGGGCATCGAATTGGGGGCGATGAACCAGGTGCTGTTGGAAAAAATCGAGCAGATGACGCTCTACCAGATTTCGCTGGAAAAGCGCTTGGCGGCATTGGAGCAACTTGTTTCGGAGAAAAATAACCCTTCAAAAAAATAAAGCCATGCGAACAAAAAAGTGTTTTTCAAAAAAATACGCGGGCTTGGCCGTGCTGGCTTTCTGGTGCTTGGCGGTTGCCGCCATTGCGCAGGAAGCGAATGAAAACTCTGCCCAAAACCCTTGCCTGACCGCCCGCGAAGAGGCCGAACTGGGTGCACGGGTAGAGGCCAACCGCAGCCGCTTGCGGCAGGAAGGTCGCCTCGCTGCCCCCAATTCCAATTCCAAAGTCAACGTACAATTCCGTTGGCCGCTTTACCCCACCAATGAGTTCGAGGATTTCAGCTATTGGAAAATCACCAATTTCGTAGACCAAGACCCCGACGAAGGCGATGACGAGGTGCTCGACTACAATTGCGGCTCGCGCACTTACGATGGCCACACAGGCATTGATATCGCTTTGAGACCCTTCAAATGGAACATGATGGCCGACGAAGTGATTGACGTGGTGGCCGCAGCAGACGGGGTGATCGTGGACAAAGAGGATGGTAATTTTGACCTCAATTGCGATTGGGAAGACCCGCCCCCCGCAAACTATGTGGTACTCGAACACGAGGACGGTACACGCAGCTATTATTACCACCTGAAAAAATGGTCAGTCACCTCGAAAGACATCGGCGACAGCGTGGAGGGCGGCGAATACTTGGGCAAAGTGGGAAGTTCGGGGCGAAGCACCGGGCCTCACTTGCACTTCGCCGTGAAAGATGCCGACGACAACACTCAGGAGCCGTTTGCAGGGCCTTGCAACGAGATGAACGACGACAGCTATTGGCTCGTGCAGCTGCCCTATCATGTCCCTACCATTTTGCGCTTGGCAACTTTTGCCGAAGAGCCTGAGGAGCCTGACTGCGTGGTTTCCGATGATGAACCAAAGGACAATTTTGCCCTCGGCGAGCCCATCACATTTGGTGTGTACGCACGCGACATCAATACTGGCGACGAGGTGAACACCTTTGTGTTCCGGCCCAACGGCACGCTGAAATGGAACCTCGAAACCAATTGGAACAACGGATACAGGGATTACAAGTCGCTTTATTACGACAAGTCAATCTCCAACGACGGGGCGGGGGAATGGACTATCCTGACGAGTTATGCCAATCAAATCTTTGAGCAAAAATTCAACACCTACTGCAAGGCCACCTACCTTTTAGTCGGGGTACACGAGGGGGTTTTGTGGCGCATTGCCAGCGACCACATCACCTCTGCCGCAGTAATCCCAAGTGCTTTGGTGAACATAGTGAACTATCAGGCCGACCATTACATCCGCCTCATCCCAGGCTTTCGGGCAGAAGCAGGCTGTCTTTTCAAAGCAGCCCTGCACCCTTGCGAACAGGCCGGAGAGGCCGACGGCGAAGCGGAAAACCTCCGATTGAGGCCACAGAACGATGATGCAACTGCACCGATTTCGCAAAGAGAATCTGGTGATTTGCCTGCCCAACGGCAGGGCAGCGCTTGGGCCAAGTTGTACCCCACCGCAGCTTCTGAAGGGGTTTCCCTCAGCGTCTCGCTCCCACGGGAAGAAAGCGTTTTTGTGACGGTGTTCGATGCACAGGGGCATAGGGTGCAGCAATTGGTTTTTGAATACGGCTTTCCAGAAAGCGAGCAAACCTTCGGGCTTTCTTGCGCCAATTGGCCTCCCGGCATTTACAGGGTTTTGGTGCGAGCAGGGGAGGAGTGGGTCATTTGCCCGATGGTCAAAAATTAAGAGAGAGCAGCCCTTGAGTTACAGTGCCCGCAGCTTCGCCTCGCATTTGGCAAGTTCCTTTTTGACGTATTCGCTGGGCAATTCGCCAATTTGGAGGGCATTTTGCAAATCAACCTCGTCAGAAGGGTGGGCGGGCAAGAGGCGTTTCATGTGCCGAAGGTTGCGCAAGGCTTGGCCCCACACCTTGCCTTCCACAAAAGACTCGTATTCGCGCTGGCTTATCTTGAACTCTCGAATGAGGGTTTGGCGGGCGTTTTCGATACGCCTGTCGAGCAGGGATTGTTTGCCGGAAATGCGCAAAGGATTCACGCGCCGGGCTTTGTCCAGGGTGTCGGCCAAAAACTGCTCGTTCAGCCCGTAATAGCGCTGGAGCGAATCTTCGGCAAGGTGATAGTGCCGAAGCGCAAGTGCGTAGTCGGTGCTCAGCATCAGCGAATCGGCGGTATTCAAATTGCCCTCTACCGCATCGAACGCGGTATGGAGCGGTTTGATGATTTCGTATTCAGTGCGGACATCTTTGTGGGGTCGGGTATTTTCCAATATCCACCGGCGGTTGGGCATCAAGGCCCAGTCGTCTTTGGGCGAACCGATGATCTCTCGATAAGTGGCATCTGCGGCATTGTAAAGTTCATTGTGGACGTAAAACTCTGCTTGTCTCAATTGGCTGCGAGCGTTTTCCACATATTCGTCAATGAACCAAATGCCAAATCCAAGGCTCACCAAGAGGGAAATGAAGGAAGTGAGCGCCACGGTGCGCGCCAGCTTGCGCTGGCGGCGGGTGGCAGTCAGTTCGACTTCCATGGCTTCTCGGCGTTTGGCTTCTTCGGCCAGTTTTGCCCGATATTCGGCTTTCTCGCGGTCGGTTTGCTCCTTGTCGCGGCGGGCATTGCGCGATTCGATGACTGCGGGCAGGAGCGTGTCGTGGCTGATTTCGTAGTAAAAATCGTCCAGCCGAGGTTCTTTGCGCAAGAGGCGGCTCTTGTCCACCAGCGTGTCGAGAAAATCGGGCGACACTTGGTATTCGCTGATGAGCGTGTCGTCCACCACACTGTTGCGGCGGTTTCCAGGCGTGATCAGGCTTTCTTCGATGAGGCGTTGCGCGGTGTCTTGAAGTTCGTGCACGAGCCTGCCCGTCAGGGTTTTGTCGAAGTCAGAAATGGGCGAGCCTTGCTGCGCCCTTTGCAGCATTCGCTCCACATAAGCCTTGGGGAAGAGCTTGAGTTGGTTTTGGTAGAAATTTCGGATCGAGTTGCGCAAACCCTCCTGCCCTTCGTAAAAGTGGCTGTCCACCTCAAAGTCTGCGGCCTTTTGGTAGTCAATGATGCGCTCCTCCACATCTTGACAAAGGATTTGGAGGTTTACGGCCTCTATCTCCTCGCGCCTGTTTGGGACTTTCCCTTCGTTTTCGGCACTTGTATCGCGCCCTGAAAGAAAGTCGAGCATTTCTTCCAAAGCAGCGGGGGCATAGCGGAATGCCGGGCTGGCATAACTGCCTTCCTGAACAGCCGGCTGCGCGATGGCGGTGCGGGCCTTTTCGCGGTCGAGCGGCAGCAGTTCGTAGCGGTTGCGGAGAATGCCCGGTATGCCCTTGCTCACCCGGTCAATCATGTGGAGAAAATCGGAGCGGATGCTCAGCACGATGCGCACATTGGGCTGCTGTTCCCACCACTGCATGGTTTCCACGTCCACGTTTCCGTACTCGAATTGTTCCAAAAGCACCGTCCGCAATGCTTCTGGCATGGTCTCGTTGGCGAGGTCGGCCAGTTCGCTGAAAAATTGATGGCGGCTCTCTTCCGAATGGGCCAAGGTGAACGCTTCCTCAAATTGGTCGAAAACCAGCACGGGCGTAACGGGGAGGCCGTTGAGGTCGAACTCCAAGCGTTTCATTTTTTCCCACAAAGTTTGAGGGGCATCGGAGCGGAGGCCAGTGCTGTCTTTGCCGCCCACATGGGGGTTTTTGTCCAACATTTCGCCGATGCTGGCGAGCAGGGGGCGGTCGCTGCGCTCGGTGCGTAGGAACACGGGCACAAAATCCTGGCGTTCCAGTTCGGGCGCACAGCCAGCCTGCAACAGCGAGGTTTTTCCCATGCCCGATTTGGCGAACAATACCACGAGGCGTTCGCGCAGCACAAGGTTTGAGAGCTTCGTAATGTCCTCTTGCCTGCCGTGGAACACGGCACTCTGGCTGCGCTCGAACGGGCGCAGGCCGGGGTAGCGGCGGGGGAGGCTGGCAGCGGCGATGCTCATAGAGGGTTTGCCTTTGTGGCAAAAATTATTGCCCGCGAAAGGTCTGAAAACTTTGCCGTAGGCAAAAAAAAATCACCGGACGCAGGTGCTGCGCCCGGTGGCCAAACCAAACCCTTACTGTTTCTTTTTTGGGGGGAGCGCGAGAGGGAGCGCGGGGTTCAGCCCGCGTAAAAAGGAGTTTGTTGATGACGCGGGCTGAACCCCGCGCTCCCTCACCGCGCTCCCTCTCGCGCTCCATCCTCCCAGTTCCTCCCCCTCCCGCCAAAAGCGGGAAAGGGAGGGGGCATTTTGTGTTTATTTGCCTGAGAGGGTTTTGGGGCGGGCAGTGGGTGTTTTTCTTGAAGGAGCGCGGGGAGGGAGCGCGAGGTTCAGCCAAAATACTGCTTCACCTGCTCCAAAAACGCCTCCCTTTGCCCAGCAGACACGGTGAGCGTCACGTCGTTTTGGAGCAGCACATGGCCGCCTTTGCCGCGCACATATTTTTTGAGGTGTTTAAGATGGATGGTGTGCGAGCGGTGGATGCGGGCGAACGACCGCTCGGGCATCATCTGCTCCACTTCGCGCAGGGTCTTGCACACCAGCACCTGCCGTTTGTCTTTGAAATGCAAGACCGTATAGTTGCCGCTCGCCTCCAAATAAGCGATGCGCTTTACCTTCTCGAAGCAAAGCCCTTCCATGGTGGGCAGCGCGATTTTGCCCGCTTCGGGGACAGGTTTTGCGACAGGCTCTATTTGCTGCACGGGCTTTATCGGCAGGGCGCGGGCAAGCGCGGCACTTGGTTCCGGCGATTCGGGAAGGCGGCGGATGGCGAGGACGTTTAGCATGGCGGGAAAGTTTGAAGGTTTCTGGTTGGAGGGTTTTAAGGTTTTTGGTTAAAAGGTTTTTGGTTAAAAGGTTTCTGGTTAAAAGGTTTCTGGTTCGAAAGGGCGAAACACTGTACGAAGCCAAACCTTCAAACCAGAAACCTTCAAACCTTCAATTGATGAGACAAAAGTCGGCCCTCGCTTTTCCTCCAGCAACCCATTTTTTTTCAAAAGTCAGGTTTCTGAGGCTGTTTTTTGTTTTGGTAAAATGATAAATACCTGACAATTTTGCTCCAAAATTAGATGCTTGGAAAATGTCAAAAATTCCTTCCGACAAATTGCACCGCCTCGTCCGCTCGCTATCGCCAACCGAAAAACGCTACTTCCGCATCTTCGTGAAAGGGAAGCCAGGGGTGGACACCAAGTACACCCAACTCTTCGAAGCGCTGGCCGCCGCCGAGGTGTTCGACGAGGAAAAATGGAAGAAAAAAATTTACAAAAGTCAGGATGCAGGCAGCAAAAGGTACTCCGAATTGAAGGCATACCTCTACGAATTGGTGCTCAAATGCCTCCAGAATTTTGACGAACTGCACTCCACCCACCAGCGCCTCAACCAGCTCCTCCAGAGCGTGGCGGCTCTCTTCAAACGAGGGCTTTACCCCGACTGCCGCGAGCTGCTCAACAAGGCTCGAAAAATCGCCAAGCAGCACGAGAGCTTTGTACACCTGCTCGAAATAGTCCGTTGGGAAAAGCAACTTGCCTACACCCGTATGGACATTGATTTCCTCCACAAAAACCTCGAACGTCTGCAAGACGAAGAAGCCCGGGCCTTGGAACAATTGCGCAACGCTTCGCACTATCGGAGGGCGTTTTTTCAGGCGTATGCCACCATCAAAAAAGACCCCTTCCAGCGCGGGCCCGACCGCCTCACGCGGCTCCGCCAGCTGGTAGAGCAAGAGGCATTTGCCGACCCCGACGCGGCGGTGTCGCACACGGCTCGCGTGCTTTATTACCGCACGCTCAGCCTTTACTACCATACTGCGCTGGAACAAGAAAAATTTTACGAAACAGGCAAAACGCTCATTGCCCTGCAAGAGTCGCAGCCCCAATTTTTGCGTGAAAACCTGTCGGACTACATCGCCGCGCTGAGCAACCAGATACTTGCCTGCGGCCTCCTCCGAAAGTACGAAGAAGTGCGCGAATGCTTGCATAAAATGGATGGCTTGCAAGCAGTTACGGAAGATGACCGCCGAAAAATACACCGCCAGTATTTCAGCGGGTTCTTCGCGCTTTGCACCTACACGGGCGAATTCGAGCAAGGCCGGCGCGAAATGCAGAGGTGTCTCCGGGAGGCCGAACGCTTCGACCGGCACGACTACGAGACGGGCAGTTTTTACCTCCAATTCGTGCCCATTTGCATCGGCTGCGCCGACCATGACACCGCGCTCGACCACCTCAACCACTGGCTTGCTCAACGCCGCACGGTGGGGCGCGAAGACCTCCAGAGCCTCGCTCGCATCCTCTTGCTCATCCTCCATTTTGAGTTGGGAAACTTCTTGCTTTTAGACTCGCAACTGCGCACCGCCGCCCATTTTTTGAAAAGAAGAAACCGCCTCCACGAGCTGGAACGGCGGTTCATGCACAGCATCGCAGACGCGATAAAATTGCCCGATGTGCGGGGGCAGCGCGAGGTGTTCGAGAAGGTAAAAAACGACCTGTTGCCAAAAGCCCAAGAGCCTGAAACGAGGGCTCTGTTACAAACATTTGACCTCTTGACCTGGCTGGATGCCAAGGCAAGAGGTCAAGCATTTGCGGCGGTGGTGCGCGAAAAATATCTGCGCGAAATGGGTGCGAAAGAGGCTTAGTTCCCGCCCATGAAACCGGTCAACGAGTCCGCTTGTGCGCGGGTGTCAATCATAGTCCAGCGCACATTGTAAGTGCGGCGGCGGCCCACCACTTCTTTGCCGCCCTTCAAGGTCTGCATCTGTCCTTCTTCGAGCGAAGTGACAATGCTCTGCACCTTGAGATCCTTGAGTTTGAGTTTTTCCTTTGCCATACGAGAGAGATTTGAAAGATGATTTGGAAACAAAAACTTTGACAGTTTAAAGTTACTCACACAATCAGCAGCCGCGTTGAACATCTTTTTGGAAAAGTCAGGTTTCTGAGAGATGAAAGTCGGCAAGTTTCAAGTTTCAAGTAGCAAGCGGCGTTCTGGGAATTTGGAACTTGCAGACTTGAAACTTGCAGACTTGGAACTTGCAGACTTGGAACTTGAAACTATCGCCCATAAGTCCGATACCCCGGCTGCACAGGCGATGCGATGACGAAAACGCTCGCCCCGCCCACAGATTCCAGTACAAGCTCTTCCAGCTCCGTAGCCTGCACAAAGTCAAACTGCTTGGCCGCTTCGCCGTTGAAACTCGCCTCGCCTTCGAGCAGGTAGGCCGAGTAGATTTTGCCCGGCTCGGCATTGAGCCGAAAGGTGCCACTTTCTATTTCCACCCGAAAAACCTCCACCCCCGGCGTGTCCATTCGGAACGGGCTGCCGGGGCCGATGAGGGTTTTCACCTGCGCATCGCCCACTGTTTTTTCGGGAAAATCGGCGGCGCGGTAGTCATCGTAACTCGCTGGCTTTGAAAGCGTGGCCTCCAAATTTGGGTCAAACCAGATTTGGAACATTTCCCCGCCCTTGCCCATCCATTCGGAGTGGCTGATGCCGTTGCCGGCGCGGATGATCTGCACGTCGCCTGCTGAGAGTGCGCGCCATTCTTTTAGCTGGGTGTCGTAGTGGCGGATTTCGCCGCGCAGCACAAAGGAGCAAATCTCAAAACCTTGGTGCGGGTGCAGCCCGATGGTGCTGTCAGTGACGGCGCGGGCATGGGCCCAGTAAAAAAGGTTGGAGTAGGGCCGCACGCTCGAATGGTCTTGCGGGAAACCGATGGGCTTGTTCTCCACGATTTCTCCGCCGTTGAACGCGCCTTGGCCTTGTTGTTCTTTGGGGATGATACGGATGGGCATGAGAGGCTTGAATAGTTTGAAGGTTTAAGAGCTTCTAGTTTGAACGGGTGGGTGAAACACAGAATCACATTTTTGGTTTGACTTTGAAGAACCTTCTATATCCCAAGCAAAAACCCTTAAACCAGAAACCTCAAAACCTTCAAACCATTTTTTACCTTTCCCGCCTAAAACATTTTTTCCATGAAAAAAATCGTACCCGTTTTTGCAGCCCTGCTTTTTGCCGCTTGCGGCCTTTTTTATTTTTCAAATCAAGAAAAACCCCTCTCCAGCAACCTCAAAATGCCGAACGGGGCCTCAGAAGAAAACGGCCCTCGTCGCAGGGAATGGCAACGGATGCGCCTTGCCGACCCTGCCACGGGGCAAATCCCCGCAGGAATTCAATTCCTCGAACGCCGCTATGCTGCCACACTCCCGCAAGCAGTGGCCGAGCGCGGCGGCAATGGCCAATGGATGTCGCGCGGCCCCTGGAACGTGGGCGGGCGTACCCGCGCGCTGGCGATGGATGTGACGAACGAAAACCGCTTGCTCGCGGGCGGAGTTTCGGGCGGAATGTGGCTCAGCGAAGATGCTGGCCAAACTTGGGCGCGCAAAACGCCGCTCAATGCCCACCCAGGCTGCACGAGCATTGCGCAAGACACCCGTGCTGGAAAGACCAACACGTGGTACTACACCTCGGGTGAACTCTATGGCTCTTCTGCTACGGCTGGCGGTGCGTACTACCTCGGCGACGGGATGTTCAAGAGCACTGACGGTGGCAACACTTGGGCGCCGATTGCTGCTACAGCCGGCGGCAATCCGCATTCTTTTACCAATGTGTGGCAAGGCGTGTGGCGTGTAGCAACTGACCCTGCCGCCACGCAGGATGTGGTGTACGCCGCCGCTTATGGTGCCATTTTCCGCAGCACCAATGGCGGTGGTGCCTGGACGGTGGTGCGGGGCAGTGCTTCTACTGCGCCGTTTTCGTACTACACAGATGTTGCCGTCACGCCCACGGGCGTAGCTTATGCCACGATGAGCAGCGAAGGCAGTCAAAAAGGTTTCTGGCGCAGCACCGACGGCACTGCCTGGGTGAACATCACGCCCGCCAACATCCCCAACGAGTACAACCGCATCGTGATGGGCATCAACCCGAACAACGAGAACGAGGTGTATTTCTTTGGCACTACGCCTGGTAGCGGGCATTACACCAACTACTTGGGTTCTGACGACTGGACGAGCCTTTGGAAATACACCTACCTGAGCGGCGACGGCTCCGGCGCGGGCGGCCAATGGGAAGACCGCACGGCCAACCTGCCCAGCACCGGCACCGAGTTTGACCAATGCGCCGCTCAGGGCGGCTACGACCTTGTGGTAAAAGTGCAGTCTGGGACAGGAAACCTTTTTATCGGCGGCACCAACCTGTGGCGCAGTACCGACGGATTCGCCACGCCCGACAACACGACCAAAATAGGCGGCTACAAAATCGGCACCACACTGCCGTTTTTTGAACTTTACCCCAACCACCACCCCGATTTGCACGAGGCGCTGTTCCTGCCTTCCAACCCGAATGTGATGCTCACCGGAAGCGACGGCGGCATCCACCGCACGGCCAATTGCCTCGCGCCCACGGTCGAATGGTCGTACCTGAACGATGGCTATGTGACCTCGCAGTTCTATTCTGCCATCATAGACAAAAACGTCCCCGGCGACAACACGCTCATCGGTTGCTTGCAAGACAACGGCAATTTTTTTGTGAACTCTGCTGACCCTACCGCCCCTTGGCGGCAAACGGTGAACGGCGACGGCGCCTACGGGGCCATCGCGCCCAACAAAGCCTATTACGTCCTGTCCATCCAACTCGGAAAAGTGGCAAAGGTGAACTTAGACGCGAGCGGTAATGTGATGGCTTTCCGTCGCATTGACCCCATTGGCCCGGTAGAAGACGATTATCAGTTTATAAATCCTTTGGCACTCGACCCGAACGACGCGAACATTCTGTACCTGCCCGCCGGGCGCAAACTGTATCGCCAAAACGAACTGGCCGCCATTGCGCTCACGGGCCAATGGGACAGCATTGCGCAAGGTTGGACGCGGTTTCCCGATTCTTTGGTGGCGGGTCAATTTACGGCAATTGCCGTATCAGAAACTGCCCCGGCGCACCGCCTGTACCTCGGCAC
>JBJXFT010000386.1:0-12853 GCA_046155725.1 Saprospiraceae bacterium
TCCCCATTTTTAATCTCTCGCCTTTTTACGTTTTTCAATCCTCCCCGCTTGCGCACAAAAAGCTCAGGTCACTTTGAAAAGTGGCCTGCCTTTTGTCACGTTTAATCTTGAGTGTCAAAAAATTTCCGGTTACAGTTTAAAACATCCTTGTTTCCCATGGGACAAACATTTACCACAACTCATCTCAATCTCCGAGCGCCATTCCTCGCCTTTTTGCTGGCAATCCTTTTGCCCGCTTTCTCGCAAGCGCAAATCACCGTCACCGTCACAGGCACCAACGTGACCTGCTTCGGCTTCAACAACGGCACCGCCACAGCCACCCCTTCGGGCGGCTGGTTCCCGTACACCTATCTTTGGAGCAACGGCGCTACCACCCAAACCATCACGGGTCTTGCGCCTGGCAACTATTCCGTCACGGTCACGGACATTGACCTCGGCACCGGCGTTGGCTCCATCATCATCACACAGCCTACCAAATTGGAAGCTGCGGTGTATGGCCAGAGCCAAATCTGCACCAATGCGCCCGATGGGAAAGCAGGCGTAACACCTTCGGGCGGCACACCTCCTTATTCCTATCTGTGGAACACCGGCGCCGTAACGCCCGAAATCACAGGCCTCACAGTAGGCACCTACACCGTCACCGTCACGGATGCCAACAATTGCACCGTTTCCGGCAGTTACACGGTGGAATCTTGGAACGAAGGCATCTGGCTCATGGATTCCGTGTATGCCAATGTCACTTGCTTTGGCCTTAGCAACGGCCATGCCCACGTCAGCGTCATGTCCGGCACACCTCCCTACACTTACGTTTGGAGCAATGGGGTGACTGCCCAGACCAACAATCCATTCCACGATATTACAAACCTCCCTGCCGCTACCTATACCGTAACGGTAACGGATGCCAATGGCTGTTCCAATTTCACTTCGCTGACGATTACGCAGCCTCCCCTATTGGTCTGCTCGCCCTCTTCCATTCCCGCGAACTGCGGTCTGCAAGGCACGGCTACCATCACCGCCTCTGGAGGCACCCAGCCATATACTTACAGTTGGAACACAGGACAAGTAACCCCCAGCATCTCCGTCATGCCCGGCACTTATACTGCCACTGTCACAGATGCCAAAGGGTGCACCTGCTCCAGCAGCATCACCGTGGGGAGCAACAACAACGCGCTGACCGTCAATGTGACCCCGACCGTAGCCGCTGGCTGCGCGGTGGGTGGCGGTGCTTCCGCTACCGTCACGGGCGGCTCTGGCAACTACGCTTATACTTGGGACAACGGCCAAACTACCAATCCGGCCAACAACCTTTCCGTTGGGCCACACAAAGTGACCGTTGTTGACATCGCCACAGGTTGCCAAGGAATTGGTATGGTCACGATTGTGGCTGCGCCGACCCTCGTGCCGACCGCTGTTGCTAACACCCCCGCTACTTGCCTGACCGGCGGCTCTGCCACCGCTTCCGCCACCGGCGGTGTTCCTCCCTACACCTTCAAGTGGGACAACAACCAGATGACCGCTATCGCCACAGGCCTCCTTGCAGGCCAGCACAGCGTAACCATCACAGATGCATCGGGCTGCGTGAGCATTGCCTTGGTCACCATCATTCAATCGCAGGGGCCCAGCGTGAACCCGGTCGTGAATGCCAACGCCACTTGCATAGCAGGCGGCACGGCTACCGCCAATGCAAGCGGGGGCTCTGGTGTGTACACTTATCTGTGGTCGCCTTCTGCCAATAACCAAACTACGGCAGTAGCCACCAACCTCCCAGCCGGCACGCACAACGTTACGGTGACAGACGGCAATGGCTGTTCAGCTGTAGGCATGGTGACCATCACCCAGCCGGGCGCTCCCAATGCCGTCATTGCTGGCAGCACACCATCTGCTTGCAACAGCAATTCCGGCTCCGCTACGGTGGCAGCCTCTGGCGGCACTCCCGGCTACACTTACAAATGGAGCAACCCGGGCATGAGCATGACCGTCACGGTCAACAACCTCGCTGCTGGCACTTACACCGTCACGGTCACGGACGCTGCGGGCTGCACCAAAACGGCTTCCGTTAGCATTGCCGCTTCGTTGCCCCCCAATGTGGTCATTGTTGCTTCCTACAATTCAAACTGCTCCACGCCCGGCGGTGCAACCGCCAGCGTATCGGGTGGCACAGGCCCTTACAAGTACCTCTGGTCGAGCGGCGAAACCACGGCAAGTGCCGTCAATCTTCCTGCTGGTATGCATGGAGTGACGGTAACAGACGCGGCGGGTTGTATCGCTACGGCAACCGTGACCATTGGCTCTAACAACAACGGCATCCGCATTGGTGACTGGGTTTGGTTCGACAATGACCAAAACGGCCACCAGCACCCCACGCTGGAGAATGGCGTACCGAACGTCACGGTCATGCTCATCAAGGCCGGGCCTGACGGCATCTTTGGCAACGCCGACGATATCACGGTAGGCACGACCTCTACCAATGCTGCGGGCTTCTACTATTTTGATTGCGTCATGCCGGGCACTTATATCTTGATGTTCAGCGGTATCCCAGCGGGGCATCAATGGACAAAAAAAGATGGCCCCAACGACGACTGCGAAGACAGCGATGTAAAGCCCAATGGCAAAACCTCGCAGTTCACCATTGTGTCTGGCCAGCCCGACGACCTTTGTTTCGATGGGGGTATCCACACGATTTGCGTAAACGTGCTGAATGCTGGCGTGATTTGCTGCAACCAGACCATCTGCGAAGGCGACACGCCCGCACTCATCACCAGCACGGCGATGCCCTCTGGCGGTAGCGGCACCATCCAATTTGTTTGGGTACAGTTTATCCAAATCGGCCAAGCGCCGCCTGAATGGGTGGCCATACCGGGAGCCAACGCTGCGACTTATCAGTCAGGGCCCTTGTTCGAGACCACTAAATTTATGCGTTGTGCCCGCCGCGAAGGTTGCACGACATTCCTCGAGTCCAACATCGTGGAGATCACGGTGCTGCCCGCAGGCACGCCCGGCTGCGAAGGGTTCAGCATGGATTTCGTGGTGCAGCAAACAAGCCCTACGACCGTTTTGGCCACTTGGACCACTTTGCCAGAAGCGACCGAGTATTCCTACACGGTACAGCACGCTCGCGACATGCAAACGTGGACCAATGCGGGAACCATCTTGGGCAAACAAGATGCTGTCAACCCGAACCACTACACTTACCTGCACCAAACGCCGTTCATCGGCACAAACTTCTACCGCATCCGCCGGTTGAGCAGCATGGGTCAGGTGGCATTCTCCGAAATCCGTTCGATAGAAGTGGTGTTCTCGGCCAAAGACGGCATCCTCATCGCGCCCAACCCGGTAGTGGACGAGCTGATTATCATGAACGCCATCCAATATGATGCGGACGTGACGATTGACATTTCGGCCACCAATGGCGACGTGTTGCACCGCATCACCATCCCTGCTGGCGCGATGTATTCGGAAAAACTGCCGATAAAAGATTTGCCGACCGGCATCTACATCGCTCGCGTGCGTTTTGGCAATGGCGAAGTGAAGGTGCTGAAGATCGCAAAGATTTGAACAGGATGAATTGCCTTTGAAAGGGGGCAATTACAAAATAGCAAAGCGGCCATCTCGAAGTTGTTCGGGATGGCCGCTTTCAATTTTCCCTGCCTGCCAAATTTAGCCAATCTTTCGCAGGTGCTTAATAATTTGGGATGTTGCAAGCCTTCTGCCAGAAAAAAGATTTCGTACGCCCTATCCCTATGTCCAGTAGTATGGGTAAATAGTTGCGCTTTTTTCAAAAAAACGCCAACCGCTCTCCCATTTTTTCTTCCCGAAACTTCCCCTCGTGCCATGCCAAATGGCCGCTCACGAGGGTGCTCAACACCTTGCCCCGAAAAGTTTTCCCGCTGAACGGCGACCAGCCGCATTTGTACAAAACGTTGTCGGGATGCACCGCCCACTCCTGCTCCACATCCACCAGCACCATATCGGCCCAACAGCCCTCGTCCAAAAAACCGCGCCCTTCCACCCGGAACGCGATGGCCGGGGCGTGGCACATTTTCTCCACCATTCGCTCCAGCGAGATGCGCCCCGCGTGGTAAAACCCGAGCATCACAGGGAGCGAATGCTGCACCAAAGGCAGGCCAGCCGGAGCCTGCAAATACGGCTGCGATTTTTCCTCCCAAGTGTGCGGGGCGTGGTCGGTGGCGATTACGTCAAGTCGGTCGTCGAGCAGCGCGGGGAAAAGCGCGTCGCGGTGCTCGGTGCTTTTGATGGCCGGGTTGCACTTGATGAGGTTGCCCAATTGAGCGTAGTCGTCGGCTGAAAAATGGAGGTGGTGGACGCAGACTTCGGCGGTTATTTTTTTGTCTTTCAGGGGAATGTCGTTGCGGAACAACGCGAGTTCGCCCCGCGTGCTGATGTGGAGGATGTGCAGCCGAGTGCCGTGCCGTTTGGCCAAGTCCACCGCCAGCGAAGAGGACAAAAAGCAAGCCCGCTCGTCGCGGATGCGGGGGTGGAATTCGGCGGTCATTGCCTCGCCATGCGCCGCTTTGAACCGGGCGAGATTGTCGCGCACCGTCGCCTCGTCCTCGCAGTGCGTAGCGATGAGCATCGGCGATTCGGCAAAAATGCGCTCCAAAGTGCTGGGCGAATCCACCAGCATATTCCCCGTGCTGCTGCCCATGAAAACCTTGATGCCGCACACGCGGCGCGGGTCGGTGCGCAGCACCTCGCCGAGGTTGTCGTTCGTGGTGCCCATGTAGAAAGAAAAATTCGCCAGCGAAGTCCGCGCCGCGATCTGGTATTTTTCCTCCAACAATTCCTGCGTCACGCTCGGCGGGTTCACGTTGGGCATTTCCATGAACGAAGTGACGCCGCCTGCCACCGCAGCGCGGCTTTCGGTAGCAATGTTGGCCTTGTGCGTGAGGCCAGGTTCGCGGAAATGCACCTGGTCGTCAATTATTCCGGGCAGGAGGTGGCGGCCCGCCGCGTCTATTTCCACATCGGCCGAGCCGCTGATGGAAGGTTCGATTCTGGCGATGCGCCCGGCTTTTACCAGCACGTCGGCTTCGCGGATTTGGCCCCGATTGACGAGGCGGGCATTTCGGATGAGGATGGAAGACATGAGGGTGAAAGGCATGAGGGTGGTCAAATTCAAAGAGGCCCGCCTAAAACGACTTTCCACTTTGCCTGCATAGAAACCCTTGTCCAGGCAAGTCGGGAAGAACCTAAGCGGCGGTCAAGTTAAGTTCATCCAAAGTGAATTGAAGTTCTTTGATAGATTTTTGGACTTTTTTGAGGATTGAGTGCCTTCTTTTGGCTTGTTGTTCTTCTGGGCCAGATAGTCTAATGCTTCTTGTTTGGTGACCATGTTGTAGCAGCCCCTTGATACAATCGCTTCACGCTCAAATTTATCATACGCGAAACTTGAATGGGCGCTGTTTTTTGGGGGTTTCGATTTTGATTTCAATTTTACCATGGGCAAAGTTCTGTTTTGGTCGCCTTAACTTTGACACACTTTTTAAAACAGTCTCGTGAGGGAGCGCGGGGTTCAGCCCGCGTCAAATTTGATCTAACTATCTACGCGGGCTGAACCCCGCGCTCCCTCACCGCGCTACCTCACCCGGCCCATGCGACTCGTTTTTATCTCCGACACCCACAATCAGCACCGCTCGCTCCGTTTGCCGGAGGGCGACATCTTGTTTCACTGCGGCGACATTTCGGGGCGGGGAAGGCTGGCGGAAGTGGCCGATTTCCTTGATTGGTACGGCTCGCTGCCGCACCCGCACAAGGTGCTGATTGCGGGCAACCACGATTTCCTTGCGGAGCAAAACCCTACTTTGTTTGAAAGCATGATTCCCGAAAACGTGACCTATCTCAATGATTCGGGCTGCACCATCGAAGGGTTGCGGATTTGGGGAAGCCCCATCTCGCCCTGGTTTTTTGACTGGGCGTTCAACCGCCAGCGCGGTGCCGACATCCGCCGACATTGGGACATGATCCCCGATGACACGGAAATCCTCCTCACCCACGGCCCGCCCTACGGCATTCTTGACAAGGTAGTGAGCGACCGTCGCCAGGTAGGCTGTCGGGATTTGCTCACGAAAATCGAGTCGCTACATTTTTTGAAAATAAATGCCTTCGGGCACATCCACGAAGGCTTCGGCCAGCACGAGGTGGGGGGCAAGTTGTTCCTCAACGCTTCTGTTCTGGACGAAAACTATGTGCTGAAAAATGCGCCGGTGGTCGTGGTGGTTTAGAATGGTTTAGAGCGTTTAGATGGTTTAGCGCAGCATCCCTGCCAAATGGAGGCTTCTACATTTCCACCACAGTTATCCCCTTGCGTTTATAGTTCATAGTTCATCGTTACAAACTCACATTTCCACCACAGTGATCTGCTTCCCCTCGTGTTCCTCGTGATCCCATCGGATGCGCTGTTCCCAGGGGATTGTTTCGGAAGGCTTCAGTTCAAAAAGTACGAGGTATCCGTGCTTCAGACCCAAGGTGTCGCAGTAGCGCGCCGTTTGGGAAATGCCTTTGCTGCGCGATTGTGGGCTGCGTTTCAGTTTCATTTCGATGACGAACACTTGTTGTTTCCAAAAAATGCTCAGGTCTGTGCGCCCGCGCCCGGCGGCCATTTCGCGCTCAATGCGCCCACCCCCGTTGACGATGCGCTGGAGGAAAGCCATGAGCAAAAGTTGTTGCCCAGCCTCTTCATACTCGAAGCGGTGCAGCCAGTGCTCGGCGTTTTCGCGGTAGAATTTCTGGAACTCCCGCAACAGTTTGTCCATGTCGAGCGAGCCGTCGGGGCGCAGGTACCACACGGTCTTGTAGATGTCGTCCTCCACCATGCTGTGCTCCATGGACGAGCTCATCACGCGGGTGATGATCTCTCGGTAGATGGGGTTGGCAAACCGAACTACACCACCCTCGAACACGCGGACGATGCCAAGGTCGCGCCCATATCGGATGCTCTCGTCGAAGTCGTCCTGCAGCAGCGTGTCGCCGTTGATGATGGTGGTCACGATCTGGCGGATGCGCGGCTCGCGGAGTTTGTCGGTGAGGTTGTACAGGTGGGTCTGCCGCTTCACGATGAGGTTTTCTTTTGCCTCCTCCACCATGTCGAGGCTTATCTGCTTGGAAAAATCGTCGTCGAGCATCTCGCGGACGATCTCGTTGGCCAGCGCGTTGGTCAGCCAAGGCTGGCCGCCGCCGAACTCGTATATTTTTTCAAAAACTTCTGGGCTGAACACCTGCCCCGTCTCGGCGGTGTGCTGGTCGAGCAGGCTGCGGGCTTCCTCGCGGGAGAACACGGGCAGGAAGAAGGACTTGGTGTTGATGTTGAAGGGCGAGCCGCCGCTGAGCACGCTGCCGTCGCCCCGTACCTTGGATTTGTAGTCGCGGATGTCGCGCAGGCCCACGATGGCGATGGAAGAGGGGAAATGTTTGGGGCGCGACTGGAACCCGTCGCGCAGTTGGCGCAGCACCGACACCAGCACGTCGTCAAAGAGCGCGTCCACCTCGTCGAGCAGCAGCACTATGGGTTTGGCCTGCTGTTTGGCCCAATCGCTGAGGTATTGGTTGAAAAGCGATGCTCCTTTTTGGTAGCCGTCGTAGTGTGGGGGGCGCTCGCCAGAGGGCAATTGCCAGTCTGCCGCCTGAAACACCGATTTGACAAAAACGCGGTTGGCTTCCTCCACCGAGATGCTTTGCAGGCCGGCACTTTCCAGCGAGCAGACCAGCGCGATGTACTTCCCTTCGGCGTTCAACCTTCGGACCATGGCGTGCAAAAAGGTGGTCTTGCCTGTCTGCCGGGGCGCGTGGAGCAGAAAATATTGCTGCGATTCGATGAGCCTGTAAATCTCGTTGAAATATCCCCGATAAGGCTCCACCATGTAGTGGTCCTCCGGCTTGCACAGGCCCGTGGTGTTGAAAAACTTTACCATGTTGCAAAGGTAGGGAATGTTTTTTGGGGCACTAATCAACCCACAAGCCGCTTGTGCCAGCTCGCGCCAAACGGCACGAGCCACTTTTCGGCCAATTGGCTCCGGGTCTGCACCAGCGTGTCGGCCACCAAAGTTTCGCTCCGGATGCTCCCCTCGCGCACGAGCGCGGCAAATTCGGGGCGGTCGGCAAAATGCATTTCGCCCTGCTGGTCTACCCACGCAAAGCGCATCCGCTCAAAAAAATCTGCGCTGATTTCCGCGCCAAGTTGTTCCAGAAAATGTACCGATTTGTCAATCGAACAGCCGCTCGCGCCAGCCCTTGTTTCGTCCACCATGAGTATGATGAATTGGTTTTCAAAAACCTCTGCCTGCGCGAGCAAGGCTTGGTTGTGCGCCGTCCATTGCTGGCAGAATGCGTCCAATTGAGTTTGTGCAAAAGCTGATTCTTCCTCCGTGAGCGGGCGGTCAGAAGTGTACACCCACACGCGGGAGTGGGGGGAAAAGGTGGGCGCGTAGGCGAGTGATGGCGTAGCAGACATAGTGTGGGTGAGTTTTCCAGTTTTCATAGGCTTGTTGCGGTGGGAGGCTGTTCTTAGATTTCCCAGATATCGCCCCAGAGCCGCGCGCCGCCGTCCATGTAGATCGTATCGCCGGTCATGTAGGCGGCAGCGGGGCTGGCGAGGAATAGCGTGAGCGCGGCCACCTCGTCTACCGTGCCGAGTCGTTTCATCGGCACGATGCGGGCGATGTCGCGCACCAGTTCGGGCGGGTAGTTTTCGAGGCCGCTGCTCTGGATGATGCCGGGGGCGATGCAGTTGAGCCGGATGCCGCGCGAGGCCCATTCCACAGCGAGCGATTGGGTGAGGTTCATCACCCCGGCCCGCGCCGCGCCGGTGTGCGCCATGCCGGGCAATCCCCGGTAATTGTTCACCACGATGTTCAGCACCACGCCGTGGTTTTGCGGGAAAAAGAAGCGTTGTGCCATGGCTTGCGTCACGAACCAAGTGCCGTTCAGGTTGGTGTTCACCACCGCCTGCCAGCCTTTGGGCGAGATGTCGGCGGCCGGGCTGGGGAATTGGCCGCCCGCGTTGTTCACCAAAACGTCCAGTTTGCCCGCCTCGGCAGCGATGAAGTCGGCCATTTGCGCCACCTGTTCTGGCTCGCGGATGTCGAGTGCTTGGCCGCGCACTTTGCCAAATTGGCTCAATTCCCCCACGGCTTTTTCGATGCGCTCGGCTTTGCGCGAGCAGATGAACGCCTCCGCGCCGCATTGCAAAAACTGCCGCGCAATGGCAAAGCCGATGCCGCTCCCGCCGCCTGTGACGAGCACGGTTTTCCCTTCGAACAAGTCTGGTTGGAACATGGTGGGTCGCTATAGTCGAATGATTCGATTTTTGAAGATTGAATCCGATTGATTCGATTCGGAATCAACACTTGAGCGCAGTTCGTTTTTCAAAACCACTTCGCGTTGACTCTGGCCGTCGTTGATCAGCGTACAATGGTACGATGACCAATGGCGAATGAATGCGAGAAAATTTCAAATCGCGTTCGTCCATTTCAAAACGCTCACCACTGCGGCATAAGCCACTGTGGCGCCAAACAACCATTCCTTCGACGTTTTCAAATATCGGAACGCCTGCCCGATGGCGAGGCTTTTCTTCCCGATGGCGATTTGCCACATGCACCAGTTCTCCGCCATGTCGAGCAATACGAGCGGAATGGTAGCCCATGCCAATGCAATGCCGAGCTTGTAGAAAAGCGAGCCTGCGCTGAGCAGCCCCGCCCCCCAAACACAGCAGAGGGCGAAAAACAGCGTGTAAGCCAGCATGAAAAGAAAATCAAAACCAGCCCAAAAACCCAGCGCGCCCAGTTTTTCGGGCGGTGTGGCGAGGATGGAGCGAGCCGTGTTTTTGCCCGGCATCGTGGCGAATTTGATGTAGGCATAAAGACCCAAAACGACCCAAAACAGAATGCGCGACCAGCGCATGAGCCACTCGAAAGTTTCGGGCGAAATCTGTTGGAAAGGGTGGGTAAGGTGCATAGAAAGGAGATTTAGAGCCTATCCGAAAACCTCTCGCCAGCTGACGGAGCTACGTTTACTAAACCTTCAAGGTTTAGTAAACGTAGCTCCGGGCCGGTTTTCGGATAGGCTTTTAAAAAACAAAGCCGCTTCTGCCCAAATGAGGGAGAAGCGGCTTTGTGATGTTGTTTCAAAAATGAGTTTATCGAATCAGCGTCACGTCGCCTTTGAAGAGCTTCGTCTCGCCGTCAATAAAGTCAACTTCGCAATACCAGACGTACACAGCCAGTTGGCCTTTGTCGCCTCGCACCGTGCCGTCCCAGCCTTTTGCATAGTCATTTGCCTCAAAATCTTTTACCTCGAACACCTGATCGCCCCAACGGTCGAAGATTTGGAACGAGCGGATGCGGGCCACGTCAATACCGGCAAAAACGGTCAAGATGCCGTTGTCCGAAGAGCTTGGGTCGAAGATATTGGGCACATAGACCTGACGGTTTTTCTGCACAATCACCAGGATTTCGTCGCGGGCCACACAGCCATTGCTGTCCACCACCGTGATTTTGTGGCGGTAAGAGTCAAAAGGCTGGTAGGTGAACGTTTCGCAGAACGTAGCCAGCGAGTCGCAGTTTGGCGCGTAGTTCCAGTCCACAGAATTTACGCCAATGGTGCTTTGAATCTGGGCAGCCACGGTAGCCTCTTGGCCGAGGCTGATTTCGATGTCTGGGCCGAGTTCTACCAGCAGTTGCCCCGCATCTCCGATGGTGATGGAGGTGTCCAAGCGGCAGCCGTTCGCGTCTTCGAGCGAGAGCAGGTACTCGCCGGCGGTCAGGCCAGTGTACTGATTATTGGCCGTGCCCGTGTTGCCGCTCAAAGAGAAAATGAATGGCTGAGTGCCGCCTTGCACCCCGTTCACCGTGATGGCGCCGTTGGTGTCGCCAAAGCATTTGATGTTGCTTACTTCAACGTCGAAACCGGAGGGCACTTTTGGGTCAACCTTTACCGTAACGGGGGTGCTGTCGCGGCAACCGTTGATGTTGTTGATGACCAACAGTTGGTATTGGCCCGCCCTGTCAACCAGCGGGTTGAGGGTGTTTTCGCCCGACACGATGTGGCCGTCCGTGATGGTCGTCCAGTAGTAAGAGAAATTGGGTCCCGTCGAACTGCCCGTGCCGTCAATGCTGACTTCCGAAGTGTTGCAGTCAATGGTTTCGTTGGCCTCCGCGACCACTTCGGGTTCTTCGGTGTCATTCAGCACTTCTACAGAAAATGTGCGCGTACAGCCGTTGGGCGCAAAGATGGTAAAGGTGTAGGTGCCGGGCTGCGTCACGGTGACCGTAGGCGTAGTGACGGTGCCGATGTTTTGCCCTGTCCAAGTGAACGTTGCGCCTACGGGCGAAATCACTTCCCCGCTTATCATGGTAGAGCCGCCGCTGAGGCAATTGAGCACAGAGCCTTCTGCATTGCCTAATGGCACATTTGCATCCACTTCTACAATGGTGCTGGTGGTGGTGGTACAGCCGTTTGGCCCTGTGACCGTAACGGCGTATAGGCCAGCCACATCTACTTGTAGCGTCTGGTTGTGTTTGTTGCCTCCGTTTACGTCGGGGCCTTCCCAGAGGTATGTCGAGCTAAGCGCAGAGCTGTTCACTGTCACCGTAGAAACTTGGTCTTGGCAGGTAATGAGTTCTGAAGTAGCCGTTGCAGTAGGTGGTTGGTTGTCCAAAGTCACCTCCACTTGGTCGGTGGCAGAGCAGCCCGTCACGGAGTTGGTTACGGTAAGGAAGTACGTTCCGCTTACAAGCACTACGGGCATATCGCCATTTATGTTGCCTGCATTGATGCCCGGCCCGCCCCATTTATACTCCAACGAGCCGCCAGTGGGTGTAGAAGAACCTGTGCCATCCAGCGTAGCGTCTGGCGCAGAGCAAGTAATGATCTGATCCAAACCGGCATTGGCTGTTGGAAGTCCTTGGTCGGCCTGTACTTCTACCTCATCGGTATCGTCACAGCCGTTGGTCATGTTGGTGATCTGCAGCGTGTAAATGCCCGGCATCAATACGACCGGGTTGGGGTCGTCCTCGGTGGTAGGCGTGATTCCCGGCCCAACCCAGAAGTAAATGAAATTCGGGCCCGTGCTGGAGCCTGCCGAAATGAGTGTGACTCCCGTGCCAGCATTTGCACAGGTGAGCACCAAATCGTTGCCTGCAGTGACGGTGGGGTCAGCCTTGTTTTCGTCCACGTTCACCACGTCCACGTTGGTGCAGCCGTTGCTGGCATCCGTGATGGTGAGCACGTACACGCCCGGCTGGTCTACCATCGGGGTAGGGCTGGTTTCGCCGGGGGCAATGATTCCGGGGCCGTCCCAAGAGAAGCTGATGGTCGGGCCGGCTGATTGGGTTGCGTCCAATTGGGCAATCTCGTTCGCACAGGTGAGCGTACGGTCAGGCCCGGCGGCTATGACCGGTTTCGTATCGTCCAGATCCACAAAAACCACATCGGTATCTGTGCAATGGTTTTGAATGTTCGTCACCGTCACCGTGTAAGTTCCCGAAACGATCACTGTGGGGCTTTGAACATTGAAGTTGCCCGAATTGATGCCGGTGCCAGAGCTTTCCCACACATAAGTAAAGAGCGCGCCTACGCTGCTGCCAGAACCGTCAATGATCTGGGTCAAGATGGCGCAAGTGAGCAATCCGTCTGCCCCTGCGCTTGCGGTGGGCGCCACGGTATCTTGCACCACGGTCACTTGGTCAGTGGCGATACAGCCGTTCTCGTTGTCAATGACAAGCAGGTCATAAGTGCCCGGCTGGTCAATGGGCGGGTTTTGGTCGCTCTCGTTGGAGGCGTTGATGCCGGGGCCCGTCCAGATGTATTCGATGGTGGGGCTGACGCTGGAAAGGCTGCC
>JBJXFT010000401.1:0-14827 GCA_046155725.1 Saprospiraceae bacterium
ACAGCAGCACGAATGCCCCCCAAACCTCCGCACCTACACCCGCCTCCTTGAGCGTGCGCTGTGTCTGGCAGAACGCTTCGCGGATGTCTTGCTTAGAAGTCCACTTTTCGTAAAAAACTTCCATGAACTGCACCGTTTGTTCGTCGTTGATTTGCCAAAGCGACATCATCACGTGCTCCGCTCCGGCCAACCGAAACGCCCGTGCCAAACCGTAAACACCTTCGCCGCCCCGGATATCGCCGAGCGCGGTTTCGCAGGCAGAAAGCACGACGAGTTTTGTGCCCGCCAGATTCAGGTCTGCCACTTCGTAGGCATAAAGGATGCCATCGTCCATGCCTTTCGGATTGATGCCGCTCAAGCGGGCGCAGTCGGCACCGGCCAACAGCAAGCCAGAACGGAACAGCGACAGAGCCATACTGGGCGACTTGTTTTCACCCAAAACTTCGGGGTTGTCGCAGAAAAAACCGTGGGTGGCGATGTGCAGCACGTCGGGCGAAGGAGTGGTTTTGCCGAGCAATTTGATTTCTTCTTCGCGGGCAGAACGGCTTTGCAATAGGCGAACCACGGCGCGGGATTGCAGCATCACGGCCAATTTGTCGGTTTCTATTTTGGTGCCAGACAGGTCGGGAATCATGCCGGGGTCGCAGCCGCCGCGCTTCTTCTGGCTGAGTGAGGGCTCGCCATCTGTTGCTTGTGTGGAAGGATCTTGCACGGCAATGGCGGCTCTTTTGAGGCAAAAACTGTCCGCGGTGTAATCAATGCCGCCAAAAAGCAGTGCGGTTTGGAGCTCGCTGCCGGGGAGTTTTGAGCCTCCGAGCGCGATTTCGCGCGTACTGCCCACGAGCCGAAGGTCGTAATTTGGGAGCAGCGGCTTGCCGGAAACTTTGCTGATGAGCGAGAACGAAACTCGGTGCAGCAGTCCAGACGGGGCGTAAAAAACGGTTTTTGCGTCCAAGAGCAAAGGCTCAAGGGGTTTCCAAATGAGGCGGTACAGTTCGGTTTCGGTGATGCCGAGGTAAGTAAAAGCCACCCGTTCTTCCATGTCTCGGAGAAAGGAAGCATTGGACAAGTGTTCGCTGAGTTGTTTTTCTTCAAAAAGTGGCACAAAAACCGGAACGCGGTCGCCGGGGCGCAGGACGAGGGCTGCGTAGAAGATCGTGTCCGTGATTCTAAAGGGGTTGTGATACGTGAATGAAACAAACTCAATAGCCGCTTCTTCGGGTTTCAGGTTCTGCTGTACGTCCTGCCACGTTACCTGTTTGAGTGCGTTGCCGAAACCGGGGACCGCTCGAACCAGTATTTTTTCGAGCGAATTGATTTCCTCTTCGATTTGAGCCGTGTTTTTTTGTTCGGAAATCGGTTTGGCGTATTCCAATGCCAGTCGAATACGCCGCCCTTTCCAATTCAGGTGCTGGGCTTGGATAGAATCTGGGGCATTTCGGACGAGGTTTTCGAGCGTTTTAGAGTTTTCAAGCAGGAACTCTTTTTGAAGAAGCAAGTTGTTCCAAAGTGTACCGCAAAGTTCAGCCTTCTGGTTTTCCCGGTGCTGCAAACCAAAGGAAAACAACTTGTTCTGATAGACTTGAAACCGGCGGAGGGATTGTTCCAATTCGTATTCTGAAAGGAAAAGCCGCTCAGCCTCGAAAAGTGAACGTGTCACCTGTGCTGCCTCGATGAAATAGCTTGCAGCGAGTCTCGACTTCCCCCATGCTCTGAAATTGCCGGCAAGGTTGTCCACGCTTTGCAGGTAATCGGCGTGAACCTTGCCGAGCGTTTTTTCCCGGACGCGCTTTGCTTGTTCAAACATTGCGGCGGCTTTTTCATAATTGCCCAAGTCGTAGTAAATGGTGGCCAAGTTGTTCAGAGAAGCCGCATAATTCGGATGATTTCCCCCAAAAAGGTCTTTCCAAATTTGCTCTGCTTCGCTGCAAACGGCCAAGGCTGTGTCCAACTTGCCGAGGTCTTTGTATGTGGATCCAAGATTGCTGATGCTTTTGGCAAACTCGAGGTGATGCTTACCCACTGTTTTTAGCCATAAGCCGTTGGCCGCCGAATGATAGAAAAGGGAAGAATCCAAATTTCCTATATCCCGATAAAACACGCCAAAATTGTTGAGGCAACGGATTCTCGATGGGTGTTCGGCTCCTAAGTTTTTGGCAAAGATTCTTTCAGCCTCCGTCAGGAACATCAAGGCCTTTCTTGATAAACCTAATGAATTGTACAGAACGGCCAAGTTGACCAAGATGTTCGCATATTCGGGATGTTCCAAGCCCAACACCCTGCCGTAAGTGCTTTTCACTTCCATAAAAAGCCTTTCCGCTTTTTCATTTTCCCCCAAGTCGCTGTAAAAAATGGCAAAATTAGAAAGGCATTGGGCGTACTCAAATGAAACCCGGCCAAAGGTGTCTTCCCGGATGGCAAGGGCTTCCTTGTAAAGCGGTTCCACTTTGTCAAACTCACCTGCATCGTTGCTTGCGATGGCAAGGTTCATTACGCTCAAAGCATAGTCCGGATGGTGTTCCCCCAAAACCTCTTTGCGGATATCCCTGATTTCGGCAAACCAATTTTTCGCTTTTCGATGTTCTCCCGTGGAGGCATAAAAAACAGCCAGATTATTGGCGGTAAGGAGATAATCAGGACTTGTTTTGGTGGCCGTTTTTTCCCAAAAACGAAGGGATTCATAATAAAGCGGCTCTGCTTCGGCATATTCTCCCAAATCATGGCACACTACTGCAAGATTGGCCAACCCTCTTATGTATTGGGGATGTTCCGAGCCGACCAACTCAAACCGCAGGTTTTTGCATTTCAAATAATACTCTTTTGCGCGTTGGAAATCACCTTTGATGTGATGCACTCGCCCAAGATTGAACTGGGTGTTGGAATAATACATACACTTTTCCCCCAGCATTTTGGCGACCAATTTTTCGGCTTCCGTGCCGAGCCGAAAACCTTCGTCAAAGTTGCGTTGGTTGGTTGCGCTGCGCGAATCAAGCACCAGACTGTCAACCGCCTTTTTCACCACCGCCGTATCTACCACTGTCTGTGCGGCTAAAAATGAGCAAGGCCCAAAAACGAACACTAAAATTGTTTTGGCAAAAAACTTCATGGCAAAAATGTTTGTGGGTGAGTATGGGAACACGTTTACTAAACCTCCGAAGGTTTAGTAAACGTAGGTTCTAATGACGGATGACTGGGCACGGCACCTTTTTCCCCGCTCCAAAATCAAACTTGACCACATAGCCCTCCTGCACCACGCGGGCATAGTCATCATAACTGATGCGCGCCACGCCCCCGCAGCCCCAGCCCGTACCGTAGGAATTGAGCACCACGAATTCCGCCGTAGCGTCGTCATAGCCCATGACCAGCAGGGCGTGGCCTTTGGCGCCATCGAGCGGGTCGGGCACTTCCCAAAGGCAATTTTGTGGCGTGAGGCGGCGGAAATCGTCCGTCACCAACAGGCCCACGATGACCGGAATGTCTCGGTCAATCCAAGCAATCGTGCGCGGCACCATCTGCTCCCGGAAGCGGATTTCCTTTTCCACCGAAGAACCGAAGATGTATTTTTTTGCTTTGAAAACCGGCTGGTAAGTCCAAAATTGGAATCGTGCGGCCTCCTTGCGCGCTTTCTCATCGGGCAGCCGGTCATGGCTGCAAGGCGTGTTGGGAAAAAACTCGGCGAGCGGGATGCCTTGTTTTTGGAGCAGGTCGAGCACATTTTTGAGCCTGATGTTGTCGCGCCCGTACAGGCGCACCAATTGGTTGTGCAGGTACGACCATGAAAACACCCGTATCGGGAGGCTGCACTTGCACTGCGCGTCGCAGTAGATTTTGAGGCGCACCATGACGGCAGCCGTCACGGCGCAAGCACCACAGGAAAGTTCGCAGCGCTGGTTGAAGGCCGTGATGCCCACTTTGGCGAGCAAAGATTTTCTTCCACCGGGGCGGCTGGAGCGGGTCACCGCTTGCGGCTCGCCCGTGGAGGCGAAGGTGTCGGCATCAAGCACAATGCCGCCGAGGGGCGGCAGCGTGTCCGTTTGGGCGCGGAGCATCGGGGCGGCGGCCGTGAGCAGAAAGAGCAGGGGGAGGAAGGAAAATTGCTTCATGGTAAAATTGATAAAGTGGTCAGTTGCCGCTTGGTTTTTCGGGGAACGGGCGCTCCTCCCCATCGTCAACCAGCAAGAACTTTTCGTTGCCGATCTTCAGAAAAAACTGCTTGCCGGACTGCGAGAGTTCGAGCGCTTGTTTCCAAAAATCGTCGCCTCGGCGGGCGTAGATGCACAAGCCGGTGCCGCCCGCATCGAGCGCGTATTTGCGGGAAGGCTGATTTGGCATATCCAAACCGGGCAGGTACAGAACGGTGAGCGAAGTGGAATCTCCCGGCTGCGGGCCGGAAATTTGGGCACGGTACAATTCGTCAAAAGGCGTCTTGGCAACTGGCCCCGGCTTGTTTGTGACCACCTCTGGTATCGGGGTTGGTGGCAGCGGCGGGCACTCCTTGCAGAAAAGCAGCCAGCCCAGCCCAAGGCCGAGCAATATGCCGACGGAGAGCAGGGCCGCTGATGTTATCCAACCCTTGGGCGGGGCTTTTGGAGGTGCTTCTTGGCCGCTTTCCTCTTTTTTGATTTGGTCGCGCAGGGTTTCTACCCGCTTGCGGATGTCTGCCCGGCCAACTGCCCGAACGCTTTCGGCCAATTGGCGCAGCTCCTCCGTCTGGCGGCGCAGCGCAGGGTCGGAGGCAAGCGCGGACTCGAACCGCGAGCGTTCCTCCCCGCTCATTTTGCCCCGGAGGTAGGATTCTATTTGTGTGCTGTCAATATTTTCCATGTATGCACTTTGCCAAGCTGCCTTGGCATTTGTTTTTCATGACTTTCGACACGTCGCCGCTGCTGTCGCCCATCGCCTTGGCTATTTCTTCGTGGCTCTGCTGCATATACCAAAACCGCAGGATCCGCTCTTTGCACCGCTCGCCGATTTGCCCCAGACAATGCTCCAGTTTTGTGTGCCGGGCAATGTTTTCCATCTCCTCTTCGGCCTTTTCGTAGGGGTCGTCCAGCATTTCTGGAGGGATGCCGCCGGGAAAAACCACGTCTAACGACACCTCATCGCCACGCGCCCGCAAAAGGTCGAAGAACTTGAATTGCGCCATTCGGAAAAGATAGTGCTCGAGCTTGTCCACGTGCTTGTACTTGCCTTCCCGGAAATTCTGGACAAACTGGACGACCGCCTCCGTCACCGCGTCGTGCGCATCGTCGCTGGAGCCATTTCTGGAAAACACCCACGGGCGTATCCTTCCCAAAAGCCTTCGGTAAAGGCATCCCATCGCATTGCTTTCAGATTCTGGGCTGCCGTCGCGGAGCCATTCGAGGGCTTCTTCGTCCGTGCAAGCATGGCTTGGCGGGGAGTTTTTCGCTTCGTTTGTCATAATCGCTGGTAGGGGAAAAAGGTAAACCTGTGAGGGGGAGGGAGGGCGTTGAGGGAGGGCGGGGTTCAGCCCCATACTACTATTTCACACAACGCCACGACGACACAACGAACTGATTTTAAATGCTTTGGACTTTGCTCCGTTGTGACGTTGTGGCGTTGTGTGAAAAATGTCCAGTAGTATGGTTCAGCCCGCCAGCAAAGAACTTGCGCTGGGCAAATGTAAATGCCGAATGGCGATTTGGCAGAATCGCTGGATTTTTTTTTGCCTTTCCAAGCCGCGAAAAAATTATCGTTCGGAAAAAGGTTTACCCTCGGAGGCGTTCGCCGATTAGCCTGCAAACAGTGCATAGCCAAATTCAACTCACATCCCGAATCAAATCGGGGTTTAACCACGTTCAACATGAAAAAGCAACTCTTCCTCTTCACCCGCCGAAGCATATTCGTAGGCGGGCTGCTCCTCATCGGCACCTTTGCCCTCCAACTGAATGCGCAAACTGTCATCACCCCAAGCCCCTCCACCGACACTTTCCGAATCCGAAATTTCCCCTTGGTCATTCGGTATGCAGAGAAAAAAATCAAAAAGCCCAAGCAGGCCCAGTCCATCCTGCTCGCCAAGAACGACCCCCAGATCAACCGCGACTGGCAAACCTCCAAAACCCTCCGCAACGTAGGCTTGGGCATACAAATCCTCGGCTTGGGCGTGGAAGCCATCGGTTTGGCGAAAACCCTGAACAGCGATGGTGGCGACGAAAACAACCTCGTGCTCAAAGGCGTGGGCATTATGCTCGGCGGGGTCATCCTCCAAGCCATCGGCACAGGCCCGATGAAACGCGCCATGCGCCGCTACAACGGCCTCCAAACCGGGCGCATCCGACCAACCGTGGCACCGCCCATCCCCACCATTTACAAAGCAAAGTCGCCTGTGGCAGAAGCCGACACGACCCCGCCGCCCGCGCCAAGCCCCGCCAAGAAATTTTCCAAAGGATTTGTGGCAGGCGCAACATGGGGCGGTGCAGCCATCGGCCTCGGCTGGTCGAAACAAAAACTCAACTACGAAGAGTTTTTTGACAAGCCACTGAAACGGGCGCGGGTATTCTCCTACGCCCTCCAATACGGCAAGCAAGTGTCCGAAACCCTTGGTTGGCAAATCGAACTCGGCCTCACCCAGCACGGGTATCGGGAAGAGCAAACAGGCAATACGGGAGGTGTGAAAACAACGGTCAAAGCCGACCTGCGCGTCCGCTATCTGGAAGTGCCATTCTTGCTCAACCTCAAGTTGCCGATAGGCGGGCAGAACATCCGGCTCGAAGCCATGCCGGGCGCAAGCGTGGGGTTTCTCAATTCGGCCAAAGTGATTGCCCATGGCGAAGGAGCGCAAGACGACACCAAAGTGCGGGTCAAAATCTCCTCAAAACTTGACCTCCGAGAAGTAAAGTTTGAAGACAAACTCGATGCCGCCCTGCTGCTCGGCCTCCGGGCCGCGAAGCGCTGCGGCCCCGGAAGGATATTCCTCGAAGGCCGCTACCATTTTGGCATCCTCAACCTCGAGCGCAACGCCGAAACCGGCCCCGAAGATGAAAAACCGAAGGCTTTCAACCGGACTTTCCTGCTCCGCGCAGGCTATCAAATTCCTTTACAATAGGAAGCCTTAAAACGGCCTCGCCGGCTTCACCGCCGTCACGTCGTCGGGCGGGTTGATCCACCAGCGGGTTATGCCAACAATCGTTTCAAGCCTTCCAAATCTGGCAAAACTTCCCGAAGGGTTTCGGGCATTTCTTCGCTCAGCCGGTACGTGGCCACGCCAATAGGGTTTTCGATGCCGCGCACCGCGAACCGCACCAAGCTGTCGTTTTTTGCTTTGCACAGAATGATGCCTATGCTCGGGTTTTCGTGTGGCAGCCGCACGGAATCATTAAGGACATTGAGGTAAAAGTTCAGTTTCCCAGGGTATTCAGGTTTGAATTTTCCGCGTTTCAACTCCACCGGAACAAGGCACTGCAAGCACCGATTGTAAAAAAGCAAATCAATAAAATACTCCTCTTCCTCGAACAACAGGCGGTATTGATTGCCTATAAATGCAAAGCCCATTCCCATTGTCAAAATGAATCGGCGGATGTTGTCCACGATTTTGTCTTCCAAAACGCGCTCATCGTCTGGGTCAACATTGATAAAATCCAAAAGAAATTCATCTTTGAAAGCTAGCAGGGCTTTGTCGCGCAGGTTTTCAGGCAGCGTGGCGGCAAAATTATTGGGCAATGCGCCCTGTTTTTGAAATAGGCGGGCATCTATTTGGTGGTCGAGGAGTTCGACCGTCCATTGATTTGCGACCGCGTTTTCCATGTAAAAGAGCCGCTCTTTGGGATCTTTACATCGGTTTAAGACGAGGATATGTTGAGTAAAACCAAGTGAAAAAAACACTTCTTGGGTGTACCCTTCAAATTTGGCAGTTGGCAACTGCCAAATTGCATTTGCTTGGTTTTCAACGCGCCGTATTTGGGCAGTCTCCAACTGCCCAAATGCAATTTCCAAATATTCCTCCGCGAACTGCCTCATGTTCCGTAAGTTTCGGTACGAAAAACCGCGCAACCCGGGAAGTGCTATTTGCAAGTCTGCCGAGATGTTTGCCATGATTTTTGTTCCCCATTTTTCAATAGAGATTTTTTCGGAAAGCTGTTTGCCGACGAAAAAATACAGCAACAACATTTCGCGGTTGGCGAGGCGAGCTGCGGTGTAGCGGCTGCGGAGAATTTGGGTTTTCAGTTCTCCGACAAAAGCCAGATAGTTCGTTTGTCCAATCATCAGTTTTAACAAAAGCCAAAATAGGAGGTTTCAAAACGGCCGCGCAGGCTTCACCGGCACCACATCGTCGGGCGGGTTGAACCACCAGCGCACAGTAGCCTCCACGGAGCCGCTGTGGTGGTTGCGCAAGCGGGTGAGGCCAATGTCGTAAGAAAGGCAAATGAACAATTGGTCAATGGCCTGATAGCCCAGCGCCGCATCTATGCTCTCGCCGGCGAAGTTCGTGTCGCCGCCCAAGCGGTACGTGAGGCCGCCATAAAACTTTTTGTAGAGCAGTGCGCTCACGTTCATCTCCGCATCGAACGGCGCGCCGATGGCATAGCGGAGCAGCACTTGCGGTGTGACTTCGAAGTCGTCCGTCGCATCGAATTTCATACCGCCCATCGCATTGATGTGCTGCACCTCGCGGGAAAGGACATTGCCAAATTCCGAGAAATCAATGCTGTTGCTCACGATGCGCGGCAGCGCAATGCCCGCGTACCAGCTGTCCGTGTAGGAATTGTAATAGACCCCCGCCCCGAAGTTTGGCACAAACTTGCTCTTAGGGTCGGTGGGGATGCTGGGGTCGTTTTTGTCAATGGCGATGATGCGCTGGTCGGCCCAGTTTTGGCGGATGTTGCGCATGCTGGCTTGCAGGCCAACGGCCAACGTGCCGCGCTTCAACTGTATGCGGTAAGCGTAGGCGATGTCGAAAGTCAGGTTGGTGTTGATGCCGATGCTCTGGCGCATGATGGTGCCGCCGATGCCCACGCGGTTGTTGAGCAAAGGCTGGGTGTACGAAAGCGCCATGGCTTTGGGCGCGCCGTCCAAGCCCATCCATTGGTTGCGGTAAATGGCCGTGAGCGTGGGCGACACGAAACTGCCCACATAGCCCGGGTTGTAGGCTTGCTTGTTGAACACAAACTGGGTGAACATCTGCTCCTGTTGCGCCGAGGCGCAAAGCGCGAGCGCGAGGAGAGAAAGGGAGAGGTATGTTTTTTTCATCGTGTTGAGTTTAATGTGCAGTGTCGGGGTGACTTTGAGTCTAATGCCGTCAACTTAGCCGAGAACACGTTTACTAAACTTTTGAAGTTTAGTAAACGTAGGCCTGATTACCGCTGAATCAGCAAAAAGCCGGTCCTCGGTTTGTCCTCGTCGTGCAGTTTTACCACAAAAAAGTAAGTGCCGGCGGGCAATTCCTCCGCGTTGTAAGTGCCGCCCCAATCGTTCGCGTAAGGTTTGGCGTGGAAAACCGCGTCGCCCCATTGGTTGAAAATCGTCACGTCCAACTCCGAATCGCCCTCGCCAACCGTGCACACGCTGGGGATGGTGAACACATCGTTGAACCCATCGCCGTTCGGCGTGATGATGGTCGGGATAAAACAATCCGGCGCGTCGCCCACCTGAAAAGTCACCGTGCCAATGCTGAGAGAGCCGGGGCAGTTGTTGTTTTTAATCGTGTACGTCATCGTCTCCGAACCCGTGAAACCCGACTGCGGGCGGTAGATGTACACACCAATTCCGAGCGTGTCAATCAGCCTGCCAAGGGCTGGGGGCGTGGCAAGTGTGTAGGTATATGCGCCCGGCAAAACGTCGTTGAGCAGCACATTGAATTGCGCGGTGCCGCCAAAATCAACCGGCACCACATCCGCTACCGCCTCTGGGTAAATCTCGTAGTTTATCTCCACCGTGTCGCGCGATTGGTCGCCGCAAACGCCATTGTTGATGGTCCAGTAGATTTCGTTCTTGCCCGGCTTGAGGCCACAGACATTTGAGTTTGGGAAATTCGGGTTTGAAAAATCCAAACTCAGGTCATTGCTGCTCCATTGCCCGATTTCAAAATCGGCCAGCACGGAAGCCTGCAAGTCCGCACAGTTTTCCTGGTCGCACACAAACTGGATGGGGCCAGCGCTCGGCTTTGGGCTGTACACATACACCACCACCGGGTCACTGTTCGTGCCACAGCCGGGGTTGCCTATTTCCCAGTAGAAAACATAAGTCTGGCCCCTTCCGGGCAGTCCACTAATGGTCGTGTTCGGGTCGTCGGGATTGTCAATCACCACGCCCAAGCCAGCCTGCGATTGCAGTTGCGTCCATTTTCCCTGCACCGTAGTGCCTTGCGTGGCATGAAGTTGAATGCCCGTCAGTTCGCAAGAATAAATGTCGTCCCCCCCGATGGCAGGCTCCGGGTCTTGCGCCGTGATTTGCACCATGTCGCTGCTGAAGTTCATACAAGCCCCGTTCGAGAGGCTCCACACGAAGGTATAAAGGGTATTCGCTGCACCACCGTTGAAGGAAGCATTGGGCGAATTCGCATTGTCAATCGTCACCAAAGGCAGCCCGACTTGCGTCCAAAAACCAGTGACTGCATCGGGCAACGGATTGGGCGTAGCCGTCAGCGGAATGGCGTTGGTGACGCAAGCAGGACGGTCCATTCCCGCGCCCGCATTCACCCCCGCAGGGATGGTATCGAACCTGACCGTCACGATGTTGGAAAAGTCAGACTCGCAGCCTGGCGGAGCGAAGGTGCTGGCGCGCACCCAGAACGTGTGTTCGCCAGGCCCCAGCAGCGTCAGCACACTGTCGAGGTTGAGTTGGCTGGCCGTTGAGGGCGGTGCCAGTTGGGTGCTCGTACCCTCTTCTTGCCAAGTGTACACCATCCCGTTCACCGGGCTTGTGACGTTCAAAAATACTCCCACCGGCAGCACGTCCATACAAATCCGGGCGGGCGGCGTCGCGATGAGCGGCTGTTTCGGCGTTTCTACCACCATCACCGTCAGCGAAGTATCGGGCGAAGTGCAGTCGTCTTTTGTCACTTTCAATGTGTACACGCCTGCCATGGTGAGCGTCACGGGGTGGCGTTCGGGGTTTTGCGTGAGGTCATTGAATCCAGGCCCCGTCCACATATAGGTCGCACCGGGGATGCTGGAAGCAGAAAACGTCAGCGTGGCTCCTTCGCACACGGGCGAGTTGCTGCTGATTGCGGGCGCAGGCGGAATGGCATTTATAGTCACCGTCACGGCGGTGGATGGGTCAGATTGGCAAGTTCCGTTGGCCGAAATGGCCGTCACGGTGTACGTGCCGTTGTGCCAGGGCTGCGCGTTGGGGATGTTCAGTTCGGCCACCATGGTGATGGTGTCGCTGAGGGTTCCGGGCCGATTCCAGCGGTAGGTTGCGTCGAGGGTTGAATTCTGAAAGGAGAGCATCACGTCGGCGCCTGCGCATTTTGTCGTGGTGAGCGGGGTCAATGTGGGCGTGGCGGGCGGCACCTGAATGTTGATTTCCGTAGTGGCGGGCAAGGACGGACAGCCGAACGTGTCCTTCACGACGAGGGTGTACTGGCCATTGTATTCCACACAAACATCCCCAATCACGGGGTTTGCCAAAGTGGACACGCCAAATGCGGAGGGCCCTGTCCAAAGATACGTCGGCTGGCCATGGGCCGAAGTGATGATGGCCGAAAGCGCGGCATCGGTGGTAAAGTCGCAGCAAGCCGGGGCGTTGTTGCCGATGCTGTCAATGATGGGGGCCACCACATTCGTCACATCCACCGTGGCCGTGTCGGCGCAGCCGAACGAGGTTTTACCGATGACTTGGTAGGTGCCGCTCGCGCCATTGGGCAGGGTCGGGTTTTGCTCATATTTCTCGAAACCGTTCGGCCCCGTCCAGCACCAAGCGAGTGGAACGGTGGAGGAGAACGTCGCGGTAAGTTCCAGCAAAGAGTCTTGGCAAATCGGCGCGTTCGAGTCGGCCGTCACGATGGGGTACGCCTGAATGTCCACGACAAACGCATTCGATTCGTCAGAAAAACAGCCACTGGCCGCTACAAAAACCGTGTAGTTCCCAGCGTCCGATGTTGTCACGTTGGGGAGGGTCAGCGAGTTTGTGGTGGTTATGATGGTCGTGTCGTCAGGCAATGTCCACACATATTGCGCAGCGTTCAGGTTGTTGCACACCAAGGTCAGTGTTTGGCCTTCGCAAAGGTTGGCATTCCCCGATATGCTGGGTTTGGGCGGCTTGGGGTCTATGGTCACCACCACGTTCGCAGGGTTTGACAAACAGCCGAACCGCTTTGTGCGGAGGGTGTAAATGCCCTCGTGCTGAGATTTGACGGCACTGTTTGTCACCGTTGGGCTTTGCGCGCTGCTTGTCCAGCCACTCGGGTGCATCCACATATACGTTAGCCCCACCAAGGGCGGCGTAGTGGAATTGAGCATGAGTTTCGCGCCTTCGCAAATGAGTACTTGGGGAGGGTCAACAGCTGCGGGCGGCGTGGGGTGCATCGTCACCATCAGCGGATTGGAGAGCGCCGTGTTGCAGCCATTGGCAAACACCTTCACATAGTAGGTGTACGTGCCTGGCGGTGGGTTGGGAATGGTGAAGTTTGTGAGGGTAGTGGTGGTTCCCATTACGATTGGGCCACCGGGCAAAGCGGGCACAGAGTCCACCAGCCATTGATAACTCACGTTTTGGCCACTGTAATTGGTCGTTCCTATCACGATGTTTTGGCCAGGACAAAACGAGAAGCCATTGCCGCCAAGCGATGGAGTGGTGGCAAGTATCGCCAAATTCACCACCACGCAAGCCGTTGAACTGCAGAAACCCGAACCTGTGATGGTGACGCAGTAAGGGCCGTTGTGGACCGCCATGGCATTGTTCGTCACCACGGGATTTTGCTGGATGATGGTGTTGCCACTGATGGTGTATCCGCCGGGGCCGCTCCAGTTGTAGAAATAAGGCGCGCCAGAAGGCGGGTTGGCAAAAAGTTGCAAAGCGCCGTTCTCGCAAACGGGCGTGTAGGCGGGGTTGGCCGTCATGCTCACCACCCCCACCATCGAATTGCAAGTCGCAGCATTCCCCGAAGTGTCCGTCACCGTGAGCGTCACGTTCACCGTGCTGCCCGCTTGGTTGCAGTTGAATTGGCTGGGCGAAACCGAGAGCAGCAGGTTGGGGGCGGGCGTGCAATTGTCGGTGCTGTTGTTGTTGATGCTGGCGGGCGAAAGCACTGTGGCGCCGGCGCCCGAAGGGTCTACCTGAATGATGAACGTGGGCTGGCACAGCGCCTTGGGCTTCACCGTGTCGCGCACCGTGACGGCGAAAGAAGCCATGCCCGTCAGCCCGGCGTTGTCGGTGGTCAGGTACATCACCGAATAATTTCCCGGCGAAAGCGTGTCTTTCGTAGTGCTGCCGGTCAGCGTTCCGGTCGAAACCACTTGGTTTGAAGTATTTTTGACAAAGTAGTCCACCACCGCGTAGCTGTATTCCAGCACCACCTGCACCTGGCTTATTCCGTCGGTGCCGTTGGGAAGGAGTGCGGCGCAATTGCTGACCACATCGTTCAAGGGGTCTTTGTTGGATTTCAAAGAGAAAGACGTGTTGCCCAACGCGCCGCCCATCGTAGCCCAATCATTGATGCTCTGCGCCGAAACGTCGATAGAAGTTTCAAAAAACGTCGAGCATTCTCCCAGCATATCGCCCCGCTTGGTAGTGTCCAAGTACGTGTTAAACTCATCGAACACCCTGAAAAACTCTCCCACTTGCGCATTGTCGCCTTTGTGCCTTATTTTCAGAACCCCCATCCCCACCGCGTTCGGCACAATGCCCGTCAGGGTGAGCAGAATGTCGGAAGCCACCAAGCCCACGTCGGGGTCGTTGGTGAATTGGAGCGGCAGCACCGCCGAAGCGAGCGTCAGGCTGGCCGACATGGTGCAGTTCTCCGTGATGGCAGGGAACTGCATCGTTATCGGGCTTTCGCAGTTGTTTTGGCCCGTATAGGTCGTGATGTTGGCGGGCGCGGTCATGCTTGGCGGCTGCGTGTCGTTCACATTGATTTGCACCAACGAGGTGGCGGCATTGCCCGCGCAATCCGTGGCCGTGTAAATCACCGTGTGCGTTCCCGTAGTCAAAGTAGCAGGCCCTGCGGGCGGGAAATTTTGCGAAGCCCCCCCGTCCAGCGAGTACGTCAGGGCGATGGGAACGTCGGTAGTGGAATAGGAATAGGAAAGGTTGGCGCGGACGCGGTTGAGCAAATTGGGGCAGGGATTATTTATGGTTTGCTTGTTCGGGGCGAGCGTAATTGTCAAACTCCCATCTGCCATCCAGTTGTTCAGCAGGTTAGAGGGAATTGTCATGGTCGTAGTGCTCGAACTGCACTGCGTCACGACGGAGTTTGTGGTGTCAAGCAAAGTGGCGTTTTCTCCCAATATCAGAAAAAATTCTTGCTGGAAGGCATCTGCATCCGCTTGATCAATAAAAATGGTCAATGTTGCATTCCCGACAATAGGCTGAAAAGGCGGAAGGTTAGGGGCGCTCAATTGAAAAACAACCGTATCCGCGTATGGCGAATTTGGCGGGTTTGGCAAGAAAACCAATGCCATGGTATCTTTCAAAATCACAGTCGTAAGTTGGTTGCTGCACACGTCCGTCACCGAAAGCGGCGCGGGAATCGTCACCTCCGCCCCGCAATCGCCCAAATCTGTGGGGAACATCATGGCGGCGGGCGGCACAATGGCGGGCGGCGTGGTGTCTTCTATTTGAATGAGTTGTGTGTAAGTCCGGCTGTTGCCGCAGTTGTCGGTAGCCGTCCATTCGCGCTTCACGATGTAGTTCGTCCAATGCTCGCAAG
>JBJXFT010000408.1:0-11178 GCA_046155725.1 Saprospiraceae bacterium
GCGAACGGCTCGACCCCAAGCAGAGTTACGTCTTGGTGGGCAACCACAATTCGTCGCTCGATTTTATCCTGAACGGCCATGCGTTCCCCGGCGTGTTCCGTTTTTTGGCAAAACAAGAGTTGCTGAAGATCCCGGTTTTTGGCTTCATCGTCAGGAAAATGTGCCTCATCGTAGACCGCAGCAGCGCGATGAGCCGCGCCCGCAGCGTGGTGGCGTTGAAGCAGCAATTGGCCGAAGGCTGGAGCATTTTTATCTACCCGGAAGGAAGCCGCAACTTGAGCGGCCAGCCGCTCGCGCCTTTTTTCGACGGTGCTTTCCGCATCGCCATCCAGACGGGTGCGCCCGTAGCGGTGCAAACGATTGTGAACATCCGCCACATCACGGCCAACGGCGCAGGGCTGCGCCCCGGAACGGTGCGCGTGGTGTGGGAAACGCCCATCCCGACCGGTGGGCTGGGCGCTGGCGACATTGGAACTTTGAAAGAACAAGCGGAGGGCTTGATGCGCCGAAGATTGGGATTTGAAGGATCGCCCTTCCCGCCGCCCACATCCTAAAAAATCCGCTTCAACTCCAAATCCTTCACGCGGCGCAGCACGAGCGGCACCTGCTCGATTTCGACCGAATCGCTGTCGAGGCCAAACCAGTTTTGGGGCGAAGCAGTGATGCCCTTGACAGCAAGGTAGACGCGCATCACGGCTTGCTCCCACACGGGCAGGTCGTTCTCGTGCGAAAGGAATTCTTGGATAATGACGAATTTGAAATCGCCCGTGGTGATCTCTCCGTGGCCGATATGGTAGCGCGAGCGGATGTTCAGTTCGTCGTTTTCGAGCAGGTCCTTCACCACTTTTCTCAAAAAGAGGTTCATGCGCTGCTCCACGCGGAAGCCGAGCCGGAAGTTCACTTTGTACACGTCGTCGCGGGCTATCGTGTTCACCTTGTATTCCATCGTGTGCGGCTCGTCGGTCGTTTCGATGTGCACGAACCAGTAGATGTCGGCGCGCTTGGGCTGGGTCTGGAGGATGGAGTAGAGGATTTTTTCCTCCACTTTTTTGGGCGATTTGGTGCTGCTGAGGAACACGAGGTTGGTGGCGCACTTGGGGATATTGTCGTCGCTGCCCAGCAGTATGAGTTGGTCAATGTAGTCGTTGACCTTGACGTTTTGGGTAAAGCGGTTTTTGATCTTTTTGGCCTGCACCCACACGAACATCAGGAAGAACAGCACCGAAGCGATGAGCACCGTGATAAAGCCGCCTTCGGCGAATTTCAACAAGTTGGCCGCAAAAAACGCCCCCTCAAAACACAGGTACCAAATCAGGAACGCCCAAACGTAGATCGGCTTCACGCGGTGCAGCACAAAGAAATTGGAAAGCAAAATGGTGGACATGAGCATCGTCAGCGTCACCGAAAGCCCATAAGCCGCTTCCATGTGCTTGCTCTCTTGGAAATAGAGGGTGACAAACACACAGCCCGCCCACAAGAGCGTGTTCACCGCCGGGACGTACAATTGCCCTTTCATGTGCGTTGGGAAAATGACCGTCAATTTTGGCAGCAGCCCCAAGCGGATGGCTTCGCTCACCAGCGTGAACGACCCAGAAATCATGGCTTGGCTGGCAATGACTGCGGCCATGGTAGCGATGGCGATGCCGAACGGCAGGAAGAACTCCGGCATCACGCCATAAAAAGGGTTCACGGGCTGCGCCTCCATCTTGTCGCCCACCAATGCCATGAACGTCGGCAGAGACTTCCCATCGAATTGCAGGCACCACACGGCCTGGCCCAAATAGTTGAGCACCAAACAGGTTTTGACAAAAATCCAACTGACGCGGATGTTCTGCTTGCCACAGTGCCCCAGGTCGGCGTACAAAGCCTCGGCGCCCGTGGTACAAAGAAAAACCGCGCCCATCAGCACCAGCGCGTTGGGGTGGTGCACCAACATTTTTATCGCATAAATGGGGCTTAGCGCTTGCAGTACCGACCAATCCTGCGACAATGCCATGACCCCCAAAATGCCCAGCATCGAAAACCAAACCAGCATGACAGGGCCAAACAACTTGCCCACAGCCGCCGTGCCGAATTGCTGAAAAACAAACAACAGGGAGATGATGGCTATCGTGATCTGCACCGTCGGCAGGTGCATATTTTGGAGCGCAGGCACCGAGGCCAAACTCTCGATGGCCGCCGAAACGGTGATGGGCGGCGTGATCATGCCTTCCGAAAGCACCGCGCAGCCACCTATCATGGCTGGAAATAAAAGCCAGCGCTTGCGCCGCCGCACCAAAGTGTAGAGCGAAAAAATGCCCCCTTCGCCATTGTTGTCGGCGCGCAGCACGAGGCCGATGTATTTGAGGGAAGTCTGGATGGTAAGCGTCCAAAAGACGAGCGACACCGCACCCAAAATAGTTTCGCGGTTCACCAAGCCATCGCCCACGATGGATTTCATCACATACAGCGGCGATGTCCCGATGTCGCCATAGATGATGCCGAGAGTGATGACCAGCCCCGCTGTGGTGAGGCGGTGGTGGTGATTGTGTTCGCCGTTCGAGGCCATTTCGTTGCTGGGTAGTTACAAGTTTTAAGTGGCAAGTTTCAAGTTCCAAGCGTGGGCTGACTTGCAACTTGCTGACTTGTAACTTGAAACTTAGATGTCTATTTGTTTGTCAAAACCAGGTATTCCCAAGGTTTCAAGTTCAGTTGCATATCCTTCGTGAGTTGTACGGTGCTCGCGCCAAACACGCTGAGGTACACGCCCGACATCACTGCATCGTTGGGGCTGAGCGTTACGGCGCAGGGTTTTTTGCTGAGGTTCAGCACCACCACCAGCCGGTCGCCGTCTTTTTCGCGGGTGAAGGCATACACCTGTTTGTCGTTGTTGGTGGGTATTTTTTCCAATTTTCCGCCGTGGCGGCCCGACCACAAGGCACGGTTGTGGTGCCGCAGGTCGCAGAGTTTTTGGAAAAAAGGCGTTTTGGCAAAATCGCCCCATCGGATCGGGTCTTTGGCAAAAAACGCCAGCCGTTGCGCCAGCCCGTCCTCTTGGCCGTTGTAGATCATGGGCATCCCCTGCCAAGTGAACGCGAGGATGTTGAACGCATCGGCAGCGGCGGCTTCGCCGTAAAGTTCGGCCTCTGTGCCGTTCCAGGAATTCTCGTCGTGGTTTTGCGTGAAGTAAAGTTGGGAAAAACCTGCGGGGTAAAAACCGTTCAAAAACCGCAGCAGCGTGTCCAGCGAATGCGCGTTTTGTTTTCCTGCGGCAATGTCCTTGGTCACGTCTTTCCATTTCCAGCCGTAGTTGGCATTGAAGCAGGAGCGGAAGTGTGCGGGTTCGTCTTGCCACTCCGAGAGCATGAAAACTTGCTTCACCGAATCGAGCGCGGGCCGGGCTTCTGCCCAAAAATCGTTTGGCACCAAGCCCGCCATGTCCACCCGAAAGCCGTCAATGTCACAGTTGCGGAGCCAGTATTGCATCGCGCCTATCATGGCTCGGCGCGTGGCGGGATTCCCGTAATCGAGGTCGCACACGTCGCTCCAGTCGGCGATGGGTTCGCCGTGCTCGTTGAGCGGCACCGTGAAGTCGCCCTTGTATTGCGTGAAATATTCGGGGTGTGCTTTTTTCCACTCCGAATCCCAGGAAGTGTGGTTGGGCACCCAGTCGAGTATGACTTTCAGGCCCAGCGCGTGGGCTTCGGCCACGAGGTTTTTGAAATCCGCTTCGGTGCCAAAATCGGGGTTCACCGCCAGATAATCGCGCACCGAGTAGGGGCTGCCGGGGTCTTCCGGTTTCAGTTTCCGCCGCTCCAGCCCAATGGGGTGTATGGGCATGATCCACAGCACATCAATCCCCAAATCGCGCAGCCGTGGCAGCCCTGCCCGCACTCCCGCGAAATCGCCCGAAGGCGAAAACTGCCGCACATTGCACTCGTACAGCACCGCGCTCCGCGCCCATTCGGGTTCGGGCACATTTTGGTCGGAGGAATTCGTGGACGTTTGCACGGCAGGTGTCGGCTGGTTTTGGCAGGCGGCAAAGGCCAGCGCAGCGAAAAGGGGAAAGAGTAGTTTTTTCATACAGACCAAACAGTTTCAAGTTTCAAGTCGGCAAGTATCAAGTTGGGCCCGACGCTTAGGGTTTGTTACTTGAAACTTGCCGCTTGCCGACTTGGAACTTGAAACTTGCCACTACAAAAGTTATTGCTGCACTTCGTTGTCGAGCAAATTCTCGTCCAGCAGCCCACGGTTTTTGGCCGTCTCGCCATAGCCGTGGAGTTGTATGGGCTTTTGCACCTTGCGCATTCGGATGTTCAGCGCTTCCACAAAAAGCGAGAAGAAAATGGCAAAATACAAATAGCCTTTTGGCATGGCACCGTCGGTGAAATGGCTCAGGTGCGCCGCTTCCCCTATCAATGAAACGCCGATGAGTATGAGGAACGACAAGCCGAGCATCTGTACCGTGGGGTGCTCGTTCACGAACTTGCTCACCGGGCCAGAGAATATCATCATCACCAGCACGGAAACCACCACGGCGATGATCATCACCACCAGATCATTGGCTATGCCCACGGCGGTGAGGATGGAGTCGAACGAAAAAACGACGTTGATCAGCGTGATCTGCATGATGACGGCGTTGAGCGCGGCCTTGCCTTTGCCCACTTTGGGGTCGTCGGCATCTTCCGGGCTTTCAAGTTTGTGGTGGATCTCGGTGGTGGCTTTGTACAACAGAAAGATGCCGCCGAGGAACAGGATCAGCCCTTGCCCCGTGATTCCGCCATGTATGCCCCAGAAGTCAATGCTGATCAGGGGCTTGTTCATCCCGATGATCCAGGTGATGCCAAAAAGCAGGACAATGCGCAGCACCATCGCCAACACGAGGCCGATGTTGCGGGCTTTTGGCTGCTCGTGGGCGGGGAGTTTGGCAGAGACGATGCTGAGGAAAATGATGTTGTCGACACCCAGCACGATTTCCAAAAAGGTGAGGGTCAGGAGGCTGACCCATACTTCGCCGGAAGCGAAGTCGGGCATGGTAAGGAGGAACATTTGTCAGAGAGTTAAAGTAACAAGTTGAAAGTTTCCAAGTTGGCAAGTTTCCAAGTTGGCAGTGGCAAGTTTCCAAGTTGGCAAGTTTCAAGAGCCGGGCCAACTTGCTACTTGAAACTTGCTACTTGCTACTTGAAACTTGTCATTTGTGACTGCGTTGAATTTCGAGGGCAAGGATACGGCGTTTGGCCGAATCGTTGGCGCGACGACATTTCTTGAACTTGAAAAAGGCAAAAAGCGCAGGGTGCGGTAAGGGCGGCTACCTTTGTGGCATTCGCAAATTCAACTACTTTTCAAACATGAAAAAATCCTCGTCCTTCCTGTTTTGCCTGTTCATGGCCGCGTTGCTCTCCGCGCAAGGGAGCGCCAAAAAGTATGTGCTCATCGAGCATTTCACCAACTCAAAGTGCAGCATTTGCGCCAGCAAAAACCCCGCTTTTTACAACCTCATCGGCCAAGCGCAATACGCCGACGATGTACACCACATTTCTGTGCACCCTTCTTTCCCATACAACACCTGCGTTTTTTACCAAGCCAACACCACCGAAAACTCGGCTTGGACTGCGCTCTACCCCGTACAGGGCACACCGACCATCGCAATGAACGGCTCGCTGCAAACCCCGTCCAGCCCCATGCTCACGGAGGCTAAACTCCAAACCTTCCTCAACCAAACCAGTCCGCTCTACCTGCAAGTGACCGAATCAGGCCCGAACAATGCCCGCATGGTGAATGTGAAGGCAAGAGCCTTGGCTGAAATCCCGGCAGGCAACTACAAGATTTTTGTGGCGATAGCCGAAAAAACGGTCAACCTACAAACGCCCAACGGCGAAACCGTACACCACGATGTGTTCCGCAAAATGCTGACCGCCGTGGCAGGAGATGCTTTCGCTGTGCCAGCCGTCGGGGCCACGAGCGAGTACAACTACCAATTCAGCATCCCCGCCGCATGGAATGCCAACGAGGTATATGTGCTGGCGTTCGTGAAAGAAGTAGACACAAAAGCGGTGCTGAACAGCGGCACCCGCTTCGACCCAATTCTGTCTGGCACGGGCGAGGCGTTGCCGCAGGTCGTGCGCATCTCGCCGAATCCGGCCTCTGATTTTGCTTGGGTCGAATTGGCCGACGACGCGGCGCAATCCCTCGAGCTGTTCGCCGCCAACGGCCAGCGCGTGTCGGTTTCTTTTGAAAACCAAGGAAGTGCGGTCTCTATCCCTACCGCCTCGCTCGCGCCGGGCATTTACTTCGTAAAGATTGTGGGGAAAAAAGGCGCGTACGCCGGGAAGTTTTTGAAGGGGTAGATTCCTTCAATCCGCCCTTTGCGCACTGCTCACCCAATCGTACCCTCGGAGGGCGAGCAGTGCGCGTTGGAGGTGGTCGGTGTTGATGACTACCATCGAAACCCGGCCCTCGAAATAGCCCGCGTCGCCAGAAATGGAAAACGAGCGGATGTTGATGCCGAGGTCGGCGAGCGTGTTGGTGAGTTGGCTGATAACGCCGGAGCCAATGTCTATTCCCCTTATGACGATTTCGGCCAAAAAATTGGTCTTGGCGATGTTGCCCCATTCGGCTTTTAGGATTCGGTGGGCGTGTTGGGCGAATAGGTTGCCAGCGTTGGGGCATTTGGAGCGGTGGATTTTGGCTCCGCCCTGCACGAGCACAAAGCCAAAAATATCGTCGCCGGCCACCGGGTTGCAGCAGTTTGCAAAAGAGTATTTGTACAGGTTGCCGGGTTCGCCATTGAGGTACACTTCCGGCAGGTTGATGGGTTTGAGCTTGGCTGGGGGGAGCTTTTGCTTCTCGGTTGTTTTGTCCTCCTCTACTTTTTTCTCCACGAGGTGGATGCCGTCGGCGCGGAACCGCTTGCTGATTTTCCGAAGGTCTACCTGTTCCAGAAAAATTGCGCTCAAGAATTCCATGCGGTTTGGGAATCCAAAAAACTTGGCGAGCAAATCGCAATTTTCCTCCACGGGCACTTTGAACGCCTTGAGTTTCCGTTCCAAAATTTCTTTGCCGTAGGAAGCCTGCTCGCGCTTCACTTCGTTCAACGCGGAGCGGATGCGGTTTTTGGCCTTGGAAGTGACTACGAACTGAAGCCAGTCCTCGCTCGGCTTTTGGTTCTTGTCCGTGATGACTTCCACCTGGTCGCCATTGTCGAGGCAGTGCGTGAACGGCACGATGCGGTTGTTGACGCGCACCACGCGGCAGGTGCACCCAATATCAGAGTGGATGCTAAAAGCAAAATCGAGCGCAGTGGCGCCGTCGGGCAAGATTTTCATCTCGCCTTTTGGGGTGAACACGTGGACTTCTTCGGCAAAGAGAAAACTCTGGATGTCGGCGAGGAGCTCCACCGCGTTGGCCGATTCGCTGGTGTCGAGCGAGTCGCGCACCTGCCCCAGCCAGTTTTCGTAGTTGTTGGCGCGGCTGTTGGTGCCTTGTATCCCCTTGTATTTCCAGTGCGCCGCGTAGCCCCGTTCGGCTATGTCGTCCATCCTCTCGGAGCGGATCTGCACTTCCACGTAGCGGCCTTCTGGCCCAATCACGGTAGTGTGCAGCGATTCGTAGCCGTTCGCTTTGGGGGTCGAAATCCAATCTTTCAGCCGTTCCGTGATGGGGCGATACGTGTCGGTGACGATGGAATAGACCTGCCAACAGCTGTTTTTTTCCTGTTCAAATTTTACGTCGAGCACGATGCGCACGGCAAACAAGTCGTAGATGTCTTCAAAAGGGACTTGCTTGAATTTGATTTTGTTGTAGATGGAAAAAATGCTCTTGGGCCGCCCCGTGATGGTCAGCGGAACGCCCAAATCGTCGAGGGCGGCTTTTAGCGGGCGGGTGAATTCGTCAATATACGATTGGCGAGAACGCTTGGTCTCGGCAAGTTTGGAAGCGATTTCGTGGTATTCTTCCCGGTGGGTGATTTTGAAACAGATGTCTTGGAATTCGGTCTTGATGGCATTAAGCCCCAAACGGTGGGCGAGCGGCGTGTAAATGAAAGCCGTTTCGGCAGCGATTTTGAATTGCTTGTGCTGCGCCATGCTCTTTATGGTGCGCAGGTTGTGCATGCGGTCGGCCATTTTGATGAGCACCACCCGCACGTCGAAAAGCATCGCTTTCAATACTTTTGAAAGGTTCTCCGCCTGCGGGCTTTCAGATTCGTGGAGGTCTTCGAGTTTGGTGAGGCCGTCCACGATGCGCGCGATTTTGTCGCCGAACTGTTCGTGAATCTCCTTGAGGCTCACGTCCGTGTCCTCCACCACATCGTGCAGCAAGGCGCAGATGACGGCGGTGGGGCCGAGGCCGATTTCTTCCACGCAGATGCGCGCTACCTCGATGGGATGGGTGATGTACGGCTCGCCCGACTTGCGCCGCTGCGTGTGGTGGGCTTGTGCCGCAAGTTCAAAAGCCGCTCGGATGTTGTCGCGGTCTTCGGCATCGAGCGGTTTTTTGAAGGATTTGAGCAGGTTGCGGTACGAGCGGGAAATGATGGCGTGGTCTTCCTCACCGCCTGGGATGTCGGGCGATTCGTGCCCTGCGAGCGCTGGGTCGTCGTGCTGTGCGGGCACTGCCTCGCTCTGTGTGCTTATGTTGGGTTGCTCCTGCTTCATTGTGCGGTGTGTTCACAAAGATAGGCAGGCGGGTTTGATTTTTGCGAGGCGGCTTCAAACTTCCCGAAAGTTTGAAACTTTCGGGAAGTTGGTTGGCTCGTTCAATGCACGCTCAGCATCTGCGAAGAAACACCCTGCTCAGTTTTCAGCGACACCCGGTACATCCCTTTCGCTTTCAGAGCCTCGGCGGGGATTTCAAAAATGTTCTCGCCGGCTTTCAGCGTGGTTTTTTGTTCAAAAACCGTTCGGCCAGTCGCATCGGTGACCAAGAGTATCGTGCTGCCTGCACTGGCAGAGTGGAAAACTGCCTGTGCCGAGGATTGCGTGGGGTTTGGGCTGAGTTGGAAAGTATTTGTGCCGTTTTGAAGCGGGGCGGCAGTATTTGTTGATGTTGATATGACTACAATTCCCGTATCGGAAGGCGACCAGACATTTTGGCCTTGGCAAGTGTAAGCCTCTTCTGCGGTGGTTGGCAAACCATCACCTCCTGTTGTAATGGTCGAACTGCTGCCTTCCGGGCCAATTGCCAAAAAGCAAACCTCGTACAGTATTGTGCCATCGTCTATGGTCAAACACATACCAGCGGGTTCAGTCCAAGAGACAAATAAATTACCTGGAGAAAAGTTGCCAAAATTTGAGGCGCTCAACCCTGCTAAGTTAATATTTTGTATTCCAGTAAAACTTAGCACCTGCTGATCCCAAGCAAGCGCGTATTGGAAAAGGACGATATCCACAAATCCCTTGGCCCGTACTGGCACACAAACGTTTTGACCTGACTGGGCCTCCACGCTGTCAATGTCAACGCTAAAACCTTGTGCATTAAGATTCAGGGAAATCGAGGTGAAAAGCACCCCAAAAATTAGAGTAGAAAATCGGTACATCATGGTGGGACAAATTGGTTGATAAGATGAAAGATTGGTTGGTTGTGATGAAAGGTCAAACGCTCCAACGGGAGCTTCCCGATCCCGATTCGTTCGGGATCGGGAAGTTGGCTCACCCGCTCAATGCACGCTCAACATCTGCGACGAAACGCCCCGCTCAGTTTTCACCAACACCTGGTACATCCCTTTCGCTTTCAGAGCCTCGGCGGGGATTTCAAAAATGTTCTCGCCAGCTTTCAGCGTGGTTTTTTGTTCAAAAACCGCTCGCCCAAGCGCGTCCGTCACCGACAACGTGGCTGCGCCCGAAGCGGGCGATTGCACGAACACCTGCGCGGAAGCGTGGGTGGGGTTTGGGGCCAATTTGAGCAAGGATTCAACCGAGAGACCAGCACCCGAAGTGCCAGAAGATTGATTGAACGGCGTTACTTCGACATAGCCCGGGACATTTAGTGCCGCGTCCCAAAGATCCGTAAAAGTGCCATCGTAGGCTTCTGCTCCTCCTGTCCCTGCGGGGAATCCCACGCTGCCAGGCGTGATGGCCGTGCTGCTGCCCACTGGGCCCACCACGGTAAAACAGACTTCGAAGCACACATGCCCATCAAGCTTGCTGACGCCCGACCCGCTTGGGTCTGACCACCCTATAAGCAACCCGCTGGGTACAGAGAGGTTGAAAAAATCATCCTGCACCAAACCTGGCAAATTGTAGTTTTGGACACCGTCAAAGGCCAGCACCTGCGCATCCCAGGTAAGCGAATACTGAAAACTTAAAATGCCGTCAAACCCCTGCGCCCGCACGGGCAAGCAGACGACTTTGCCAGTTTCGGCCTCCACGCTGTCGAGGACAACGCCAAAGCCTTGGGCATTCAAATGGAAAGAAAGTGCGGAGAGCAATGCTCCGAGGGCGAGTGTAGAAAATCGGAAATTCATGCAGAGAAAATTGGCTGATAAGATGAAAGATGCCAACCAGCGCGCAAAGCCAATGCCAGAGCGGAGCCTTTGCCGCGAATGCGTCACACTCCGCCGCAGGCCCGGCATACGCCCGCCGCCGATGTGCTTTTGTCTAAACTTCCCCGCTTCGGCGCACAACGCTCTACTTTTGCCGTTCAAAAAATTTATCAACCAAAATTTTTTTCTGACATGATTTTCAAAAAAAGCCTTCTCGTCGTCCTCGCCTGCCTCCCCGGTCTGCTCCTGACGGCGCAAAGCAAAGCCCCCGACAACTGGTTCAACCTCGACCCAACCACCGACAAGGTGAACGGCACGGGCGGCGACGAAGCCATCAAAATGCTCAAAAACAAGAGCAAGAAAAGCCAGACCGTCATCGTGGCAGTGCTCGACTCCGGCGTGGAAGTAGACCACGAAGACCTCAAAGACGTGATGTGGGTGAATCCCGGCGAAATCTCCGGCGATGGCAAAGACAACGACAACAACGGCTATGTGGACGACATCCACGGCTGGAACTTCCTCGCTGGCCCCGGCGGCAACGTCAATCATGAAACCCTCGAACTCACCCGTGAATACGCCCGCCTCAAAAAGCGCTTCGATGGCACCGACCCCAAAAACCTCCACGGCGATGCGGCGGCAGAGTACAAATACTGGCAAAAAGTCAAAGAAGATTTTGAGACCCAGCGCGCAGAAGCCGTGAGCGGCATGGAGAACGCTAC
>JBJXFT010000430.1:0-3580 GCA_046155725.1 Saprospiraceae bacterium
CGATGCGGCGGCTGATGGCCCAGTTGTGGGTGCGCCCCGTGCCGCCGAGTTCTTTCACCGCGAGGCTTGGGTTACCGCTGTCGAGCAAGAGGAAATCTACCTGCGGAGCCATTTCGAGCGCTTCGTCGAGGCTTTCTTCGCCTGTGACGTGGATGACATGCACGAGTTTCAGGCCCGGCAAGGCTTGCCGGATTTCGGCGTAAGTGCCTGACTGCAAAGTGTCCACAACTTGCACGGTATTGGTCAGCACCTTTTTCTGGTGGGCAATGATGGCCTGTGCGCTGGTCTCGCTCGTGAGCAGGAAGGTAGCGATGTGGGGCGGCGCGGCGGCGGCGATTTCGGCAATGAGTTCGTCTGAGATAACGCCCGGCCCGCTGGGCATTTGGCCGACGAGGCCGATGGCCGATGCACCAAAATCAATTGCCATGCGGGCTTCTTCGAGGCTGCTGATGCAGCAGATTTTTATTTTCATTCCCATTCAATCGTGGCGGGCGGCTTGGTGGAAATATCGAACACCACGCGGTTGATGCCTTTCACGTTGTTGATGATTTCGCTGCTGACTTCGGCCAAGAATTCGTGCGGCAGGTGGCTCCATTCCGCCGTCATGCCATCGGTCGAGTTCACGGCGCGGAGCGCGACGACCTGTTCGTAGGTGCGCTCGTCGCCCATCACGCCCACAGAATAAATGGGCAAGAGCACCGTGCCGGCTTGCCACACCTCGTCGTAGAGGCCGTGCTCGCGGAGTTTGGAGGTGAAGATCGCGTCGGCTTCCTGAAGGATGCGCACTTTTTCTGGGGTGACGTCGCCCAAGATTCGGATGCCGAGGCCAGGGCCGGGGAATGGGTGGCGGTTGAGGATGTTGGGCGAAACGTTGAGCTCTCGGCCCACGCGCCGCACCTCGTCTTTGAAAAGCGGGCGAAGAGGCTCCACGGTTTTCAACTTCATTTTTTCTGGCAAGCCGCCCACGTTGTGGTGGCTTTTGATGGTGACGGAAGGCCCATGCACGCTGACCGATTCTATCACGTCGGGGTAAATGGTGCCTTGGCCCAGCCATTGGAAATCGGGGTGCGCCGCGCTTTCTTCCTCAAAGATTTCGATGAAGGTTTTGCCGATGATTTTGCGCTTTTGCTCCGGATCGCTCACGCCCGCGAGGGCGGCGTAAAACCGCTCTTTCGCGTCCAAGCCTTCGATGTTCAGCCCCATCCCCCGGTAAGATTCGAGCACTTCTTCAAACTCGTTTTTGCGGAGCAAACCATTGTCCACAAAAAAGCAGAACAAGCGGTCGCCGATGGCGCTGTGGAGCAAAGTGGCGGCCACGGTGCTGTCCACGCCGCCGGAAAGCGCCATGATGACCTTCTCGTTTCCAATCCGTTGGCGCAAGTCGGCGATGGTGTCCTCCGCAAAATGCGCCGCCGTCCAATCGCCCGCGCAGCCGCAGATGTCATGGACAAAATTCTTCAAAACCTCAAAACCCTCCAGGCTGTGGAACACTTCGGGGTGGAACTGGATGCCGTACACAGGCCGCGCAAATTTCCCCTCCTCCGAGCGGAACGCGGCATAAGGGATCGTGTCCGAATTGCCCAGCACCTCGAAGCCTTCGGGCATCTGCACAATGGTGTCCGAGTGGCTCATCCACACCTGCGAGCGCTTGCTGATGCCTGCGAAAAACGGGTCGTTTGGTGCGTAGTGCTGGAGCATCACCTTGCCATATTCGCGCTTGGCCGACTGCGCCACTTCGCCGCCATAAAAATCCGCCATCAGTTGCGCCCCGTAGCAAATGCCGAGCACGGGCGTTTTGCCCGCAAGGAGGTTCAGATCGAGCCGGAGGGCATTTTCCCAGCGCACAGAAAAGGGGCTGCCGGAAAGGATAACGCCCTGAATGTCTTCGGTAAGTGCGGGCAATTTGTTGTACGGCACGATCTCGCAGTACACGTTCATCTCGCGCACCCGGCGTGCAATGAGTTGGGTGTATTGCGAGCCAAAATCGAGGATGAGGATTTTTTGCATAGAGTTGTGGTGGGGCGAACTTGGGTTCGCAAAAGAGATTGCGAAGGTAGGGAAAGGGCAAACGGTAGAGTACAGGGGTATTTACTTCCAAACCGTCGCAACATGAACGGATTGCGTCATGAAAGGGTCGTTGCTGATGATTTCCAATCCCAATGCTTTGGCAGTACCTGCGATCAAACGGTCGTGCAGTTCAGGAATGTCGTCAATCTGAAAACTCGCTTTGACAAAAGCCAAGTCCATCGGTTCTTCTTTGAAATTCTTATCACGCGCCATCTTCTGTTCTACTTCTCCAAGGGTTGTCTGAATTCTCCCTTTTTCGGAGAGGTAGCCAATTTCGGCCATTACCATAATGGGAATATAGATTTCATGCTCACCCTGCTCGGCAGCAGAGAAAATCTGCTTTGCCTTGGCGGGCATTTTGCGTTTTTCAAGGTATAGCACCAAAGCCATGGTGTCGGAAACATACTTACTCATGGGGGTAAAGACTTTGGTAATCCTCGAATTCAAGTTCAAGATGGGATGTCTCCGCTTTGTCCAAAACGCTCAATTCATAGTGGAGCGAATCGTGTTTGGCAGGTTGCTCCAAGACTTCCGGTCGGAAATTTTTGGTGCGCACAAACACGATAAAGTCGAGTATCTCGCTGATACTTTCCTTGGGCAAATCCTTGATATTCGCCCAAATCACGTCTTGGATGGGGGCTTGTACGGTGATATTTTTCATGCTTCTTGCTTCCATGCGGGTGGTAAGTTTTGCCTCAAAAGTAATTGGTTTTGCTCAAATCTCCTTTTTTTCAAACACCCCGCAAAGCCAATTCCCCCGACTTTTCATTTCCTTTTTTGAAAAACCTGCCGCCTCGGCGGCCTCGGTCACGATGGCTTCGTCGGAAAGCAAAATGCCCGAAATGAGCAGCCAGCCTTTAGGTTTCAGCAAATTGGAAAGCGCGGGAAGGGATTCCAGAATCACATGGCGGTTGATGTTGGCGAGGATACCGTCGAAGTCACGGCCCTGCACGGCGGCGAGCGTTCCGAGGCGGGCGGTCACGTTTTGCGCGCCGTTGGCGGCGGCGTTTTCCAGCGTGTTGCGGTAAGATTCTTCCTCAATGTCCACCGCTTCCACTTCCGATGCGCCCTGCTTGGAAGCGAGTATGGCGAGTATGCCCGTGCCGCAGCCGTAGTCCAAAACCCGCGCCCCCGCGAGCGGCAAATGCTCGATGGCGGCGATGCACTGCCAGGTGGTTTCGTGGTGGCCGGTGCCAAAAGCCATCTTGGGATTGATGACCAACTCCCATTTCACGCCCGCGATGGGTTCGTGAAAATCAGCGCGGACGGCGCAAAAATCGCCCACCACCACAGGATGGAAATTGCTTTCCCAGAGTTTGTTCCAGTTTTGGCCGAGGATGAGTTCGTGCTGCCAAGCGAAATCGAACTGGCTTTGCAGGTCGAGCAATTGTGCCTCGATTTTTTCCGCAGGCGCCGTGGCGGGCGCGTAGGCGTTCAAGCCATGGGTGCTTTCCTCGAAGGTATCGAACGGGCTGTCGGAAAGGAAAGCGACGAGGAGTTCGGCAGTTTCGGG
>JBJXFT010000432.1:0-13317 GCA_046155725.1 Saprospiraceae bacterium
GCCCCAAAATCCCAAAGGGATTTTGGGGCGGCTGTACAGTTACAAAAGCGATTTTGTTTCGGAAAAATTATCAGGTTTTTTTTAGAGTTTTGTGGCACATTTTTTTTCACCAAACTTCTTTGCAATATGAGTACCAACGACTTGATCTTCACCCTCATCATCGGCGCAGTCTCTGGATGGCTCGCTGGTCAAATCCGCCAAGGCTATGGCTTTGGGCTGGTAGGCAACATCATCGTGGGAATTCTTGGCGCGTTCGTGGGCAACTGGCTTTTTCGTTCCGTGCTGCACGTTTCCATCGGCAGCGGCTTAGTGAGCGTCATTGCCACGGCAGTTATTGGAGCCTTGGTGCTGTTGTTCCTCATTGGCCTGATCAGAAGAAGCTGATTGGGGCAGACATTGACATTGCCCGTCCTGCGAAATTGATCCGCAGGACGGGTTTTTTGTTGAAATGCAGCCCCTCTGCTCAAAAAGACAATCTCCCATGCGCACTTGCTTTTTGTTTTTTGCCACACCTTTGCTCGCCTTTTTTTCAGGTTGCCAGAATATGGACTCGCTCAATTACCTCAAGGCCGTGAATGGCGGCCAACTGCATTTCGCCGATGGCACTGTCAAGCACATTCCACATTGGGGCGACCCTGCGTGGGCGCACTTTTTCTGTGTCCGCCACGCCGAAAAAGCAAAAGACGACGCACAGGACCCCGGCCTCAGCACGGAAGGAGAAGCCCGCGCCGAGCGCTTGGGGCGCATCATGGCCGACGTAGGCTTGGATTCGGTGTACGCCACACCTTACCGCCGCACCCAACTCACCGCCGAACCGGTGCAACGGCGCGGCCACACCCCTCCCGTGGTGACTTACAAGCCAAACGACCAGGACGAATGGCTGCTGGGATTGCTGCCCAACAGCCCTGGGAAAAAACTGCTGATTGTGGGCCACCAAAACACCATCCCGCAATTGCTCAACCAACTTGCGGGCGGCGGCTTCGATTTTGACAACATCCCCGATTCCGATTTTGGGCGGTTTTATGTGGTGGCCACGCAAGGCATTGGGGACGACACCGAACCGATGGAGGTGCTGGAAGTGCGGTATTGAAATTCAAATAAACGAATCAACATAAAAATGTTCAGCAACGTAAAACCTTCGCTCCAAGCAGAAATACAAGGCATCCGTGAGGCTGGCCTGTACAAACAAGAGCGCATCATCACTACGCCGCAAGGCCCCGTCATAGGCACCACGGTGCAGCCCGAAGTGCTCAACTTCTGCGCCAACAACTACCTCGGCCTCAGCAGCCACCCCGCTGTGATTGAAGCTGCCATCGAGGCCATCCGTTCGCACGGGTACGGCCTTTCGAGCGTGCGCTTTATTTGCGGAACGCAAGACATCCACAAAGAACTCGAGCGCTGCATCGCTGACTTCCTCGGCATGGAGGACACGATTTTGTACGCTGCCGCTTTCGATGCCAACGGCGGCCTCTTCGAGCCCTTGCTCGGCGAAGAAGATGCCATCATCAGCGACGAGCTGAACCACGCGAGCATCATTGACGGCATCCGGTTGTGCAAAGCCAAACGCTTGCGCTACAAGCACAACGACATGAACTCGCTCGAAGATTGCCTCAAAGAAGCGGCAGGCTGCCGCCGCAAACTCATCTTCACCGACGGCGCGTTCAGCATGGACGGCACCATCGCCCAGCTTGACAAAATCTGCGACCTCGCCGAGCGCTACGAAGCCATGGTGGGCATTGACGAGTGCCACGCCTCTGGGTTTCTCGGCAAAACCGGGCGCGGCACGCACGAGCATCGCGGCGTGATGGACCGCATTGACATCATCACCGGCACGCTCGGCAAAGCCCTCGGCGGCGCGAGCGGCGGCTTTACTTCGGCCAAAAAAGAAATCGTGGAAATGCTCCGCCAGCGCTCGCGGCCTTACCTTTTCTCCAACACCGTGGCGCCCAGCATCGTAGGGGCGAGCATCAAAGTGCTCGAACTGCTCAGCAGCAGTACCGCTCTGCGCGACAAATTGGAATCGAACACCCAATTCTTTCGCTCCGCCATGACGGCGGCGGGCTTCGACATCATCCCCGGCGAGCATCCCATTGTGCCGATCATGCTCTACGACGCGCCGTTGGCGCAGCAGTTCGCCGCCCGCCTCCTCGACGAAGGCATCTACGTCATCGGTTTCTTTTTCCCCGTGGTGGCACAGGGCAAGGCCCGCATCCGGGTGCAACTTTCTGCCGCCCACGAGCCGGCACATTTGGAACGCGCGGTGGCGGCGTTCACGAAAGTGGGCAAGGAGTTGGGGGTGCTGAAGTAACTGTTCGGTTCAAAAAAATTTATCGTGAACACACTCTCCGTCAGAGAATTGACCAAGGCCGACATCGCCTCTATTGCGGATCGCCCACTTGATTTTGGAATCCAAATTCCCAGTTCCCACCATTATCACATTATCCTACCTTTGACCCTCCACAATCACAAGACATGATTCCTGCTGAACAATTGCTGAACGAGGTCGAAGCGCACATCGCCGATTTTTTTGCGCAAAAAATCTCTCCCGAATACGTTTTCCACGACTTGGGGCACACCATCCAGACGGTGGCCGCCACCAAAACCATCGGCGAAGGCTTCCGCCTCGATGCCCAAGATATGCTCACCGCGATGCTCGCCACGTGGTTTCACGACACGGGCTACGCCGAAGGCCCTGCGGGCCACGAAGAGCGCAGTTGCGCCAATGCCGCGCAGTTTTTGGAGGGGAAAATCTCCGCCGACCAAATCGGCGAAGTGCAGGCTTGCATCCGCTCCACCAAAGTGCCGCAACAGCCCGAAAACCTGCTCGGCCAGATCATCGGCGATGCCGACCTGAGCCACCTCGGCATGGAAATCTACTGGGACCGCACCAGCCGCTTGCGCCAAGAATTCGTGCTCACGCGCAAAAACGTGATGAGCGACCAAGACTGGGTGGATTTTGAACTCAACTTTATGCTCACCCACGAATACCACACGGTGGTGGCGCAAGAGCTTTTCAACAAGCGCAAGGCCAAACACATCCAGCAACTCCTGAAACAAAAGCGCAGGCTCAATCCCAGCCTCGCCCCCACAGTGGACGAGATAAGCATGCTGGAAGAAAAGGAAAAAACCGGCGACCTGAAAAAGGTACTGAAAGACAATGAAAACGAGATAAAAGCGGCCCGGTTCGGGCGCGGCGTGGAGACGATGTACCGAACCACCTACCGCACCCACACCAACCTCAGCGCTATGGCCGACAGCAAAGCCAACCTGATGCTTTCGGTCAACGCCATCGTCATCACGCTGCTCGTTTCCAATCTTCTCCCCAAACTTCAAGAAGGCGCGTCTTGGAAGGTCATCATCCCTACCATATTGCTTACGGCTACCTGTCTTGGCTCTATGGTGTTTGCCACCCTTGCCACGCGGCCAAAAATCACAGAAGGCAAAGTGACCAGAGAGGCCATCAAACAGCGCAAGGCAAACCTGCTTTTCTTTGGCAATTTTTTCAACATGAGCCTCGAGGATTTTCAATGGGGCGTAAACGAGATGCTCACCGACCCGGAATTTTTGTACGGTTCCATGAGCCGCGACCTGTATTTCCTCGGCATCGTGCTTGCCAAAAAATACCAGTACCTCAGTGCTTGCTACAACATTTTCATGTTCGGCCTCATCCTCTCCATGGCAGCGTTTGGAGTCGCGGCGGTGATGTAACAAAAGAGGTTTGAAGGTTCGGTGGTTTGAAGGTTTCGAGACCAATTCCCAATTTCCCAGTTCCCATTTTCCCATCACCATGGCGAGCATAGTCATCATCCCTACCTACAACGAAAAAGAAAATGTGGAAGCCATCGTGCGGGCCGCTCTGGCGCAATCCGATGCTTTTCATGTGCTCATCGTGGACGACGGTTCGCCCGACGGTACGGGGCAGATTGTGCGCGACTTGCAAGCCAGCGAGTTTGCCGGGCGGCTCCACTTGCTCGAGCGCAGCGGCAAACTCGGTCTCGGCACGGCCTACATCGCCGGCTTTCATTGGGGGCTGGAGCGCGACTACGAATACTTTTTTGAGATGGACGCGGATTTTTCGCACAACCCCGCCGACCTCCCGCGCCTGCTCGCCAAGTGCCGCGACGAAGGGGCCGACGTGGCGGTGGGTTCGCGCTATTGCCGGGGCGGGCGCGTGATCAATTGGCCGCTCGACCGCATCGTGCTTTCTCGCGGCGCCTCGCTCTACACCAGCCTCATCCTCTGGATGCCTGTGGCCGACCCTACCGCCGGGTTTATCTGCTACCGCAGAAAAGTGTTGGAAGCCATGGATTTGAGCAAGATCAAGTTCATCGGCTACGCCTTCCAGATCGAGATGAAATACAAGGCTTACCGGCTCGGCTTCAAAGTGAAAGATGTGCCCATCACATTCAAAGACCGAGAAAAAGGCCAGTCCAAAATGTCTTTGAACATCATTCAAGAAGCCATGCTGGGCGTGTTGCAAATGCGGTGGAGTTGAGCGCAGCGATTTCCTTTCCTTTTTTTACCTGCTTTTCATGCTCAAATTTTTGACCACCACCCTAGGCCGACTGCGCCTTGTCGCCTTTGTCGAGGGCGTTTCGTACCTGATTTTGCTGTTTGTGGCCATGCCGTTGAAATACTTTTTTGAACAGCCACAGGCGGTGCGCTCAGTAGGCATGGTGCATGGGCTGTTGTTCGTGGCGTATGTGCTGCTGGTGTTTTTGACCAAAATCGAACACCGATGGGGCGTTGCCAAAACGTGGCTGCTGCTCTTGATTTCGCTCCTTCCGTTTGGGAATTTTTATGCCGACAGGAAATGGCTGGCGCCCGAAAACCAATAGATTCCGGGTGCCTCCCCCCAAAATCTGCCCCCTTCGATTCCGATGAACCCGTCCCCCGCTTTTGCGTTATGCCGGGCGATGCCCCCAACGCGGCATCCAAAACGAAATCATGGCAACTTTTTCCATCAGCCTCAAGGACGGCTCCGTCGCCCAGCCCAAGCCCCTCATCGTGGGCATTGACCTCGGCACCACCAACAGCCTCGTGGCCTACATCAAAGACGGGCAGCCGCAGTGCGTACGCGGGGCGGACGGGCGCAGCACCCTCGTGCCGAGCGTGGTGCATTTTGCCGAAGGCGGCGACATCATCGTGGGCGACGCAGCCAAGGAAAAACTTGTCACTGACCCGGCCAACACCATTTTTTCTGTCAAACGGCTGATGGGCAAGTCGTTCAAAGACGTGCAGTCACAGCGCGATTTTTTTGGCTATCAGATCATAGACGACGACACAGATTCGCTCGTGAAAATCCGCGTCAAAGACCGATTCTACAGCCCCATCGAGCTCAGCGCGCTCATCCTGAAAGAATTGAAAACCCGCGTCGAAGCCGAACTCGGGCAGCCCATCGAAAAAGCCGTCATCACCGTCCCCGCCTATTTCAACGACAACCAGCGCCAGGCCACCCGCGACGCGGGCAAGCTGGCCGGCCTCGATGTGCTTCGCATCGTGAACGAGCCGACGGCGGCAGCACTCGCCTCACCCCCGGCCCCTCTCCAAATGGAGAGGGGAGCAGTAGCGGTGTACGACCTCGGCGGCGGCACGTTCGATATTTCCATCCTCCAAATCCAAGACGGCATCTACGAGGTGCTGGCCACCAATGGCGACACCTTCCTCGGCGGCGACGATTTTGACCGCGCTATCGTGGAGTTCTTTTTGGAACAAATGGGGCGCAGCCGCGAGGACTTGGTTGCCGATGCTGCTTTCGGGCAAACGCTCCGCTTGCTCGCTGAACGCGCCAAAAAAGAACTTTCTCAGGTTGATTTCTTCGAATCCCAACTTCCCGAAAGTTTAATCCAGAAGAAACCAGGGTCGGGAACTTCGTTCCAAAACGGAAAACTCCGCATCACGCGAGCAGAGTTTGAAACACTGGCGGAGCCGCTCGTAAACCGAACTTTAGACTGCTGCCGCAACGTGCTGCGCGATGCCAACCTTTTGCCCAACCAAATCGGCCAAGTGGTGATGGTGGGCGGAAGCACCCGCGTGCCGATGGTGAAAAAGCGCGTGTCAGAGTTTTTCGGAAGACCCGTTTTTGACGACCTCAACCCCGACGAAATCGTGGCGCTCGGCGCGGCCATCCAGGCGGACGTGCTGGCGGGCAATCAGCAAGACGTCCTGCTGCTCGACATTACCCCGCTTTCGCTCGGCATCGAGACCGTTGGCGGGCTGATGGACACGATCATTCCCCGCAACTCCAAAATCCCCACCAAGGCCGGGCGGCAGTACACCACCAGCGTGGATGGCCAAAAAAACCTAAAGGTCAGTGTGTTCCAAGGCGAGCGCGACTTGGTGGAACACAACCGGAAACTCGGCGAATTCATCCTGAGCGACATCCCGCCCATGCCTGCGGGATTGCCTAAAATTGACATCCAGTTTGTCCTCAACGCCGACGGAATCCTCACCGTCCGTGCCCGCGAACTGCGCAGCAACCTCGAAACCCAAGTCGAAATACGCCCCACCTATGGCATCAGTGAAGAAGAAATGGCGCTCATGCTGATTGACAGCATCCAAAACGCCGAGTCGGACATCGCAGCGCGTGGCCTGCTCGAAGCCCGCAACGAGGCGAACAACATCCTCCTTTCTGGCGAGAAGTTCTTGCTACAGAATGCCTCCATTTTTTCTGAAGGAGAACAGGCCAAGACCCGCGCCTTGCTCGCTGCCCTCCGAGAGACTGTTGCTGGCGAGGACAAGGACAAAATCCACCGCGCCATGGAATCGCTCAACGAATACACCGAGCCGCTTGCTCACCGGGCTTTGGATGTTAATGTGCTGGCAGCCATGCAGGGGAAGAAGATTTAGAGACGGTTTGAAGTTTGCAGAAGCACTCAAACGGGAAATATTCTTGCTTACTTTTGCACAGGTTTTACCACGCAGCCATGCCGAGGAGAGATTTTTTTCATGCCCCCATCCGGGCAGCCCTCGAAAAAGACGGCTGGACGATTGCAGCCGACCCCTACAAAGTCATCTGGGAGGAGAAGACTTTTCTGCCTGACCTGAGTGCCGAACGAGTGATCGCTGCCGAACGAGGCACCCAAAAGGTCGCCTTTGAAATCAAAAGTTTTCTGGGCGATTTCAACGTTGAGTTCTATGAAGCCCTCGGCCAACTTGACTGTTACCGTTTCGCGGTGGCCGATTTTGAGCCTGAGCGCTCCGTTGTGCTGGCCGTGACCCTGGCTGCTTGGGAAGAGTACTTTCAGTTGCCGTACGTAGTGCGTGTTTTGGCGTTAAAAAATATTTCAGTCATTGTCGTTGACACAGATTCTCAAACCGTTGTTCAATGGAAAAAGTAAAAAAATACCAACAGATTTTGGTTGACTACTTGGAAGAGTACGCCAATTTCGGCCAGCCAATCCCCGGCATCGAAATGCAAGTCATCGCCGACCGCGAGAATAATCGCTTTCAATTGGTCACGGCGGGCTGGATGCAGGGCAAAAAATTCGTCCACATCATCGAGTTGCACCTTGACATAAAAAACGGCAAAGTCCGTGTCTGGAAAAACGGCCTCGATGTCCGCATTGCAGACGAATTGGCGGAGCGCGGCATTCCCAAATCCGACATCGTGCTGGCTTTCCATTCGCCGCAGGACCGGGCTTTGACAGGGTTCGCTATTGCTTGACTACTTGCTAAGGAGTTCAATATCCGTACGCATGGCTGCGCAAAACATCCCTACCCATTCGCTTCCCGACCTCAGCCCGCTCGATTTCAAAATAGAGCTGATCAACCACGTCAGTCGCTACAACCCGCTCCAGGTACATCGGCACGATTATTTTGAAATATTTGTGTTCGAAGAAGCCAGCGGCTCCCATCTGATTGACTTTGAAGAACTGCCGATCCGGTCGCGGCAAATCCATTTTGTGACTCCAGGGCAGGTACATCAGATACGTCGGTCCCCCGCTTCCCAGGGCTTGGTCATGCTTTTTTCGGAAGCATTTTACCACTTCAACCGCGAGCGTAGCGACTTCCTTTTCCAACTTCCTTTCTTTTACAATAAAACGGGCAGCCCGGTTATCGAGCTCCCGCCGGATGAATTTGCCGATTGTTCGCAGATAATCGGCAACATGCTAAGCGTTTTTTCCAGCAAGAGCAGCCAAAAAAAATCCATGCTGCAATCCTACCTCAATATTTTCCTTTGCCATTGTTTGGACTGTTTTGAGCGGCAGCTGCCCGCTTCCCCGCCCAAATCGGCAGGCTTGGCACTGTTCCAGCAGTTCCAAACCGCGCTGGAAAAAAATTTCAGATCCGGGCATGAGGTAGCAGACTATGCTAAGCAGTTGGCAGTAAGCCCACGGCAACTCAACGACTTTTCAAAAAAATTTGCGGGCATTTCGGCGGTAGAGCTTATCCACCGGCGGCTCGCGCTCGAGGCCAAGCGCTTGCTTTTTTACACGGAAGCCAACGTCAGCGAAATCGGTTTTGAATTGGGGTTTGAAGACCCTGCGCATTTCAGCCGCTTTGTGCGCAAATGCACCGGCCGCGCCCCTTCCGAATGGCGCAAAAAAGAGGGCGTGTAGAAATCGGCAAGAAAAAATCGAAAATGTGCCAGCGTGCCTGCCGCCAACGCGGCCACCTTTGGGGATTGTTCACCAACTCTTTTTCGACATGAAAAACTACTTCCTCTACTCATTCATTTTACTGACCGCTTACTCCCAGCGCACATTTGCCCAAACACCGCAATGGCACTACCTCGGCGACACCATCCTTTCGGAGGGCGGAATAGCAGGAGTGACATTGGCCTTGGACGGCGCTACCCCTTACATTGCTTACTACGCTTATTTCAATGACCATTCCAGATTGGTTGTAAAGCGATTCGACGGCACCACTTGGGTTTCGCTCGACACGGCTGGGCTGGGGCCTCTTGCCTACCACCAGATATCAATCAGCTCGAACGGCATTCCACAGCTGGCATATCTTGACCAGGATAATTTGAGGTTTGTGCTAAAACGGTTTGAGGGCAACCAATGGGTGACCGTCAGCGAATCGCCTCAATTTTCCGAACAGCCGAATTCTGTCTCCATTGCCTTTGACGATGAAACACTTTACGTTGCATTCAGCGACCAATTTTTTGACAATCAAGTCAAAGTTTGGCAACACAACGCAAATGGATGGTCGGTCGTGGGTCAGCCGAACATTTCATCAGTGTGGGTTTATCCGCTTATCCTTAAAGTCAGCGATGGCTTCCCATGGCTTGCCTACTTGGAAAGTGATACGAGCATAGCCTGCATCGTCAAAAAATTTGACGGCACAGACTGGCAAACCGTCGGGGGACAGGTCTTTACAACCACTTTCGGGAATTTCTTCGTAGGGGCCACCATAGATTTTACCATAGCGAATGGCATCCCGTACATAGCGTACACGGATTGGACCACCGGTTGGCGTTTGAGCGCGTTGAAGTTTGACGGTGCAGCATGGGTAACTGTGGGGCAACCCATGTTTACAGAACCCACTTATTCTGGAATGAAAATAGCCGTAGATGCCAACAGCCAAAAGCCATACGTTTTGTTCGACGACTCACCGCCGGATACTTTGGGAGGCGGCATGTCTGTAATGCTTTTCGATGGCACTAACTGGGTTTATGTTGGGCAACCTTATTTTGCTTCTCAATCATTATGGGACGCAAACTTTGCGATACACGAAGGAATCCCATTTGTGGCCTACATAAATGGCGAATTTGATTTCGGTGCTTCGGTCCAAGAGTACAGCCCGCTTAGCCCTGTAGTTGAACCGAAAACGGTTGATATTTCTTTCACCATCCAGCCCAACCCAATATCGGATGGAATTTTGAAGATACAAATCCAGCGCGCGAAAGAGTCAAACATGATTGCTCAAATCACTGACATGGAGGGCGGGGTTCTTTTTGAAAAAGAGATAAGCATCCGCGAAAGCAAATCGGAACACCCATTGCTTATCGGCCAATTGCCGCAAGGGGTTTACACCCTACAACTCAGGTCAAAAGAAAGCGGCGCGTTTTCCGCCAAACAATTTGTCGTGGTCAGATAGGCTCGAACCGAAACCATATTCATGCGAATCAGGGAATGCTTTTACAGCCCCCTGATTCGCATTTTTTTTGCTGCCCAGCAGCGACCAAAATTTAACCTCCAACCAAACAAGCCCTTGTTCTACCTTTGGCAGCCTTTTTACCCGCCACAGCCCTTTTTATCCGCCGTAGTCATTACGAGAAGGCGGAAGGCGAAGGAGGGTTTATCCGAAACTGCCAATCCCCCTCGCGTTCGGCGTTCATACTTTATCGTTCATAGTTCATACTTCTCATCCTGGATGATTCAAAAATTCCTCTCCATTTCCCTTTTCTTCTTGTTGTCTCAAGCGGCATTTGCGCAAAGCGCCACCCTCGTCGGCTCGGTGCGCGATGCGGACAACGACAGCCCCCTGACCGATGCTTCGGTGGTCGTGTCTGGCACGGGCAAACTCGCTGCCTCTGGCGCGGGCGGCGCGTACATGATTGAAAGCGTGCCGCTTGGCACCTACACCCTCGTGGTGACGCACAACGGGTATTTGCCCCAAGATGTCCGCGTGAGCGTGCGCGACGCCAGCGAAGTGCGCACCGACGTGCTGCTCCGCCGCGACCCGAATGCTTCCACCACGCCCAGCGTGACAGAAATCCCGACCGTGACGCTGGAAGAAGCCGAAGCCGAAACAGACGGCTCTGGCGAAGTGGCCAACTTGCTCAACGCGAGCCGCGACGTGTTCCAGCAAATCTCCGGATTTGGCTGGAGCAATTTCCGTTTCCGCGAGCGGGGCTACGACTCGGAGCATTTCCCCCTGTTCCTCAACGGCGTGAGCATCAACGACCCAGAAACGGGCTATGCCTTTTACGGCGAAATTGGCGGCCTCAATGATGTGCTGCGCAACCGCAGCAGCAGCATCGGCCTCGCGCCCTGCGAGTTTGCTTTTGCCGAAATAGGAGGAGCAACAGCCCTCGACACCCGCGCCAGCAGCCAGCGCAAACAAATCCGCGCTACCCACGCCGTCTCGAACCGCACTTACACCAACCGCACCATGCTCACCCTGAACACAGGCTTGATGCCAGGCGGTTGGGCGGTGAGCCTTTCGGGCAGCAGGCGCTGGGGGCAAGAGGGTTATTTCGACGGCACCTTCTTCGACGGCTATTCGTATTTCCTTTCGGTGGACAAAAAATTGGGGCGCAGGCACGCGCTGAACCTCACTTTCCTTGGTGCGCCAAACAAGCGCGGCAAGTTGGGCGACACATTTGAGGAGATGTACGAATTGGCTGGCACTCACCGCTACAACCCCAATTGGGGCTACCAAAATGGCGAAAAACGCAACTCGAACGTTGGCCATGGCCATCAGCCCATCGGCATTATGCGCTACGACTGGGCCCCGCAGCCAGGCACCTCCGTCATGTTTTCGGTGTACGGCCAAGCGGGCGAGCGCGGCGACACGCGCATCGAATGGGCTGACGCGAACAACCCCGCGCCCGACCACAACCGCCGTCTCCCCTCGGCTATTCTCGACCCTGCGCTCGCAGCCGAATGGGCCGGTGCGCTCCGCAGCGACGAGAACTTGCGCCAATTGGACTGGCACAGATTGTACGCCGAAAACAGCCGCAACACTTTCACGGTGAATGACGCGGACGGCATTGCTGGCAACTCGGTGACGGGCAAACGCTCGCAGTACATTGTGGAAGACCAGCGCGCCGACAGCAAGGAGTTGGGTTTCAACGGGGTGATAAGCCAGCAGCTGAACCTGCGCTCCAAAATCCATGCGGGCGCAAATTACCGTTGGTACACAGGGCAGAATTTCAAGGTGGTGGATGACCTGCTCGGCGGCGATTTTTGGTACGACATCAACAAATACGCTTCGCAGGATTTTCCCGGCCAGCCTGAAAAAGAAGACAACGATGCACTGAACCCACACAATGTAGTGCGCACGGGAGACGTATTCGGCTACAATTACAACGAGAACATCCGCAATGGCACCACGTGGTTTCAATTGACGACCGACTTGCGCCGCTTCCAGGTTTTTTTTGGCGGCGAAGTGGGGCTGACCCAACTCTGGCGCACGGGCAAGATGCTGAACCCGCGTTTCTCCGACAATTCGCTGGGCGATTCGGAGAAGCAGTCGTTCTACACTTATGGAGTGAAAGGTGGCGTGACATTCAAGGTAAATGGCCGCAACTATCTTTATGCCAATGGCTATGTTGGCACCAAGCCACCGCAGTTCCGCGACATTTTCCTCTCGCCGCGCAACCGCAACGCGGTAGTGGCCGATGCCGAGGCATACACGGTGCAAAGCGTGGAAGGCGGCTTCATCCATCGTGCGCCCACGCTCCGTACTCGCTTGACGGGTTATCTCACCAATTTTAAAGGAGAATACGAATCAAATACCTACTTCGCTCCCACGCTGGGCGAGTTTGCTACGCTGATCCGCTCTGGCGTGGACCGCCAACACATGGGCGTCGAAGCAGCATTTGAATACAAACCAATGCCGTCGTGGGTGATCAGCGGGGCAACCAATCTTGGCTACTATCACTACACCTCGCGCCCGCTGATGTATTTCACGCCTGACAATCTTGGGAATGTTGGCTTCGAGAACATTCCAGCGTATCAGGACAATTTCCTGGTGCCGCGCACGCCGCAAACGGCAGCAACGCTCGGCTTGAAGTACGAAGGCAAACGCTTTTGGTTCGCTTCGCTCTCGTTCAATTGGCGCGACGATTTCTGGTACAGTTTTGATGCGCTTCGCCGCCGCGCCGAGGCAGTGCTTAATCTCGATCCCGGCTCTCAAATCTGGAACACCGTCGTCACCCAACAAAAAGCCCCATCGGCCTACACCTTGGACTTTTTTGGCGGCAAATCCTGGAAGATCAAAAAGGTTTTCTTGAACCTGAACGTGGGGGTGAACAACATTTTGGACAACAAAAACATCCAAGTGTCGGGTCGCGAAGCATACCGTTCTGCATACGGGCGCGAGCCAGACAACGAACAACTTTACACCCACGAAATCCAGTACGCGCCTGGGCTGAACTACTTTGTTTCGCTGGGGGTGAGGATGTAATTTTAAAGGTTTGAAGGTTTCTGGTTTGGGGGTTTAGGTGGCGCTCAAAAACTCGCAAGCGGCCTTGTGGCTGTACGTCTTTTGGGGGCATAACGACAGCATTACACCAAATCAAACAAATCCCGAACCCCCGGAGTCCTCGAAAAAACAAAGCCCTCGGCAAACTGCGCCCCAATGGGCCGGCCAAACACCCGGGCTTTGGCTTCCATGAAATCGAGAAAATCTTTGCCCGAG
>JBJXFT010000434.1:0-13567 GCA_046155725.1 Saprospiraceae bacterium
TATGAGAAAATACAGCATGGTTCACGATATGGTCACCCGCTTGACCGACAACGCCGCACTGCGCACTTTTTTCACCTTGTATCTTATGGCGAGGTCTTCGGAAGAACGCCAAGTGCTGAGCAAGCAATTTGGGCAAGAGGCCGAAACGCTACATGGAGCCGAACTCCAAACCTTAAAAAGTGCATTCGCCCGCTCTTTCAAACAATTGCTCCCGATGGTCAACCAGTTGCACGAAAAAGCCATTACCGCTACAAAATTGGCTGTACCAGCCTAACCAATTTTTGACACAATGCTCGCTAAAACAATCGCCGAACTACAAGCCGAAGGCCGTACGCCCGAAATCCTTTTCTGGGTAGGCTGCGCCGGCTCTTTCGATGCCCGCGCCCAAAAAGTGACCCGCGCCCTTTGCGAAATCCTGAACCACGCAGGCGTGGAATTCGCCATCCTCGGTAACGAAGAACGCTGCACTGGCGACCCGGCCCGCCGCGCTGGCAACGAATTTCTGTTCCAGATGACGGCCACGATGAACATCGAGACGCTCAATATGTACGGCGTAAAGAAAATCGTGACAGCCTGCCCGCACTGTTTCAACACCTTGAAAAACGAATACCCCGAACTCGGCGGGCATTACGAAGTGGTACACCATACGCAACTGCTCAACGAGTTGATCGCCAACGGCCAACTCAAACTAAAAGAGGGCGGCGAATTCAAAGGCCGCCGCATCACCTACCACGATTCCTGCTACCTCGGTCGCGCCAACGACGTGTACGAAGCTCCCCGCGCCTTGCTCGAAAGCCTCGACGTGGACCTTGTGGAAATGAAACGCTCGCGCAAAAACGGGCTTTGCTGCGGCGCAGGCGGCGCGCAAATGTGGAAAGAAGACGAACCCGGCACCAAGCGCGTCAGCGCAGAGCGCATCGAAGAAGCCCTCGAAACCAACCCCACGGCGGTGGTGGCGAATTGCCCGTTCTGCCTCACCATGCTGCAAGACGGCCTGAAAGCCAAGGAGAAAAACGAGCAAATCCCCGTGTACGACCTTTCAGAGATGATTCTTTCAAGGTTGTGAAGCCCTCTGTGGGCGCACAAAAAAAAACGGCTCCGGGCAAATGCCCGAAGCCGTTGAGGAGTGGTGGGGAGTAACGCGGTTTATTCTTTGTCGAAGCGCATCTCTTGGATGCTGATGCTGGAGCCGTTCACTTTCAGGTAAAGATACACGCGATAGTTGCCAGCCGTGACAGTCAGGTTGCCGATACAATATTGGTCGCTGTTTTCGCGGCTTTGGCCTTTGTGCACTTGAGCAAAGGCTTTTGGCTTGTTGGACTCAAAAAAGCCTTTCAACACTTCGGCGGCTTTGGCTTTTGGGTACACTTGTTCTTTGTCTTGGATGGAAATTTCCACGTTGTCGGCAAAGTATTTTGAGAGCGCGTCCACATCGCCTGTGCTGAGCGCCGTCGAAATGGCTTCGAGATTGGGGTTGCCTTGCAGGTTGTTGGCAAAGGCAATGGCAGGGGTTAGGAGCAGCAAGAAAATTAGATTCTTCATAGTTGAAGCAAGTTTGTTTGTTAATCCGTGTTTGCGCACGTTTGCAGTTTTGAACGTTGCGGCAAAGCAAAGTAACTGCTAAAAGAAAAATGTATTGCAAACGCGAAGTTAACCGTACTGGCCTGCCCCAACCAAGGCCACGGGCGTTAAAGTTTTAGAATTTTAACGCTCGTGGTTTTCCCGCCGCTTTCAAGCGTGAGGAAATACACGCCGGGCTTCCATTCGGCAGTGGGCAACGAAAGCTCGGCAGCACCTTCCGGGAGGTTTTGCATGGACTGCCAAACCCTGCGCCCCGAAGCGTCGAACGCTGCTGCGCTGTACTCGCCCGATTCCACATTTTCAAGTTTCAAAACCGATTCTGAATGCACTGGGTTGGGGAAAACGGTCATTTTGGGCAAACGCCCAGCAACGTCCTCCGTCGGTGTGCTAAGTTCGGTGAGTTTGATGGAGTGGGAGCCTGACCCGTCGCCACCCGTAGTGCCAGTGGCGTTCACCCCGTTGCCGGCGGCATAAAGGGTCACACTGCCTGTGCCGGTTGGCGGAGCAGTCCATTTTACGTCAAAAGTGTTGATGGGCGAAATGTTGTCGTGTTCGGCATACGTGCGTCCGCCAGGTATGGTGGCGAGTTTGTAATTGTTGGGGTTCATGTCCGTGAACCCGTCGAGGTCAGTGTTGCCATTGTCGCGCAGCCCAATCATCTGAAAACCATAGCCCGTCAGGTTCAGGCCAGAGGCAGTAATGGTGACGCGAGCGGTGTACTTCTTGCCGGGCAGGTACTGGGTGACGGGGGTGTTGGCGCTGTCCAACACGCTGACGGCCAGGCTCGCCACGATGGGGCCTTGGTTGTGGCAGGAAATGCAGGTTTTGGGCTGGCCGCCCTGCGTTTCGTCGCCGGGCGCACCAGTGTTGCCTCTTTGAGACTGGGAAGCGCGGCCGTTTTTGTTGCCGAGCATGACGAGGGTGGAGAATATTCCGAAGAAAAGAAAAATTACAAGGCGGAGCATAGGAGCGTTAGAAAGTGAGAGCGGTGAGAGGGTGAGAGACGTGAGAAGGGTGAGAGACGTGAGAAGGGTGAGAGACGTGAGAGCATAAGCGTTTTTTGAAGTGCGCCTTATGACAAAGGTTTTTGAGAAAAGTTGAAATCCTTGCCGCCCAAATATTTGAACGGGATAAAATGCGCCCAAAACAAGCAGCGCGTAAGTGTATTTTGGCTTTGAGCAATTGGACTACGGGCAAAATCAAAACCCTCCGCCCCACTCGTTGTTTCTCCTTTTTTTGACAAAAATGAAAAATACCCTCGCGCTCGCCGCACTCGCGCTCGGCCTTTTTGCCTGCCAACCCGACACCTCCAAAAATGCCCCAAGTACTTCCGCGCAAAGCCAAAACACGCCCGCGCCAGCCGCTAAAAAGAACATCGTCTTTTTTGGCAACAGCCTCACGGCGGCCTACCAACTCTCGCCCGAACAGGGCTTCACGGCCCTCCTCCAGCAAAAAATAGACGCGCTCGGCCTGCCCTACACCTGCGTCAATGCAGGCCTGAGCGGCGAAACCACCGCCGACGGCACCAACCGCATCGAATGGGTGCTGCAACAACCCGTGGAAATTTTTGTGCTCGAGCTGGGCGGCAACGACGCGCTGCGCGGCCTCCCCGTGGCAGAGTCAAAAAAGAACCTGCAGGCCATGCTTGACCAAGTGCGCGCCAAATACCCTGCCTGCAAAACCGTGGTGGCCGGTATGCTCGCCCCGCCCAATTTGGGCGCCGCCTATACCAACGCTTTCCGCGACATGTACCCTGCGCTGGCGAAAAACAACGGCGCCGCACTCATCCCATTCCTGCTCGACGGTGTGGGCGGTGTGCCATCGCTCAATCTCCCCGACGGCATCCACCCCAATGTGGAGGGGCAAAAAGTGGTGGCCGACAATGTGTGGAAAGTGCTGAAGCCCCTGCTCTGAGCATTTTCCGTTGCCTAAATTTAAACTTTAGGTTTTCGCACTTTGAGTAGTTTTACGCCTTCCCTGCCAGCACATCGTGTGTTTGTTTTTCTTCAAACACTAAGAAACCAAGAGACGCTAAGTTTTTGAGCATCGCCCCTTAGTGTCCCTTAGTCTCTTAGTGTTTTCAAAAAAAATCAAACCAAGTGTGTTGGGGGAATGTGTCTTACAAATCAACGAACAGCATTTTCATGAAAAAAATCGGAATCCTACACGGCAAAGAGACCTCTTTCCCCGAAGCCTTTGTGGCCCGCGTGAACTCCAAAAACGTGAAAGGCGTGACCGCCGAACCCGCCCATGTGGACGAATTGATGCAGGGCAACCCCACGCCTTACGCGGTGATGATTGACCGCATCAGCCAAGACGTTCCTTTCTATCGCGCCTATGTGAAAAATGCCGCGCTCAACGGAACGGCGGTGCTCAACAACCCTTTCTGGTGGAGCGCCGACGAGAAGTTTTTCAACAATTGCCTGAGCACCAAAATCGGCGTGCCGGTGCCAAAAACCATCCTCCTGCCTTCCAAAGAAATGCCGCCCGACACCTCGGGGCAGAGTTTCCGCAACCTCAAGTACCCGCTCGAATGGGACAACATGATTGACTACCTCGGCGGGTTTCCGCTGTTCATGAAGCCACACTCTGGCGGCGGCTGGAAAAGCGTGTACAAAGTGGAGAACTTCGACGAGTTTTTCCGCGACTACAATGAGACCAACACGCTGGTGATGATGCTGCAAGAGGCCATTGATTTCGATGCCTATTTCCGTTGCTACTGCTTGGGCGGAAAATACGTGCGCATCATGGACTACGAGCCGCGCAACCCCCACCTCGACCGCTATAAGGCCGACCACAAAGTGAGCAAGGAACTCCGCCAGCAGATGCACGACCTGGTGCTGCGCATCAACGACTACCTCGGCTATGACTTCAACACGGTGGAATTTGCCATCCGCGACGGCATCCCCTACGCCATTGATTTTTGCAACCCCGCACCCGATGCCGACGTGAATTCGGTGGGCGAGGAGAACTTTGAATGGGTGGTGGAAAACGCCGCCAACATGACCATCGAAAAAGCGCTGGCGCACAAAGCGGGCGGCAACAACCTCACTTGGGGCCAGTATGTGCAGGATTCGGTGGCAGGCCGTATGTCGTCCATTGCTTCCGAAGCTATGCCCGCTAAATCAAGCGGCAAGGCGAAAAAGAAATGATTGATAATTGTTGATTCTTGATTGCCGATTCTTGATTGCCGATTGCCGATTCTTGATTGCCGATTGTTGATTCTTGGTTTTGCTGCGTTTTCAATCAACAATTATCAATCAAGAATCAACAATTATCAATCAGCAATCCTTTTTTCCAAAAATGTACCCAGACCTTTCCTACCTCTTCCACGACCTGCTCGGCACCGCGCCCGACAACTGGCTTTCCATTTTCAAAACCTTTGGCTTTTGCCTCGCGCTGTCGTTCTTGTTGAGCGCCCTGGTGTTCAACATCGAGCTGCGGCGCAAAGCCCGCGAGGGGTTTTACCAGCCCACCACGGTGTTTTTCACCGAAGGCTTGCCGGCCACGGCGGGGGAGATTTTTGCCAATGCGCTGGCCGGTCTCCTCATCGCGGGGAAGGGTTTTTACGCCTACCAACATTACGATGCGTTTCGCCAAGACCCGGCTTCGGTCATCCTTTCGCTCAAAATGCACTGGGTGGCGGGTCTGATAGGCGCGGCGGTGCTGGCGGCCATCACTTGGTGGGACGGCCAACGCCGCCGCAAAGCGGAGCCTGTCATAGTGGAGCGGCAACTTTACCCGCACGACCGACTGAGCGAGATGACCGTGATGGCCGCCATCGGCGGCATCGCAGGCGCCAAACTTTTTGACCTTTTTGACAACTGGGAGGCGTTTTTGGAAGACCCCGTCGGCTCGCTGGCCTCCGGCGGTGGGCTGGCGTTTTTTGGCGGATTGGTGCTGGGCTTTGTGGCCGTGGTGTGGTTTATGTGGCGGCACAAAATACCGTTTTGGCCTACGGCAGATGCCGTAGCGCCCTCGCTCACTGCGGGCTATGGATTTGGCCGCGTGGGCTGCCAACTTTCTGGCGACGGCGACTGGGGCATTGTCAACACGGCGCCCAAGCCCGATTGGATGTCGTTCCTGCCCGACTGGAGCTGGGCGTACCGATACCCGCAGAATGTGCTCAAAGAAGGTGTGCCGATAGATGGTTGCTCCTTTAGTTATTGCAAACAATTGGCCGAGCCGGTGTACCCCACGCCGCTCTACGAAGTGCTGCTGATGTGCCTCGTGTTTGGCATCTTGTGGGCTTTACGCAAGCGCGTGAAAACGGTGGGCATGGTCTTTTTCATTTACCTCGGCCTCATCGCGGTGGAGCGTTTCATGATTGAAAAAATCCGCGTGAACGTGGTGCACGACGTGCTGGGCTTCCAACTCACGCAGGCTCAAATCATCTCCATCCTGCTGTTCTGCGCCAGCGTGGGGGGCATGGTGTACGTGTCGAAATTCAGGAAGGAAAGTTGACCAATTTTTTGCTCATGGCACTCCTTCCCTACCATCAGGCCGAACTCGTGGAGGCTGGCTGCGACGAGGCTGGTCGGGGCTGTTTGGCCGGGCCTGTGTTTGCGGCGGCGGTCATTTTGCCCAAGGATTTTCGGCACCCCCTGCTGAATGACTCCAAACAACTTTCCGAAAAACAGCGCGACACGCTCCGCGAAATCGTTGAAAAAGAAAGCCTCGCATGGGCGGTGGCCGAAGCGAGCGCCGAAGAGATTGACCGAATCAACATCCTACAATCATCGCTGCTCGCCATGCACCGCGCCTTGGATGCGCTCGCCACGCGCCCCCAATTCATCCTCGTGGACGGCAACAAATTCCACCCTTACCCCGCCGCGCCCCATCTTTCGGAGTACGGAATGCGGAATGCGGAGTACGGAATGGACAAATACCACACTTCCCCCAGCATACCTCATCTCTGCGTGGTGAAAGGCGACGGCAAATACGCCTCCATCGCGGCAGCGTCCATCCTCGCCAAAACCCACCGCGACGAGGCCATGCTCCGGCTTCACTCCGAATACCCAAAATACCATTGGCAGCAAAACAAAGGCTACCCCACCGAGGCGCACCGCGAGGCCATCCGGAAAATCGGCATTTCGCCGTGGCACCGCCGCACGTTTCGCTTGCTTCCGCTTCACGTTTACTAAACCTCAAAGGTTTAGTAAACGTGGGGCGGGAAACGTGGGGCGGGAAACGTGGGGCGGGAATCACCCAATCAACAATCAAGGTCATCCACCAACTTTTTTCTCACACCATGAAAGCACTAAAATACCTGCTCTACACCGTGCTTGGCCTCGCCACGCTCTTCCTCCTGCTGGCACTTTTTGCCCGGCACGATTACCACATCGAGCGCGACATCGAGATAGACGCGCCCCGCGAAATCGTGTACGACCAAGTGCGCTTTTTCAAAAACGCCCCCAACTGGTCGCCCTGGCTCTATCTCGACCCGAACGTGAAAACCAGCATCGAGGGCACCGACGGCGAGCCGGGCGCGGTGTACAAATGGAGCGGCAACAAAGACATCGGCACTGGCTCCCAAACGCTCCAATCCGTCAAGCCCAACCGCTTGGATTTGCTGGTGTCTTTGAGCGAGTTCAGCGCGTCGCCCGCGTATTTTACCTTGGCGGAAGAAGACAAAATGACCACCGTGACTTGGGCGATGGATATGCACGTGCCGTTCCCCTGGAATGCGCTTTCGATGCTGACCGACATGAACAATGGCTTTATCGCCAAAGACTTTGAAAACGGCCTCGCCAACCTTAAAAAATACTGCGAGGCGCTGGCTCCCAAAAAGTACCGGGGCTTCGAGGTGTTGCAAGTCGAGCGGCCCACGGCCCACTACGCTGCCGTTCGCCAAGTGGTTGACTTCCAAAATATCCCCCAGTTCTTTACCGACAACTTCCCGAAAGCAATCCAAGAATCCGGCAAGGCAGGCGCAAAAATGACAGGGCATCCGAGCGGGCTTTTTTGGAGTTACGATACGGTGGCGCTGAACACCGACATGGCCGCCGCCATCCCTTTGGACAAGCAGGTGAAAACGGGCAACGGGGTGCAGGTCGTCACCGTCGGCGGCAAGGCCCTGGTGATTGACTACCTCGGCGATTACGCCAAAACCGCCGAGGCGCGCAGCGCGATGGACGACTACATGGCGGAGAAAAAATTGCAGTACATCCCGCCCGTCATCGAAGAATATGTGACCGACCCCGGCCAAGAACCAGACACTTCCAAGTGGCTCACGCGGGTCATCTATTTCGTGACGGCGAAGGTGGATTCGACGGCTGTGGAGAAAAAATAATAATGCTGATAAAAACCCGAGGCATCGTGTTCCGCACGGTGAAATACGGCGAGACGAGCGTCATCGCCGACATTTTCACCGAAGAAAAAGGGCTTTGCTCTTTTATCGGCGGCGGTGTGCGCACCGCAAAGGCGCGTATGCCTTTCAACCTTTTTCAGCCGATGATGGTGGTGGATTTGGTCGCGTACTACCGCGAAGGGGCGGGCGCAAACCGCCTGAAAGAACTCCGCGCCGCCGAGGTGTGGAGTGTCATCCCGTTCGACATCAGGCACGGGGCGGTGGCCTTGTTCATGGCCGAAGTGTGCCGCAAGAGCATTCACGAGGAGGAGGAGCACACGGAGTTGTTCGATTTTTTGCTCGGCCACCTGCGCTGGCTCGATGCTACGCCGCACCCGATTGCCAACCTGCACCTGCACTTTTTGCTGGGGCTTGCGGGCTTTCTCGGCTTTCAGCCACAAGACCCCGAAACGCCGGGCGAACTTTTTTTTGACCTGAAAGACGGTATGTTCAGCCCCGTGCCGCCGCCGCACACGCTCATTCTGGAGCCGGAACAAACGCGCCAGATGCTGGCCATCTTGGAAATCCCCTTGGAGCGCGCGCACGAAATCGCGCTTTCGCGCCCTGAGCGCAAGGCTTTGCTGAACCAACTCTTGCTGTTCTACCAATTGCACCTGCCCAACTTCAAAGAGGTGCACACGCCGGAGGTGCTGGAAATGGTGATGTGAGTAGATGTAGCGGCGACTTTAGTCGCCGCAATGCCACGACGAGCGCGCAAAACTTCCTTGCTTCGCAGCCGGCAGCTAAAGCAGCCGGTACATTCCTCCACGACAAGAGTGTAAAACTTCCCTGCTTCGCAGCCGGCAGCTAAAGCAGCCGGTACATTCCTACTGCCGCACGAGCGAGCACATTTTCACCCCGCGCCCGCTGGTGAGAATGAAGCGGTACACCCCGGAAGGCCAATTGGCTGAAGGTATTTCCATTTTTATACGAGAAGCACCGAGGCTGATCTGGGATTGCCACACCAAGCGGCCTGCTGCGTCGAACACCTTGCACCGAGCATCCTCGCCGCGCCAAGGGTCGGGGATTTCGAGCGTGAGTGGCGTCCCGTCAAAGAGCAACGAGGGGTAGCACCGCCAACCATCGGCATCCGGCTCAGAAGCCGCACTGAGCGAGGCGGTCATGAAGGTCGCCAATGCTGTGAACGGAGCGCAGGCGTACCAGTCGTTGAACGGGCGGACGCGCCAAAAATATTTCAAATTGGGCGTGAGTTGCCCAGCCACGACGAAGGTGTCCGTCGTCACCACATCCAGCTGTTTGTAGGCAAAATTGACCAAGCGAGAGGCTTGCACGATGTAGTGCGTGGCGTGTGGCGCGGGCTGCCATCGGAGCAATGCGCCCAAGGTCGGCACAATCTGGTCTTGCACGGGTTCGATGGCCACGGGCGGTTCGCCGATGGCTTGCTCCAGCACGGCTGGCGCGAGCCAATTGGCTTTTTCGGTGAGCAGGGTGGCGCGCATCACCGCTATTTCTTCAGGCGAAAAACGGTTTTGGCAATGGTCGGCGGCGTATGACATGAACAGGGTGCCATCGGAATAGAACTCTGCCCCGGCGGGGTCTTTTTGTTTGGCGATGCTCATGTTTAGAGCACCGCATTCCCAGCGGTTGCTCAGGTAGTCTGGCTTGGTGTCGCAGATGAGGTCGGCGGCTTGGTCGCAATTGCTGCCGTTCAGGTACTCCACCAAAGCCGTGTCGAGCGGGGCAGGTATTTGGGTGTCCAGCGTGTCGTGGAAGTACGTGTAGTCGTATGTCAGCGAATACGGCGTAGGGTTGTTGAAATTGTAGCTTTTGCCCTCCCAGCCGATGAAGGGGTGAGGAAGCGAGAGGGCGTGGCCTACCTCGTGCGCCCAAGTGTGGTCGCCGGAATTGGTGCAGCCGTGGCCGATGGCAACGCCGCCGTAGGGTAGATTGTAGCCGCAATTGCCCGCCGGGTCGGCCACGAAATAGGCATTGAGCGCGTCCGGCACATTGTTCGTCAGCATCATTTCGATGCCCTGCGGGATGCTGCTGTGGGCATGCCAATCGGTTTCGTTCAGCAGGTTCCAGTTGTTTTTGCAATAAAACTGGATGTTGGAGGCTGCGAAGTCCTCGTTCAGTTGGCAAACAGCATTGAGGAATTTTTCGGTCGAGATTCTCCCGGTGCCGTTGTCTTTTGCCAAAAGATGGGGCTGCACGGCTACCCAAAGGGTGTCTCCCAAAAGGTCGGGCACGGGCGGGCGCGAGCGGTATTCGCGCAGCCAGCCCGACACGCCGAGGGTGCCGCACGGGGCGAGGTTTTCTTTCAACGGTTCTTGGGCAGACATGGGCGCGGCGGCCAAAAAAAGGAGGGCAAAAGTGTAGTAGCGGAGCATGGTAGGTGTACTGAAAATGTGATTTTTGAATGCCAAGCAACTTCTCAAACAAACAAGAGCAACAACCCCACAGCGAGGCAGGCTCCAGCAACGATGGCAAAATAGCGCTGCAACGTTGGCTTGAAAAGCCGCATCCCGCCACCGATGATGATGCTCGGCAAGGCCATGCCGAGGAACACCGCGCCGACGACTTTTTGGGTGATTTTCCCATCGTTGAACTGCCAAGCCACGGCGTATTCGCCGATGCCCACCAGCAGGGTGAGCAGCAGCAGGAGGGCAAAGTTTTTCCAAGAAAAATTAGAGGCGGCCATGCGTCAATTTTGGGTTTGCCCCTTCATGATGCGGTGCATCTGAATGGAGGCATCTAAGAAAAGTATTTTCGGGTTGGCGTTGCGCTCGATGTAGTAGATGTTGTCGTTAAAGAGGCTGGCGATCTGCGCTATTTTTTCAAAATCAAGCACTTTCGCCATGTTCTGCGCGGTGGCCAATTCTTCCGGGCGGAGCCTCACCGCCCCCGCCTTCGCTCCTTCGGCGGGCAGTCCCATGCCAGCTTCGATGGAACTGGGCGCGAATGTCAGCGCCAACAGTTCGCGCAAAAAATGCAGCCCGTAGTGGAGGAACTGCTTTTGGTTTTCGCGGCCAAGTTTGGCGAATTCTTCGGTCCAGCGCACCATTTCCACGGCGTGGCCGCGCCAGCATTTGCGGAGCCAGTCGAGCAAAAGTTGGGCATCGTCGGCCACTGGGGCGTCGGCTGCTGCGAGGGCTGCGCCGAAATCGCCGCCACTGAGGAAGGCAATCTGGCGGGCGCGTTCGGGCGCGAGGCTGCGCTGTTGTACCAGCCCTTCGGCCACTTCTTGGTCGGAGAGCGGGTCGAGTTTCACCAATTGGCAGCGCGACAGGATGGTGTTCAAGATGAGGTCTTGGTTTTCGGCCACGAGCAGGAAGACGGTCTGCTCTGGGGGTTCTTCGAGGAGTTTCAGGAGCCGGTTGCCTTCTTTGCCGAGGTATTCGGGCAGCCACATGAGCAGGATTTTGTAGCGGCCTTCGAAGGCTTTGAGGCTGAGTTTTTTGAGTATGGCGTTGCATTCTTCCTTGTTGATGTTGCCCTGTTTGTTTTCCGCGCCGAGGCGCTGCAGCCAGGTGTTGGCATCGGCGTAGGGGCTTTCGGTCAAAAACGCGCGCCATTCTTTCAAAAAATCGGTGCTGACGGCATTGGCCCCCACCGTCGGGAATGAAAAATGGATGTCGGGGTGGGCGTACTGTGCGGCTTTGCGGCAGGCGGGGCATTGGCCGCAGGCGGTTTTGAACGATGAACGATGAACGATGAAGGATGAGCCTTCAACGGATGCGGAATTCGGAATTGCGTTTTCGCATTGGAGCAATTGGGCGAAAGCAGTGGCCAGGGCGAGGCCGCCGCCACCCGTTGGCGAAAGGAAAAGCAGGGCGTGCGGCACGCGCCCGCTCGTGGCGAGGGATGCCAGAAAATCTTTGGTGCGCTGTTGGCCTATGGTGTTTTGCATAACTTGGAAGTGGTGGTACGATAAACCTATTGCGGCAAAAATAAGAGACTGCGATATTCAGTAGCCAAGCATTCACCTTGCGCTCGAACGGCAACTATTCCCAAAGCGGCTCATTTTCCCAACCGTCAGGGAATCCCATTGCCCGCTTGTCCACTTGCGGGTATTTGGAAAAAAGGGCAGACAATTTTTGTTTGAAACGATGCCCCGGATTGACGGTATCGAGCAAAAAGCAAATGATCGAAAACATAAAGTAACATTGGCGATTGCTCACAGATGGATCGAGCAACCATGTCCGCGCGACGGTTATTGGCAGCGCAGGTTGTATCCGCATCACCCGATTCCAAAGTCGGGTATGATGGGCGCATACATTTCTCAGATAAACTATGCTGTGAAGCCAGGTTTCAAAAACGGAGTCAGAAAGGCCAAAAGAATTTGCAATTGCCCGTTTTTCTCTCCCCGGTTTGAGATTTTTATATAACTGGGAAAGCGTACCGAAGGAGACGATTTCCAATAGCATCCAACTTGGAGGAAGCGAGTCGGAATAGTTTTCATTGAAAGTTTTGATAAAAGATTCGTCGCTGCGGCTATGTTCGTGCTTGATTTTTTCCAAAGTGGATGCATATTGCACTTCATTAGAAAACAGATTCGATTGGGCAAACCAAAACGACCCGTGCCGATGTGACAGCACATAGATAACTTGGGTTCTAACGGCGATTTCTATCTTCTCCAGCTCACACTGAATCAGGTGCCTCAGTTCGCGGTCAAAACAATAAAGCCGAAACGCAGCATCGAAAGACGCGCCCGGTTTGAAAATGTGCTTTTTCTTATCCTGCAAAAAAGGATACCAATAAGCACTCAAACGATAATAACTGATTTGCCTCAGCAGGTGGAGAGCCTTAGGCTCATCCTCCATGACAAACCCCCGATTTTTGAGCAGCTGCAATTGCGCTTCCAAGCTTAGCGCTGGTTTGGCGTAAGGGAGTTTTGCCATGGCAGTAAAAAAAGAAAGCTTGCCCTAAGCGCGCTGTTCTGAAGGGAAGCGGGGCAAGCATGTTGCTGCAAAGGTAAACACTGTTTCTATTTTTTGTATAGTGCCTGATCGAAAGCAGCCCAAGCCGCCGGGCTTAGTCCTTATCAAAACCAGCCATTTTATTCGCAGGCGCACCCATCCTTTTCCCGCCCCTGTGCGTCATCCAGCCAAGTCCGTTTGCTCGGTCGGGCAGCGCATTCGCTGCCATTCTGCGTCATTTCACTAAATTGCTTTTTTCGTTCATCGGGCTGTGCTTACTTTGGGCGCGAGAATTGGGGCGCAGCCCTTTCAGCGCGTCTTTTTTGAAAACACTAAGACACCAAGTACATCGTGTTCGATAGTTTGAAAACACTAAGAAACATGAGTCATCCCGAATTTTTTCAACCCACGACTTCAGTCGTGGGCCTGCTCCAAGCCCTGCGTTATTAAACCGATTTATCGGTTTTATACAACAAACCGATAAATCGGTTGGGTTTCGCTTTGTAGCATATACAGCCCCACGACTGAAGTCGTGGGTTGAATCGATACTTCGCGGCTTTTTGCAAAATTCGGATGACTCATGTTCCTTCGTGTTTGAAAACTCCTATCACACTGCGGTTTCACCATGTTCAACAAATATCCACTAAGAATGAAAAATTTTACCCTCGCCCTTTCCCTTTTGGCTTTTTCGGCCACTATGTTGGCTCAAAACGTAGTCATCTCGACCCAAAACCCCAATGGCCTTTACGTCTGCGGC
>JBJXFT010000438.1:0-10401 GCA_046155725.1 Saprospiraceae bacterium
TCGAAACCCGTGCAACCCCGCAGGGCGGTTTGTCACCTTTGCCCCGCCCAAATCACCGCACCCCTAAATCAACAAATCCCCGCATCCCCAAATCACCCATTCCACAAATCAACACACGCACACCACCATGCAAAGACTTCTCCTGCCCGCCGCGCTCTGCCTTGCGCTCAGCGGCACGGCCTTCGGCCAAAACATCTCTTTCACGGAGTACGACCTGCCCAACGGCCTCAAAGTCCTGCTCCATGAAGACCACACCACGCCCAACGTGTGTGTGTCAGTCATGTACCACGTCGGCTCCAAAAACGAAAAACCCAACCGCACTGGCTTTGCCCACTTCTTCAAGCACCTGCTTTTTGAAGGCTCAGACAACATCAAGCGCGGTGAATTTGACGACTACATCAACAAGGCGGGCGGCACCAACAACGCCAACACCTCCTTCGACCGCACCTACTACTACGAGCTGCTGCCCAGCAACCAACTCGCCCTCGGCCTCTGGCTCGAAAGCGAGCGGATGCTCCACGCCAAGGTGGAACAGATTGGCGTGGAAACGCAGCGCCAGGTGGTAAAAGAAGAGCGCCGTCAAAACTACGAAAACCGCCCTTACGGATTGGTGCTCGAAGAAACCATCAAACGCCTCTACCGCGTGCACCCTTACAAAAGCACGCCCATCGGCTCGATGGAAGACATCAACGCGGCGCAGGAGATTGACTACAAGACGTTTTACAAAGATTTTTACCGCCCGGACAATGCCATCCTGAGCATTGCGGGCGACTTGGACGTGGAGCAGACCAAGAGGCTGATTGACGTGTATTTCAAAGACATCCCGCGCGGCAAGGGCGAGATACAGCGCAAATTCCCACAGGAGCCGCCCATGACTTCCACCCTTCGAGACACGCTGTACGACAATGTGCAATTGCCCGCCGTCATCTTTGCCTACCACATCCCGGCGCAGGGAACGAAGGAGTTTTATGCCGTGAAAATGCTCGGAATGCTCCTCAGCCAAGGCGAGAGCAGCCGGATGCAGAAAAGCATCGTGGACGAGCAGCAAAAGGCGGTGTTCGCCGGCTCGTTCCCGCTCGAACTCGAAGACCCCGGTGCCAACATCTGCTTAGGCATTGCCAACCTCGGCGTGGAACCCGCAGACCTCGAAAAAAGCATGGACGCTGAAATTGCGGATGTGCAGGCCAACTTGATTTCAGAACTGGAATTCCAAAAACTGCAAAACCAGGTGGAAAACGACTTCGTGAGCGCCAACGACAATGTGGCCGGAATCGCCGAGAGCCTCGCCCAATACGAGATGTACTACGGCGACGCGGCGCTCATCAACACCGAACTGGAGCGCTACCGCAAAGTGACCCGCGAGGACATCCGCGCTGCCGCCAACAAGTATTTCAACAAAAACGCCCGCGTGGTGCTGTACTGGATGCCACAGCCGGCGAAGCCTTGATTGGTAATTGTTGATTGATAATTGTTGATTGTTGATTGCGTGAGACGTTTACTAAACTTTTGGAAGTTTAGTAAACGTTGTTCCTAACTCGAGTGACCAAGCCCAGGCCTTCAAATAACCGTATCACCCACTAACCAAATCACCAATCAAAATTGATTTTCAATGAAAAAAATACTCTTTCCCCTCCTAACGCTCGCGCTGTTCGTGGCGGCTTGTTCGCCCAAAACGGGAGACAGGGCGAGCGGTTCAAAACCTGTTCCGATGCCGGCCCCCGTCGCTTCGGCGAGCAAGGCTCCGCAAATTCCGTTGCCCACGGGCGATGTGCGCAAAAAATCGCCCGCAGCAGGCACGGCCCCCAAAGTCCAAATCGGAAAAGCCGAAACGTTCAAACTTGACAACGGCCTGACGGTCATCGTGGTGGAGAACCACAAACTGCCGGCGGTGTCGTACCGCCTGTTTGTGGACAAAGACCCGGTGCTGGAAAAAGACGCGGCGGGCTACCTCGACATGATGGGCGAACTGCTCGCCAAAGGCACCGCCACGCGCACCAAGGCGCAGATAGACGAGCAGGTGGATTTTCTCGGCGCGTCTTTCAGCTCGGATGCCAACGGGCTGAGCGGCAGTTGCCTGAGCAAGCACAGCGACAAGTTGCTGGTCATCATGGCCGACGTGCTTTTGAACCCTGTGTTCTCGCAGGAAGAACTTGACAAGGCAAAGAAGCGCGCCGAGAGCGGCTTGGCTTCGCAGAAAAACGATGCGAGCGCCATTGCGGGCAACGTGGGCCCCGTGGTCCGCTACGGGAAAGGCCATCCTTACGGCGAAATCATGACCGATGCCACGCTGGCCAAAATCAACCTCGACCAAATCAAAAACCATTACAAAAACTATTTCAAACCCAACATCTCGTACCTCGTGGTGACGGGCGACGTGACGAAGGCGCAGGCCGAAAAGCAGGCCAGGCAGTATTTTGGCAAATGGGCCAAGGGCGACGCGCCGGTGCACGCCTACGGCATCCCGCGCCCGCCAGAGAAGACCCAAGTGGCTTTTGTCCACAAACCCGGCGCGGTGCAGTCGGTCATCAACATCACCTACCCCGTTGACTTGCAGCCCGGAACGCCCGACGTGATTCGGGGCCGCGTGACCAATGCAATCCTCGGCGGCTATTTCAACAGCCGCCTCAACAACAACCTGCGCGAAGGCCACGGCTGGACGTACGGTTCGGGCAGTTCGCTGAACCCAGACAAATTGGTCGGTTCGTTCAACGCCTCGGCCAGCGTGCGCAATGCGGTGACGGACAGCAGCATCGTGGAAGCGTTAAAAGAAATGCGCCGCATGGCGGAGGAAAAAGTGGGCAACGACGAATTGCAAGTGGTCAAAAATGTGATGGCCGGCAATTTCTCCCGAAGCCTCGAAGAGCCTGGCACCGTGGCCACTTTTGCCCTGAACACCGCCCGCTACAAACTCCCCGCCGATTACTACGAAAAGTACCTCGAAGTGCTGCAAAACGTGACCGCTGAGGAAGTGCAGGCCATGGCCAAAAAGTACATCCGCCCCGACCGCGCGCACATCGTGGTGGTGGGCAACAAGGACGATGTGGCCGAGCGGGTGAAGCAGTTTTCAGCCGATGGCAAAATCAATTTCTACGACGCTTTTGGCAATCCCGTCAAGACGAACGACGCCACCCTGCCCCCCGGCCTCACGGCCGAGCAGGTGGTGGAGGATTACCTCAATGCCATTGGCGGCAGGGGCAAAATAGGCGCGATCAAAGATTTGCAGTCCACCGCAGATATGCAGGTGCGCGGCCCAGCCTTCGGCATCAAGACCTACCAAAAAGGCGGCAACAAAATCGCGTTAGAGATGAGCATGGGCGGCCAAGCGATGCAAAAACAGGTGTACGACGGCGCACAAGGTTTCCGGACCGCTATGGGCCAGACCGAAGCCTTGGAAGGCGAACAACTCGGCGACATAAAGGAGCAAGCGATGTTCAGCAAAGAAGCCGGCTACAAAACGGGCGGTTACAAACTCGTGCTAAAAGGCATTGAGGAAGTGAACGGCAGCAACACCTACGTGCTCGAAGTGGAGCGACCCGACGGCAAAAAAAGCACCGAATACTACGACACCAAGACCAGCCTGAAAGTCCGCGAAGTCAGCACCGGCCAAGGCATGGACGGCAGCCCAAGCACCCAAATGGTGGAAATGACGGACTACAAAGAAGTGGGCGGCGTGAAAATGCCGCACAGCATGACGGTGAGCGGGGTGTTCCCCGTTCCGTTCAAAGTCAGCATCACGGAGATAAAAGTGAATGCTGGCGTGGACGATGCGGTGTTCAAGATGTAAGACCCCAACTTCCCGAAAGTTGAAAACTTTCGGGAAGTTCAAAATATCTTTGTGCACCCTGTCAGGCATTGGCGGGGTGCTTTTTTTTCAAAAAAACTTGGGCAGATGGGATTGGTATATGCAGAAATAGAACTGATAAACGGCGACGACCTCGCCCTTTCGCGCCGACACATCATTGGCGAAGAAGAGGTGCGCAGAATGCCTGTGAAAGCATTGGTTGATACCGGTGCCTATATGCTCTGTATCAATGAGGCGATTCAAGCGCAAATGGAATTCCCGGTAGTAGAGAAGCGGAAAGGCCAATTGGCAAATGGGCAAATCGAAGAATTCGAGGTGGTTTCTTCCGTAGAACTGAGGTTCAAAAACCGCCGAACGATGTGCAATGCCATGATTTTGCCGGGCAAAAGCGAAGCACTGCTCGGCGCTATCCCTTTAGAGGACATGGATGTTCTGATTCACCCGCAACGCCAAGAACTCATTGTCAACCCAGAGCATCCTTATTTTGTACAGATGAAATTGAAGTAACCAATCAACAATTAGCAATCAACAATTAGCAATCAACAATTAGCAATGTACACTCTGATTCTGCAAGCCGCCAGCAACCCGCTCCTCGGGATGCTTTTCCCCCTCCTCATCATCGTCGTTTTCTACTTCTTCCTCATCCGCCCACAAATCAAGCGGCAGAAAGACCAGCAAAAATTTGTGGAAAGCCTCAAAGAAGGCATGGAAGTCGTCACCAATTCCGGCATCATCGGGCGCATCACCAAGATTGACGGCCCCGTGATACGGCTCATGGTGGACGAAAAAACGTTTATCCGCGTGGTGAAATCTTCCATTCAGGGGGAGTACAAAGCGCCAGCATGAGTGAGCGAGAAGGCTGAGCGAGAAGTGACACTTTTTCAAAAAGTGTCACTTCTGCCTGCTCTCCCTATTGAGCGTCTCACTCTAAGTGAGACTCTCAATCAATAAGTGTCACTTCTAACTGTGCAATGCTTCCCTATTGTCCCTATTGAGCGTCTCACTTAGAGTGAGACGCTCAATACAAAAACACCCAACCACAATGTCTAAAAGCAATCTGTTCAAACTCTCCTTCCTGCTCGCGCTCGGTCTTGGCTCTTGTATGCGCAACACCACCCTTCGCGTGTTGCAGCCAGCGCAGATGACCCTGCCGGAGCACATCACCACCGTCGCCATCGTGGACCGCAGCAAACCTTCCAACGGCTGGTCCAACTTTTTGGAGGGCTTGTTCACGGGCGAAGAGATCGGCCAAGACCGCCGCAGCCGCCAAACCGCCGTGGACGGCCTCACCAACGCCCTCACCCGCACGCCACGTTTTCAGGTAAAAAGCACCGGCATAGAAATGGAAGGCAGCAAAGCCGGAGCAAGCATGCCGTACCCAATGGATTGGCACGAAGTGGAAAAAATCTGCCGCGACTATGGCACAAATGCCGTGGTGACCATCGAGTCGTTTGACTCCGACAATTCGCGCAGCGCCCGCCCCTACACAGAAACCAGAAAGGACAAAACGGGCAAAAAATACACCGTAACTACCTACCGCTCGCAGCAGCGCACAGGCGTTCGCATCGGTTGGCGGCTCTACGACCCGAAGACGAAAATCATTCTGGACGAATACGTCACGGACGATTACCTCGAACGCAGCGGCAGCGGCAGCACCGAGCGCGCCGCGCTCAGCAACCTCCCTTCGCAATTGGATGTGACCCGCGACGTGGCCTACAACGTGGGCATCGAATACGGCGCGCGCATCGCCCCCATCTACGTCAACATCAGCCGCGCCTATTATCACAAGGCCAAAGGCTTCAAAGACCACATGAAAAGGGCTGCGAAGTACTTGCAAGACCGCGAGATGGAAAAGGCAACCACGCTGTGGAAAAAGATAATCGCCAGCGCGGGCGCCAACCGAAAAGCCGCTGGGCGCGCCGCCTACAACATGGCAGTGGCCTCCGAAATAAACGGGAACCTCGATATCGCGCTCGATTGGGCGCAAAAATCCTGGAACGAGTATGGCAACAAAAAGGCACGCGAATACATCAACATCCTCAAGCAGCGCCAAAACGACGCGCGAAAAGTAGATGCGCAAATGCCGGGGAAAAAGGTTTAGGATGGTTTGGAGGTTTGAGGGTTTGCTGGGGTTTGAGGGTTTGTTACGCTACCCCCCGAACCATCAAACCATCAAACCATCAAACCCTCAAACCATCAAACCATCAAACCATCAAACCTTCAAACCATCAAACCTTCAAACCTTCAAACCTTCAAACCTTCAAACCATCAAACCTTCAAACCACCCTAACTCATGATTTCAAAATACCTTTTCACGCTTGTCGCTCTCCTGCTTTGGCTGCTCACGTTTTGCATCGGCGCATTCGTGGACTCCAACCCGCTCCGCCAAAAACTCGCGCAGCACTTCGATGTGGGCGATTTCTTGCTCATCGTGTCGGCGTGGATTCCAACCAACCTCGCATTTCTGTCCATTCTGGCTGGCTTGAGCGGCGCCTTGTGCCGCTCGCTTTTGCGCAGTTTTGAAGTGGGGCAGGAACAAATACGGCCCGAAAAAGAACGCTCGCGCATACTCGGCGGGGCGGTGGCCGGCTTGCTTTTCTATCTTTCCCTGATGGCCGGGGCTTTCCTGCTGATGGACCAACCTTTCGAGACCACCACGAAGGAGCAGTATTTCCGCGTAGCGGGCGTGGTGTCGTTCATCGGGTTCATTGCCGGTTTCCGGCCTGATTTGTTGCGTCGGTTGCTGGACAAGTTGCCGGGGTTTTGATTGCCCTTTTGGGGCTTCATCATTGAGTTGGCAAAGAGATAATCCTAAACTTATAGTCAACGCAAAGCGCCTGCCTCTCGGCAGACAGGGTTTTGAAAAACGAACTGCGCTCAAGCACTGATTCCCAATCGAATCAATCGGACTTAATCTTCAAAAATCGAATCAATCGGCTCTTACCCAAAAGTCCGCTCCACCGTCCAGTAAAGCGCAATGAGCGCAATGACTGCCGACACGGGATTGACTACATAACTGCGATACCATTTTTCTTTTGAAAACCAACGGCCTACAAGGAAGTACGCCGCAAGGATGACGGCCACTTGGCCCAACTCCACGCCCACATTGAAACTCAACAAAGCGGACATGTACGACGAGGGCGGCAAGCCCAACTCCGACAACGCGCCTGCGAAACCCATGCCGTGCACCAGCCCAAAAACGAACACGATGCCTATGCGGCTCGGCTTCAATTCGGTCACCAGCATATTCTCCACCGCCACAAAAAAGATGGAAAGCGCAATGATGGGCTCCACCACAGCAGGCAACGGCTCGATGTAGCCGTACATAGCCAGGCCGAGTGTGATGGAATGCGCCACGGTGAAAGTCGTGGCCTGCCAGATGATGGTGCTCAGCCGTGTGCTCAAGAAAAATATGCTCAGCACGAACAGGATATGGTCAATGCCGAGCGGCACAATGTGCTCAAAGCCGAGTTTCAGGTACGTCCAGCCCACATCCGTTTGCGAAAGAGAGGCCAGTTCGTAGTCGATGGTGTGGGCTTGGCTGGCATAAGCCCATGCGAGAAAAAGCAAGAGCAGGGTAGCCTTCGCCCAAGTCTTTGACAAGGCTGCGGCGGCGGGCAGGAGGAAGATTTTTTTCATGCTGTGGGTGGGTGTTTTCTTAGCGTGTAATCCTGAACGCGGCGATGGAGCGCTCCCTCACTCGTTTTACATTTCCATGTAAGGCTTCAAAGCCATCCCCTTGGCCACCAATGCTTCGCCTTCGGCCTGTTGGCCCGTGGCGATTTTCACCTGCCCGGCCAGTACCAGCCGCTCCGGCTTTTGCGATTTGGTGCGCAGGGCGGTTTCCAAGAGCGGGGCGGCTTCGGCGGCTTTGCCCATTTTGAAGTACACCCGTGCCAGCGTTTCGCAAGCGTCAATGTTTTCGGGGCGGCGCTGCTGCTCCACCTTTGCGTGCTTGAGCGCCTTTTCCAACTGATTGGTTTGCAGGTAAAGTTGCGCCAGTTCCATGTCGGAATAGTGGCCAAGGCTTTTGTCTTTTGCCGCCGAAATATTGTCGGCCAGCAGCGCGTCAATCGTGATGCGGGCGCATTCGTCGGCCTTTTCCGTTTGGCCGTTGAGGCGGTAAAGGTCAATCAGTTCCTCAAAAAAAGCAGCGTCGGCCATCACCGATTTTGCCTTTTCGAGGTGTTCGATGGCCTTCGGGTAGTCTTTTTTGTAGCGGGCTATTTTGCCCAAGCCCGCCAGCGCGAAGGGATAGTCGGGGCGTTCGGCCAGAGCGGTCAGGTATTGCTCCTCAGCCTTGTCGAGCGCATTGGTATCTTCGTACAGGTGCGCCAGCACCATGCGCGCCCAGCACTTGTCCTCGGCTCCGGGGTAGCCTGCCGACACCGCCATTTGGATGGCTTCGATGGCGCCCGGCACCTCGCCGTGGATTTCGCGGAGGTACGACACGCGAGAGTACGAGCGGATGTCGGGCCGGGTGCTCACCATTTTGTCGGCAGCGGCCACGGCATCGGTGTAGTTGCCGAGTTCCACATTGGCATCGCAGAGCAGGCCGTACACAAAGGAATAGTGGGGGTTGATCTGTTTGGCCTTTTCGGCCAGTTCTTTCGCTTCCGCGAATCGGTGCTGCGAGAGGAAAGTCATCGCTTTGAGGCAAATAGCCTCCAAATGCGTGGGCTCCGTTGCCAGCACCATGTCCACGAGGTCGAGCGCGGCCTTGTTGTAGTAAGAGAAATTGCCCGTCACGCGGCCTTCCTGCATAAAGGTTTTGGCGAGTTGGAGCAGGGTTTTTTTGTCCCCAGGTTTGGCTTCGAGTTCTTTCAGGAGTTTTTCATAATTGGCTTTCACAGTAGGCCATTCGGGGTCTTGAGCGAGCACGCCCGTGCGGTCTTTGAGGGTGGGGAATTCTGTTTTGTCTTTGCCATTGAAGAAAATAAAGGCGGCAAAAACGAGGCTGAACACGGTCAGCGCAGCATAGAGGGTACGGCGAGTAGATGGTTTCATCTTTTTGAATTTTTAATTTTTGACGGACGGATGGGCGGGCGTTCGACTCCTGAACATTGGGCATTATGGTCAACGCAAAGTGCCTGCCTGTCGGCAGACAGGGTTTTGAAAAACTAACTTCGCTCAAGCATGATTCCCAATCGAATCAATCGGATTCAATCTTCAAAAATCGAATCTTCGACTATAGTCGAACCCTCAAATTCCCCAAAAGTCCGCAAAATATACGAACCGAAGCAGAACACGGTTTTCTCAAACTTGATTTTTTGTTGCCGCAGCAGATGCTCCTTACTGCCGACAGCCAGGAACACAAAGCGCAGCGGGAAACTCTACTTGCAACTTGTTCCTTGAAACTTGCTACCGCATTTTTCTGTCGCCCATTGTCTGTTTGCAAAACAGTTTGGGAAACTCCGAGGGGAAACCAGACATTTGCCCGACAAACCAACCACCTGCTGTAAGATGCGATTCAAACTTTACTCCCTGCTGGCTGCGCTCACGCTGAATGCCGCAACAGCCTTTGCCCAACAGCCCGGCTGGTGCGGCACAAAAGGCATCACCCCCTGGTTCGACTATTACCGCCAAAACCGCGAGGCCATAGCCGCCGAGCGCGGCGACGGCGACACCGCTTGGCTCTATGTGCCCATCACGCTCCAAATCACTGGCACTGACAACGGCACGGGCTACTACCAACTCGAACAGGCCATCCTCTCGGTGTGCCAGATGAACGAGCATTTTGCCCCCACCCGAATCCGTTTTTACCTCCAACCCGGCGACGCGGTGCGCTACCTGAACAACTCGGCTTGGCACGACCACGATTGGGACGGGGGCGCTGACCTCATAGAAAGCAACGAACTCCCCGACCGTATCAACGCCTACATCGTCGCCAATCCTGCAGGCGCCTGCGGTTACTCTTGGTTAGATGCCATCGTGCTGGGCAAAAACTGCTCCGGCCCAGGCAACCGGACTTGGGCGCACGAAGCGGGCCACCACTTATCGTTGCCGCACCCTTTTTATGGTTGGGAAGATTTTGAATGGGACTATGCCCAACCTGCCCCCGAAGCCATCGGCAGCGGCCAATGGGCGAAAGAAGTGGAAAAAACGGACGGCTCTAACTGCTACTCTTCGGGCGACTTTTTTTGCGACACCCGCCCCGACTACCTCCATGACCGTTGGCCTTGCAATGCAGATGCAGAAAGCAACACGCTGCAGCACGACCCCAACGGCGTGGCATTCCGCTCTGATGGCACCCTTATCATGGGCTATTCCTACGACCAATGCGGGGCGATTTTTACCGATGAGCAAGTGGCCGCCATGCGCTTCAACCTCCAAGACGAGCATGCTTCGTACTTGCAGGTCACCGAGCCTGGCGTCGAAATATTGGACGACGCAACGGTGCAACTCACCGCGCCCATCGACTCCCAAACCGTGCAGTACGACAACATCACGCTGCATTGGAATCCCGTGCCGAACGCTACTTTCTATGCCGTAGAAATATTCCTGCTCAGCAACCTCACGCCCCGCATTTTTTACCAAACCACTTACAACGCCACTTCGCTGACGATCACAAACGGCGGCCTCCCGAACAACCGCCTGCT
>JBJXFT010000452.1:0-11865 GCA_046155725.1 Saprospiraceae bacterium
CCACAGAATCGCCCAAAACCGACCTCGCCCCTTTTGTGGACGACCTGGGCGAAACGGTTTTTCTGGTCACCGATGTGGCCCCGGAATTCCCCGGCGGCACGGCTTCTTTGAATGACTACCTGCAAAATTCGATTGCCGACCTGCTTTCAAAGCCGGGCGAAGTGACGCAAAACACGCTGTTTGTCAAGTTCTCTGTGACGAAAGAAGGCAAAATTGAAGCGACAGAACCCGCCCAGCCCTTTCCAACATGGGTGCCCACGGACACCTCCCAAAGATGCATGGAAGCGGTTCGAGAAATGCCCGCTTGGTCGCCCGGCATTTACAAAGACCGGCCTGTGAAAGTGAAAATGATGATGTCGTTCAGCTTGCGTCAATAGCGGATAAGTACCTCGGCGAATTTATTTCACCACGAAGGACACGGAGGCGTGATAGGGTTTTGTGACGACGCACTCTCCTTTCCAACTCGGTAGGCTATCGGAATGCAACAGGTCGTCGCAAACCAGCCATTGCAGACCAGTGGTGAGTTCGTTCAGCCCGATAAGTTTGTGGTTTTCAAACGTCACCCAAGAAAAATCGAAATCTGGCGGGAAAACCCGCTCGCTCCAGCTGGCGCCAAAATCGGTGGAGAACCGCACTTTCTGTTTCTGCAATTGAATGACCGTATCGCCAAAGACATACAAAACCCCCGCAGTATTGAACCCGGCCTCTGACCATGTTTCGCCGTCATCAGAGACAAAGACTTTGCAGCCCACGCAATTCTTTCGATAGGCGAAGGCTTTGCTCCCAGATTGAAAAAGCGTGTCGCCCCATCTATTGGCAGTCAAAGAGGAAAGCTGCCATGTGGGAGTGGGCGCACATTCATCTGTCTTGTAAATTTTTGAACCGCTGTTCAGGTAAAAATCGCCAAATGCTTTTCCGACGGTCCATCGCATGGATTTTTCCTGCGTTGAATCCAAATTATCCCCAAACCACCCACAACACCAACACGCCCAACACCGCTGGAATCGCCACCAATGACACACTCAGCAAAGCCCACAGGAAATAACTGCGCCCCGTATGGACACCCGTTTCCAATTTTTCTCGCAATGCTGACACACTCATGCCGAGCATTTCCGCTTCGCTGAGGCCACAGACAAAAGCATTGCGCATGGTCAGCCCATTTTGAAACGCCACGCGGGTAGCCCTTGGAAAAAAGACAACCCCCAGCGCCAGCCCCGACAGCACGATGCCCCACACATACCACAGTCGCCCCCAGCCCCCGGAAGCCACTTCCCATGCACTCACTTCGGCCTCTCCTTTCCATGTGGCTTGATAACGCATCACGACGTGGTGGATGTCGTGCATCCGCAAGGCTCTCCGGCGCGACGGAATGTTGAAAATCGGGAGCGGGATAGGGCCGAGTTTGAGCCACACCACGGGCGGCGTGACACCACCGTCTTGGTCAAAGTTGTTGCGCTCGTAGAATTGGGCGATGGCTTGCTTGACAGTTAAATCGTTCATGAACACAGATTGAAAGGCAAAAGTAAAAAGACAATCTTGTGGATAACTTTTCCCGCTTGCACATCGCCCATTTCCCCTCGAAAAAAGAATTTTGCAACCCTTTCCCACCGAAGCACAAAGTGCGAAGGAGTGCCTCATAGTTCATAGTTCATAGTTCATAGTTCCTCGTTCATAGTTCCTCGTTCATAGTTCCTCGTTCCTCGTTCATAGTTCCTCGTTCCAAAATGTCCTACGCCCCACGCATAGCCTCCCTCACCGGCATCCCCGCCCGCAAAGTCGAAGCCGTCATCCAACTCCTCGAAACGGGCGCGACCATCCCCTTCATCGCCCGCTACCGCAAGGAAGCCACGGGCGAACTCGACGAGGTGCAGATCGGCGACATCCAAGACGCTTGGAAAAAAATGCAGGAACTCGACAAGCGGCGGGAGGTCATCCTCGCCAGTATCGAAGAGCAAGGCAAACTCACGCCCGAACTCCACCGCGCCATCGAACAAGCCGCTACCATGACCGAATTGGAAGACCTCTACCTCCCCTACCGACCCAAGCGCAAAACCCGCGCGACGGTGGCCATAGAGCGTGGGCTGGAGCCGCTGGCAAAAAGGATTTTCCAACAGTATGACAAACAAAAATCTGAGGTCGAACTCCTCGCCGAGCGATACCTGAGTGACGAGGTACCGACGGTGGAAGACGCGCTGCAGGGCGCGCGCGACATCATCGCCGAATGGGTGAGCGAGGACATGAAAGCCCGCAACCGGGTGCGCCACCATTTTGACAAAAACGCCGTGATCGCCAGCCGTTTGGTAAAGGGCAAGGATGAGGAGGGCGCGAAATACCGCGACTATTTTGAGTGGAGCGAACCGCTCAAAAAATGCCCCAGCCACCGCCTGCTCGCCATGCGCCGGGGCGAGGAAGAAGGTTTTCTGCGCGTAGGCATTGGGCCTGACGAGGAGCAAGCGGTGATGGATTTGGAGCGGCAATTCGTGGTGGGCGTGGGCGAATCCGCCAGCCAAGTGCGCATGGCTGTGAAAGACAGTTACAAACGGCTGCTCGCGCCCAGCATCGAGACCGAGTTCCGCAATGCCTCTAAGGAAAAAGCCGACCTGGAAGCCATTCGCGTGTTTGCCGAAAACCTGCGCCAATTGCTGCTCTCCGCCCCGCTCGGCGAGAAAAAAGTGATGGGCGTTGACCCCGGTTTCCGCACCGGATGCAAAGTCGTTTGCTTGGATGCGAGCGGCACCCTGCTCCACTACACGGCCATTTTCCTGCACAATCCTTTTGAAGCACAATCAGAGATCGAACATTTGGCAGAAAAATTTGGCATCGAGGCCATCTCCGTCGGCAACGGCACGGCTGGGCGCGAGACGATGGATTTTTTGCGGAAAATAAAGTTTGAAACGCCCGTCGAGATATTCCAAGTCAACGAAGCAGGGGCATCCATTTATTCCGCCAGCGAAGCGGCGCGGGAGGAATTCCCGAAGGAAGACATCACGGTGCGCGGCGCGGTCAGCATTGGCCGCAGGCTGATGGACCCACTGGCCGAATTGGTAAAGATTGACCCCAAAAGCATCGGCGTAGGCCAATACCAGCATGATGTGAACCAGAACAAACTCAAAGACGGCCTCGACCGCACGGTGGAAAGTTGCGTGAACGCGGTGGGCATCAACCTCAACACGGCGAGCAAGCATTTGCTGACGTACGTCTCTGGCCTCGGCCCGGTGCTGGCCAAAAACATCGTAGAGTATCGCGCCGAGAATGGCGCGTTCCGAAAGCGGAGCGATTTGAAAAAAGTAGCGCGCCTCGGCGACAAAGCCTTCGAGCAGTGCGCGGGATTCCTCCGCATCCGCGAAGCCGCAAACCCGCTCGACAACACGGCAGTGCACCCCGAACGCTACGCACTGGTGGAGGAAATGGCCGCCGACCTCGGCTGCCAAGTCCTTGACTTGGTACAGGACAAAGAAAAACGCGCCAGCATTGACCTAAAAAAATATGTGCGCGGCGACGTGGGCTTGCCCACCCTGAAAGACATTCTGAAAGAGATCGAAAAGCCGGGGCTTGACCCGCGCGGTGCGGCCAAATCGTTCGAGTTTGCCAACGTGCGCAGCCTCGACGACTTGCACCCCGGCATGGTGCTGCCGGGCATCGTGACGAACATCACGAACTTCGGGGCTTTCGTGGACATCGGGGTGAAGGATTCGGGGCTTGTGCACGTCTCGCAGTTGTCCGACAAGTTTGTGCGCGACCCGATGGAGGTGGTGTCGCTGGGCCAGCAGGTGACGGTGCGGGTGGTGGAGGTGGACTATGCGCGGAAGCGGGTAGCGCTGAGCATGAAGGGGGTGTGAGAAAAGATTATTCCATTCCCTCCAACACCAATTTTTCCAATACCGCTACAAGATTTTCTACTTCCGGGAGGAGCAGAGCGATATCCTCCTCGCTGAATTGCACGAAGTCTTTGTAGTCCGCATCTTGCCGAAAAGAAAAGAGTTGGTTGAATAAGCGGCCTTCGGGAATACCGACCTTTCCTCCTTGCACGAGTTCCTTGTTGAAAGCCGATTTCAAGCCGGAATGGGTAAATGCTTTCAAATTCTGTTGGACAAAATAGGCCGAAATAGCATAAAAGCAAGCGTAGTATAGCCGATTAACGGTGGCCAACCACTTGCCTCCATCTCTGAGCAGGGCTGCTTCGGAGAGTGCTTCGCGGGCGCGTTCAAGACGGTAATGAACGATGTCTTTTTTGGAAAAATTCATACCAATACCCCTTCGTTTTTTATTTCTGAAAAAATGGGGGAATGTTCCATCAGTTGCCAATCATCTGTATTTTCTATCAAAGCACCGATGATGCAGTCTGTCTGCAATTCAACTTCGTAGAGTTTGTCCAGAACCTGCCTTTTCAATTGAAAATCTACAGGCTTATGGAGCAGTATCAAAAAATCATAGTCGGAATCCTTACGGGCATCACCCCGTGCGCGCGAGCCAAACAACACCACTTGGGCATCAAGGTCAAAGGTTCGGGCGGCTGCTTTCACCCCTGACAAAACTTGTTTGCTTTGTATGGTCGGGAATTGAGTTGAATCTTTGGTAAGGATCGTTTTGTAGGCTTCCATAACAAGGAATATTTTGACAAAAGTGGCCCCTCAAATCAGTTGAACCAAAATTAAGGGAATTCAATCTCCCGCCTTTCAAGTGGACTATGCGCGGAAGCGGGTAGCGCTCAGCCTGCCTACCGTCAGGCAGGCATAAAGGGGGTGTGACGTGCCTACTTCTTTCTAACCGCAATAAAATTCACGCCGGTAAGCGCCATGAGCGCCTTCTTTTTCTCCTCTATTTCGGTGGGCTTGAGGTATTGGAAGCGGATGCCCACTATGTGGGTCTTGCCATTTCGCTGATAAAACTCCTCGTACCCTTCTTCGGTAAGCATTTTGCGAAGTTTGTCGGCATTGTTCGTGTCTGACAGAGAGGCCACGATGAGGATGCACTCGCGCCCGTTGCGGGCAAGGTTCAACTTTTCGCGGGCGGCTTTTTCCCTTGCTTCGAGCGATTCTTGGGCCGCTTGGTCGGGGTCTGCTGCGGGCACCTCTGTGTTGCCTTTTGCCGGAGGAGTTTGTGTTGCCGTTTTTTCTTCCTTGGCTGGAGGGGAAGTTTTTACAATTTCGGGGCTGGTCGCCCGCCCTTCTTCCGCCATTCTTTTCTTGTGCTGCCAATACCAGATGCCCGCCGTAAAAGCAGCCAACAGCAAAAAAATGCCCAATGCCGTGCCTGCCCTTGAGCCTCTGCCCGTACGCTCTGGCGCGTAGGTGGGTTCGGGCATGGGCGGCGGCGGGGTGTAAGTTGGAGCATTGGAGGGGCTTGCGCTGGCCGAACCGGGAATGTTGACGGGCGGTTCGGGCGTTTGTTCCACTTCGCGCGAACGCGCAATGGGCGAAAACTGCAAGGGCGGCAAGCCATAAGAGGCTGCGTTGAAGTTGGTTGCGTCGGGCAGGAACTGGATTTTCTGGACGTAGTTTTTGTAGAGCCTGCCCACGCCAGGCAGGGTCACGATTTCGCGCTGATCGAGCAGGGCGCACATTTTTTCCACAAATTCTGCTACCGCGCTGCCTGCGTCTTCGAGCGAGAGGCTGTGCGCATCGGCGATGTCGGCAGTGAGCAGGCCATCGTCCACCGTCAGGTTTTCGCTGAAGGATAGGGTCTTGGCAGGAGGGTTGACCGTGCCGCCCACATAGTCGGTAGAGGCCGGAGTGCGTGTGGCGGTGAACCCGCCGAAACCGGGGATGACGAGCGCATCGTGCAGGAAAAGGAGTTTTTCGATGTGGGCTGGGATGTCGATCTGCATAGTATGAATCGGCTTGAAGGTTTTCGTTTTGGATTTCCCTTGCCTGGTTGTGCAACAACTTTGCCAAACAGGAAAATTAGGATTAGGCAAAGGTACGCCCCCCAAACATACTATTTTTTCAAAAAAAAATCAGACGGGCTTGATAAGTGCAGCTTTGTTTCCAAAAGGAAATGGTCATCCATAGGCAAAAAATCTCCCGAAGGGGTTTGGTGTAAAAATGACAATAAGGCCTACTTTTGGCCGCGAAAACATCCGGCACACAATGGACACTGTTGGCGAAGTTGAATCCTTTTTTAAATCTGCTTTCTCGGTTGACAACGTGATTTTTGGCTTTGATGGCGGCGACCTGAAAGTGCTGCTCATCCAGCGCGGCCAGACTCCGTTCAAAGACAAATGGGCGTTGCCCGGCGATTTGGTGTATCCCAACGAGGACCTCGACACCGCCGCCGAGCGTGTGCTCGAACAACTCACCGGGCTGCGCGGGGTGTACCTCGAGCAGGTCAAGACTTTTGGCGCCGTGAACCGCCACCCCTTGGGCCGGGTCATTACGGTGGCGTACATTTCGCTTATCAAGATCAGCAACTACACCGTCACGGCCGCTTCGTTTGCCCAATCGGCGCAATGGCACAGCGTGAGCAAGGTGGGCGAACTGGCTTTTGACCACAACGAAATCCTGGAAAGTTGCCTCCGGCGGCTCAAGCGCAAAGTGCGCACGGCCCCCATCGGCTTCGAGTTGCTCCCGCCAAAATTCACGCTCACCGAACTTCAACTGCTGTACGACTCCGTGCTGCGCCTGCCCAAGAACCTCGACAAGCGCAACTTCCGCAAGAAAATCCTTTCCATGAACCTCCTCGTAGAATGCCCCGAAATGCAAGAGGGCGTGGCGCACCGCCCCGCAAAACTCTACAAGTTCGACCGCGAAAAGTATGGGCAGTTCGTCAACGAGGGTTTCGTTTTTGACATTTGAACATGATCAGAATAGACCACATCGGCATCGCTGTGCGCGACTTGGGCGCGAGCAACGAACTTTTCCGCCAACTCCTCGGCGAAGCGCACTACAAGGTGGAGGCGGTGGAAAGCGAGCGCGTAGCCACGTCGTTTTTCCACATCGGGGAGAGCAAGATCGAACTGTTGGAAGCCAGCGACCCGGAAAGCCCCATCGCCAAATTCATCGAAAGGCGCGGCGAGGGCATTCACCACATCGCTTTCGAGGTGGACGACATCCGCGCAGAAATAGCGCGCCTCGAAGCCGAAGGTTTTGTGCCGATCAACCGCGAGCCTAAGCGCGGGGCGGACAACAAACTCGTGGCGTTCCTCCACCCAAAATCCTCTGGCGGCGTGCTCGTGGAATTATGCCAGAGTTTGTGAGAGAGCGTGAGAGGGGTGAGAGACGTGAGAAGGTGATGGGGGAGCGCTCTCACGTCTCTCACCCTCTCACGCTATCCATTACCCACAGAATACTTTTCAGGCTTTAACCCCCAATTCCCGAAGGGAATTGGGCTTCAAAAGCAGATCAGAATTCTGTGGGTAATGGATAGCCTTCTCACTCTCTCACCCCTCTCACCCCTCTCACAAACTTCGCGTCCGCCCACCGTCCACCGGCAGATTGATCCCGTTGATATACGAAGCCGCCGGGCTAGCGAGGAACGCCACCGCTGCGGCCACTTCGGCTGGCTCGGCAAAACGGCGCATCGGCACTTGGCTTTTGAACTGGCTTTCCACCGATTCCCGGGTCGCCCCGCTCGCCGCAGCGCGTTTTTCGATGATCTCTTCCAGCCTTCCCGTGCGGGTGTAGCCGGGCAGCACATTGTTCACCGTGATGCCGAATTGGCCGACTTCGTTGGCCCAAGTCTTGGCCCAAGCCGCCACGGCCCAGCGCGTGGTGTTCGACACGCCCAGCCCGTCCAAAGGTTCTTTCACCGAGGTGCTGATGATGTTGACGATGCGCCCGTAGCCTTCGGTTTTCATTCCGGGCAGTACGGCTTGCGCCAAAAGTTGATTGCAGATCAGATGGTTGTGGTAGGTCATCAAGAACGCTTCGCCCCGCGCTTCGGTGATGGGGCCGCCCGCCGGGCCGCCCGTGTTGTTCACCAAAATGTGCATGGGTTGGCGTTCGAGCAAGGCGGTCACTTCGGCCAAAAGCCCTTGGCTGTCGGAGAAATCAACCACGAGATAGCCGTGCCGTTGGCCTTGCGAAGTGTCGAGCGAGGCAAGCGTTTCCTGCAAGGCCGATTCTGTGCGCGCCATCAAAGTGACCTGGGCGCCCAGCGCGGCGAGCGCGACTGCTACGGCGCGACCGATGCCTGCGCTTGCGCCGCCCACAAGGGCGTTTTTGCCAAGGAGAGATAGGTTCATGTATTGAAAACGGGTGTGCTTTTGCTGCTTATTTCCGCGCCATGTCTGGCGGCGTGGGCGGTGGGTTGCGCAGCGCAAACCGCTGCATGATGCTGGTGAGGTGCTCCGTCAGCGAATCGCCTTCTTTTACCGGGATGTCTTCCAGGGATTCAGAAAAATCGTTGATCGCGTCGTTGAGGAAATCCATCACTTGGGTGAGGTATTTCGTGTCGCCCGTTTCGTAGTACAAGCCGTCGTCCTCGACTTTCCAATCTTCAAAATATTTTTCGCCGAGGAAGCGAAGGAGTTTGCATGTCACGATATGCGTCTCTACTCCGGCAAACTGGGTTTTGGTGTAGTTCCAATGATAGCCGTCCTCGTCGAGGAATTCTACTGGGCGGTCAATGGAAAAAAAGTCGTGCAGCATGCCCTCTTTGTTGAAGGTCATCCAAACGCCTTCGCTGTCTGGGTGGATTTTGAACGTGATGCCGTAGAGCGGCTTGCCGTCCATGCCGTCGTCCCAGGTTTCGTAATCCCAATTGGCCGACTTGCAGAGGTCTTTCACCTCGTTGGTCAGGGTCTGGATGTCTTGTTTGCGGCGCAGCCGCCCTCTGTAGCTTATGGTGATTCCCATTGTGCAGGATGTTTTAGGTCGGGTTTCTGAACTTGACCGAAGAGGGGCGAAAGTACGGCGGGGCGGGAAAATTTGCCATGCCGCTTTTTTCAGCGACCCTGCAAAAGAAAAAGGCGGAGGCGTCCTCAAGGTCATAAAGTCCGAGTAAAAATCATCGAAGCACTTTTCCTGCCAGCCACGGTCCCGAACGTTCGGAGCCGTGGTTTTTTTTGTTGCAGAAATCAGCAACCGCCTGACCTTGGCGGTGTTTCAAATCAACAAATCCCGAGCGCCTCGAATCCGCCACAAAAAATGCCCACCCAACACGAACTCCTCCACAAAGCCCACCACCTCCTCTCCTCGGTGACAGACCCGGAAATCCCCGTGCTCACGGTGGACGACCTCGGCATCGTCCGCGAGGTGCGCATGGCCGACGATGAGGCCTTGGAGGTCGTCATCACGCCCACCTACAGCGGCTGCCCGGCCATGGGCGTGATAGAAATCAACATTCGCGCAGCCTTGCAAGAAGGTGGTTTTGAAAATGTGCGGGTAGTCACGGTGCTTTCCCCTGCTTGGACGACGGACTGGCTCACGGAGGATGGGAAGCGAAAACTCCGGGCATACGGCATCGCGCCGCCCGCCGAAATCAGCCTCGACAAAAAGGCTCTGTTCGGCGAACGCCGCGCCTTGGTTTGCCCGCACTGCGGCTCTTCGGATACGGAGATGATTTCGCAGTTTGGCTCCACGGCTTGCAAGTCGCTGTTCCGCTGCCACGAGTGTTTGGAGCCGTTTGATTATTTTAAGTGCCATTAGAATGCCCAGCCCACAAACAACGCCCCTTGCCCATAAAAACTGTCCAGCAAACCTGGCGGTTTGGGCACTGTGTAAGGAGCATCGCCGTAGTTGACACCGATGGTTGCCCTGGCTTCAAGGAACAGGCCGAATTTTGCCTGCCAAGCCAACCCAAAAGCATTGGTGAACCCAACGGCCCACTGCTTGCGCTCCTGTATCGTGCGGGTTTGGGTGACATAATTGGTCTGTTCCACAAATTGTTCTTCGTTTGGAAGAGACCCAACTTGCCAACTCTGATAATCTTTTTCCTGCGCAAAAACGTCCTTGGAAACCTCGAAATAACGATGCCTTGCGAGCGATACGCCAGGAATCAAGAGGAAGCGAAGCCCATTTGGTTTGGGCTGGTACGATCTGACGTAGCCTGCGCGACCAACCAAAGTTGAGAGGGGAAAAATTTGCGCTGAAATGACAGGCAGTGGCCGCCCCGGCCCGAGGTATTGCCAGCCGGAATCGTTGAAATGGATATTAGAGGATGCCTTAACCGAATAGCTTCGCCTCTCTGCGTATCCAACACCCCATTCGCCCCGGAAAACACCCGCTGGCAGGTCATTGTGCTTCCGAAAGCCCAGCTGCAACTCCACACCTCCTTTTTTTGAAAAACGCCATTCTACCCCGGCTAAAAGGTTTTTTTTCAATGCCTCGGTTAGGTCGGCCTTAATGGCAAACTGGTTTTGAGCAATCAAGCCCTGTCCCATCGCAACCCCGACGAGGGCTGTCAAGATGAACACCTGATTTTTCATTGCTTGAACGGATTTGAAAAGCGTTCGTCGGTAGCGATATCCTTGTCGGTCAGTGTGTGCAGAAAGGCAAGCAAGTCTTGCTTTTGCTGAGCCGTCAGGTGCAGGTTGCGTTCGCCGTTGTGCAGCATTTTTGGGTGGAGGTTTGGATGTGGCTTCACTTTTTCGCTGTAAAAATCAACCACTTCTTGAAGTGTTTTGAAACGACCGTCGTGCATATATGGCGCGCTGAGAGCGATGTTGCGCAATGAGGGTGATTTGAATACGCCATTGTCGGCAACGTTGCCCGTTATCTTTCCACGCCCTTGGTCTGTATAATTCACATCCAAGCCGTTGCAAGCCTCAAAAACTTCTTGGAACGAGCGGATTGGCGAGTGGCATTTGGAGCAGTTTACTACAAAAATGTCGCGGCCATGATTCTCATTGAGGTTGTAACCGGGTAGGCCAAATGGTAAAAACGTAGTATCGCCGTAATACGCCAGATTAATAATGGTGTCCACCCCAGCAAAGTTGATATTGCCATTTACCTCCTCCAAAGCCTTATCAATCTTTGAGTCGTGCGCCCCAATCGCTCCCACAAACTCGGAGAGACACTCAAATACCTGCTCCTCCCGCACATCGAAGTTGCCATAGACCTTTTGCCAGAGGTAAGGGTAGTAACTCTGCTCCGAGATGCGGGCAGCCACGCCTTCCATCGTCATGCCCATTTCGTGGTCGTTGAGGAATGCCAATTTTGATTGCTCGGCCACGCTCGCCGCACGGCTGTCCCAGAGCAAGAGCGGGCGAAGCCCCGCGATTTCGGAATAGTGCACCGAAAAACTCGCCACGTTGGCAATCGGCATGGCGTTGCGTGTGCCAGCAAGGCCATAGATGCCCCGGCTAAAAGCCACATCGTCGGAAAATGCCTTTGCCTGTTTGTGGCAAGAAGCGCAGGAGGTGCTGCGGTCAAGCGAGAGGTTTTTGTCGTAGAACAATACCCGGCCCAAAGTGGCCTTCGCTGCATCAGTAGGTTTTACGGCCATTCCAACCGCATTCAGGTAGGCGGGCAACCTGCGGCTGTAATCCGCAAACACAGGCGGCAAATCAAGGTAGGCTTCAAACTCGGCGATGTACTCGGGCAGCACGTTTTCTTCGTGCTTGACCGTGAAGTCGTTTTTGCCGCAAGAGGCTGCTATTGCAACCAAGACAAGGAGGTAGATCGTTTTTTTCATGACCTTTTTTTGTTTTGGTGAAAAGTTAAGTTTCTCTGTGTGATGTTTCAATTCATCAAGGTTTCACCAATAAAATCAGACCGAAACGGGCAATGACTGAATGGGCTGTTTGGTTTGGCGAATGCTTATTTTGATTGTGTGAATCAATTTTTTACAAACAAAAAACCATACTACTGGACATTTTGCCCAAACGTGGTTAGAACACAGATGACACAGATGCAAGCAGCACAGATTTTCGCTGATTTTCAAAAAGTAATCTCTCGAATCTGTGCTGCTTGCATCTGTGTCATC
>JBJXFT010000454.1:0-12215 GCA_046155725.1 Saprospiraceae bacterium
ACGCATTCGAGGTTTTGCAGCGCGTTGAAAAGGAAGTCTTTTTCCTTCGGGTCTTTAATATAGGTGTCAATCAGCAGCGAGTACATCTCAGCGTGGATGTTTTCGATGGCGACTTGGAAGCCGTAGAAACATCGGGCTTCGGGTATCTGCACCTCGCGCATGAAGTTGATCACGAGGTTCTCGTTCACGATGCCGTCGCTGGCCGCGAAGAATGCCAGCACGTGCTTGATGAACTTGCGCTCGTCGTCGCTGAGTTTGTTTTCCCAGTCGTTCATGTCTTGGGTGAGGTCTACCTCTTCGGCAGTCCAGAAAGAGGCTACGGATTTTTTGTACCACTCCCAGATGGTACCGTACTTGATGGGGAAAAGCACGAAGCGATCTGGGTTTTCGGCGAGCATCGGCTCATAGGTGTTGAGTGTTTGTACCATCGGTTATTGCAATTGCTGTAAGTTGGTTTGACTGCTATTTTGAAAAAATTCACGCGACACCGCCCCTTCTCAAAAGGAAGGGAAGAACCCATTTTTTGAGGCAAGACGCTCCCCCCAACGGCTTGGAAGCCGCTCAGGGAATCTCGACATGAGTGAAGGGACAATACGGAGGAAAGGCGGAGTAAAAAAACTGCTGAAAAGCGGAAGCGAAAGTAGGGCATCCCGCACGTTTGTCAAAGTTTGTTTTCCACTAAGTGTGGGTAACTTTCACAAGTTGCTGATTTTCAAAATTAAAATTTTGTGAAGCAATTTCTCAACAATGTGGATAACTCGGTGTGGATAATTTTTGGACAAAAACGCCCCCCGCTCCCGCCCGCTCAAAACGGGCATTCTAACGCCTTCATTTTGAGGGAAAAACAGCCTTGCAAAAAATAAAATCGAGCCGAAAAACTTGTGGAAAACAAGGTTCACCTCTTGACAAGCCTCGCCACTTTGCCCACACCCATCAGGTTCAAAAAATACACGCCGGGCGGGAACATGGTCAGATCAACGCCCGCCACCGATTGCCCCGGAAAAACGGTCTGCAGGTGAAGTATTTGCCCCATCAAATCAGTGGCTGTCAAGGTGGTTTCATCTGCGAGGCTCGGCAGCGCGACGGCAACCAATCCGTTCGAAGGGTTCGGAAATACTTCCAGATGTGCTGACCCGCCCAATGGCGGAGCAACCGTGCCCACGCTCTGGCTGCACGACTCGAAAATCCCCGGCACTGCGCTCGACGTGTACGAAGCCAAGCTGTCCATATCCGTGCCCACGTCGCTCCCGTCAGTGGCGGCATTGCGGTAAGGGCTGGCATTGGAAAGGTGGTAGTCGCCGCCGAGGCCGTTGTTGTAGTTTACGAAACCGACATCGGTCATCTTGGGCGGGAAAAAATTGTCAGGCGGGTAATTGGCCGGCACCCCGCCATTGTTGGGAGTGCCGTCGGCGATTGCGTTGCGGCGGAATTCGGCCTGCGGGAAATAGGCTTGAATGGCATTGTTGCCCACGCCAAGGCCGCTGCCATGCGCCCCGTAGTCGCCGTAAGCCACGATATTGTTCCGAAAAACAAAATCAAAATTGGGGTATTGCGGGCCGTCGGCATTGAGGAAGGTGCCGCCTCCGGAATTGAAAACGGTATTGTGTTCGATGGTCAAATGTTGCACACCATTTAGGACTTGAAAAACACGATTGACACCGCCGCCCCAAGCCTGCCCGTTCAGGTCTTCGAGCAGGTTGTTGCGAATCAAGATGCGCTGCGTGTGGTCAGTGGGCCAACTGTCGTCGCGCGCAGAGATGTTGAAAGCCCCCGCCGAGTGGCGGATGATGTTGTGCTCCCAAGTCACGTCGTGGACTTTTGACCAAGGCGCCGTGCCGTTTTCAGTCCGTGGGGTGAACAAGACGGCGAACCCAGTTTGGGCGTGCGCCCAATTTTGCTCGAAGACATTCCCCTGCACCAACACCCGCTGGGCGTTTTTCAACTCAAAAAGGTTTTTCACCGACCACGGTGTGCCAGCGTACTGCGGTGCCCATAAGGCCCAAGCGAGGGGCTTGAAAAAATAGTTGTTGCGCACTTCGATGTCGGAAGGCACCAAGCCTTGCACGCTGGGCGGTGCACCGCCGAACATGACGTTCTCGCCCGCGCCTTCGAGGTAGTTGTTCACGAGTTTGAAAACCGTCCCGCTCCAAGCGCAGAAGGCTTGGCTGTCGGCCCCCACTTCCTTGCAATCGCTCACCCAAGAGTTGACCAGCGCGATGCGTTTTCCGTTCGCAGCGAATGCTCTGCGCGAACCTTGCAGCGGGTGGCCATGGGCGTACACCCGATCGAACGTGAAATCGTGGGGCAGGTCGGCCTCGCTCGTTTCGCCGTTTCCGAGCGCGACGATGTTGTAACTGAATCCCTCCGCCGCAAATTCGATTCCCATGAAAAACCAATGGTGCGCACGGCCTTCGGTTCGCAAGGCTTGTAGAAAAGGAGGCGCGATTATTTTGGGCAAAACATTTGAAAAGGAGGGCGTTATGCGCGTGTCGGCATCAGGCAAGGAAGCATCGGGGGCGGCAGTTCGCACCACGATCCAGCCTTCGCCAGCAGGTTTTTCGCGCAGAAAAAAAGTGCCTTGGTAAGTCGCGCCGGGCTGGAGCAGCACCAAGGTTCCGGCCTGTGCGGCATCGAACGCTTCTTGCAATTGGTCGTTGTCGAAATCACAGCCGATGTCGCAAACCGTGATCGTGTCAGAGGAGATGGGCATACAGGTTTGGAGGAAAATCTGGGGCAGTTCGGGCAGCACTTGGCCATTCAAAGACAGCGATGAAATCAATGCAGCGAGCAGGAGGAGATTTTTCATAAACAGGCAAGGTTTGTTTTTCTGCATAGATACGGTTTTGCTGACAGTCGCTTCATCATCAATGCTGCCTCCCGGAAAACCGGGGAGAACCGTGATTTTTCAAAACCACCATTTTCGGGCGTAAATGGAAGGGGCGGAAGCGGGGTATCTTTGCCCGCGACTTTCACCACTTGCAACAGATTCAACCATGAAAAAAACTTTCACCCTTTTCGCCCTCTTTTGGAGCGCAGTCACGCTCTCCGCCCAAGCTCTTTACACAGAAAAACAGTATGGCTGGCGCATAGAAAAAGACTTGGAATACGGCGTTGCCGTCAACTACTCAAACATCCCAACGGCACTTATCCTTGACCTCTACAAACCCGTGGGGGACAACAACCCCCACCGCCCACTCCTCGTGCTGGTGCATGGCGGCTCGTGGCTCGGCGGCTGCAAAGATGACCCCAACTCCGGCATCGTGGCCATCGCCAAAGAAATGGCGCAGCGTGGCTATGCAGTGGCATCGGTTAACTACCGCCTCGGCTGGCACAAAGACGACTATGTGCCTGCTGCTATCCCGCCAGATATAAACCCTTTGGGCAGTTGCCTCTATGCTGCCGATTCCTCGGAACTCATCCGCGCCATCTACAGAGGCCAACAGGATGTGAAAGGTGCTATCCGATGGCTCAAAGCCCGTGCGAGCATGGATTCTACTTCCGCCAATGCCGTGCTGGTGGGCGGCGAAAGCGCGGGGGCGTTCATCGCAATGGCCGTGGGCTTCCTCGACCGCCCTGAAGAAAAACCCTTCTCTTGCGACTTGCTGCCCACTGCGCCTGTGCCAGCCTCGAACGTACAAAACTGTTACTCTTTGAACTGTATCGCCCAAACCATCACCCCCACGGGCGCAGCCTTAGAACGCCCAGATTTGGGACCCGTGGGCGGCACTTTGAATCTCAACGGCCAAAGCGACAACGTGGTCGGCGTGGCGAGTTTCTTTGGTGGCGTGCCCTACGAAGCCGCCCCAAAGGACTGGCTGCAAGGCCCAGATACGCCTGCGGTCTATTTTTACCACCAAACCTGCGATGGCATCGTGCCGTTTGGGGCAGGGATACCCATGTTCGCCATTTCCAACTATTGCAACCTGGGTTTCACACCTTGGCATCTCAATTACCCAATCACCTATGGCAACGGCTCCATCGCCGCGCTCTTCGAGGCAAGCCCGAACCCGCCAATCTTCACGACCGATTTTGAGCAATGCCCGCCGTTCAATCCCGACATTGCATTTTTTGAATGCCTCCGATATGGCCAAAACGGTTCTTACCATTTTATCCAAAACCCGCCCCTGCGGGCGCAAAAGATGGCCGACTTTTTTTGCCCCATCGTGACGGCAGCATTGGGCACAACGGGCTGCACCGTAAATTCGGTAGAACCAGCCACGACTGAATGGTCTGGCGCAAAAGTTTCTCCCAATCCATTTGGGCAAATGTTGTCGGTGTTCATTGCCGAAGCCCTCGAAGGCGAAGCGAGCATTGCGCTCACAGATATTTCGGGTAAAACCGTGTGGTCAGCCGTGCGGATTTTGAACGCTGGGGAGAATGTACTTTTTGAGCAGAACCATTTGCCCGCAGGGTTTTACGCGCTGCAAATCCGCTCGAAAGCAGGGGTCGGGATTTGGAAGGTGGTGCGGAGACAGTAGAGTGAAAACCAAGTTTTCAAACTCCCCCTTTACAATTTCACCCCCACCGTCACATACGCACCCCTGCCATCTGCCGGAATAATCCCCGGCCCAGGGTACGCATCGGCGCGGCGGGTGAAATAATGCGCGTCGAAGAGGTTGTTGCAACTCGCTTCCAGCAGCAACCAGCGCCACGACCATCCCACAGAAAGATCGGCCACCGCGTAAGCCGGGATGATGCCGTTCACCGCCGAAGCGGTGCGGCGGGCATTGGTGGCGTCGGTGAAATGCTCGGCGGTAAAAGCCCAATTGAAACTGCTGCGAAAACGCCCCTGCACCCAAGTCAGCCCAGTTCGGAAGGTCATGGGGGGCACCAACTCCACCCGTCGGTTGCGGATGCTCGCATCGTCCGTGTTGATGTATCGGGCATCAATGAACGAGGTGTTGATGAAAAGCGAAAGGCGGCGCAGGGTGTCTTTGGGCGCGACAAAATGCCACAGATTGACTTCTGCAAATGCTTCCACGCCAAGGTTTCGCGCATCCGAAATGTTCGTGCGCAAGCGGTAATCATTGTACAGCGGTGGCTGGTCAGCTTTCAACAATTGCCCGATTCGATCTTGGTAGGCGAGGTAAAAAGCCGTCACATCGGCATACCACCAGGTGTTGCGGCGGGTGCGCAGCCCGAGGTCGGCGGTGTAGCCACGTTCGTCGCGCAGTTTGGGGTCCACGCGCCCGTTGGGGTTGTCAATCCGCAGGTCGGTGAAGTTGATGGCGCGGTAGTTTTGGGAAATGTTGGCGTATATCTCCAAGGTTTTCGTGGCCTTCCAACTGGCGCCCAGCCCGAACAGCACAAATGAGCGGCGACGTTCCAAATCTTCCGTTTGGCGGTTTTCAGAAATCAAATTTCCCGCAAAATCGTACACCCGTTGCTGGTAATACCCGTCGGCAAAAGTTTGGATGTTTTCAAAACGAATGCCCGGCGTGAGCGTGAATTTTGGCGACAGCCAAAAGATGTTTTCCGCGAATGCGGCATAGTTGTAATTGGGGAAATGGAAGTCCGATTTCTCCACATTGTCGGGGTTTAAGAATTGAAAGTCGGCGCCTCGGCCATTGTTCGCTTCGCCTTGCCGTGCAGTGGTGACACCCCGGTACACCCTTCCGCCCACGGCCAGGGAGTTTTCAAATTTGCCCATCTGATAGCGGTGCAGCAGCCGCGTTTCGTTGCCGATATTGTCGAATGTGCCGCTGATGAGGTCACGGTTTTGCCCAAAATCGAGGTTGTTGGCGGGCGAGAGATTGCCCAAAGATTGACGCGAGGCCCTGAGGCCGAACACGCGGTTGTTGATGCGCGTGCGCTCGGAAAGCGCGTAATCCAAATGCAGGCAAGCCAAGTTCCAGTCTACCCGAAACCAGTTGCGCTCGCGCAACGATTGGCGCGGGTCTTGCTCGAATTGAGTGTCGGTCAGCCCGCCCGGCTGTTGCGCCAAATAACCCATTTTGGTCAGTTCAAGACCGATTTCCAAGCGTTCGGAGGGTCGCCAGTGCACGTCGAGATAACCGTTGTTCAGTTCAAAACCGGCGTTGGGCCGCCAGCCCTTGCCGCGTTTGTGTTGGAAAAAACCGTAGTAGCCCACTTTCCCCACCGTGCCGCTCAGGGCATTGTACGAACCCAAAAATCCCCACGCGCCCAAGGTTTGCCGCGAGGTAAAGCGCAGGAGCTGTTTGTGCGGCGGCTGGTGCATCACGAAATTGAGCATGCCGCCAAACTGGGTGCCGTACTGAAGCGAAGCCGCACCGCGCACCACCTCTATGCGCTGGAGGCTTTCGGTGGGCGGAGTATAGTAACTTTCGGGGTAGCCCAGCGCGTCGGCACTGATGTCGTAGCCGTTTTGGCGGGTGTTGAAATTGCTCGTGCGGTTGGGGCTGAGGCCGCGCCCGCCGATGCCGAGTTGCAGCCCCGCGCCGTCGCTTTCCCAGATGTTCAGCCCAGCCACGCGGCTGAACACTTGGCGCGGGTTGTTCGTAGAAAGGTTCGCTGTGATGTCGCGGAGGTTCACCACCTCGCTTTTTTTCCCTTCGTAAATCATTACGCCCTCCACAGCCCGCAGCCGGGAGAGGCCCATCGTTTGCTCCTGCTCGGCGGTGACGGTTGCTTCGGGGAGTGTGGTGGTGGTGTCGGTTTGGGCGAGCAGCGTGTGCTGGAATGCTGTTCCGGCCAATAGGAGCACAAAGCGGAATCGTAGGTTTACGAAACCTTGAAGGTTTCTTAAACCTGAGACTCTGCTTGAAATTAGTTGCCGGAAGAGCGTTCCGGCGTACAGGGGTTTATCCATGTTTTGTGCGACCATCCGTCGCGGATTTTTGTCAAGTCAATGTTCGGGTCAATCAGCAATCGGCTTGGTCGGGCATTCAAAGTGACGTACACCTCAGCGCGCACGGCGGGGTCGCTAACGCCGTGTTTTTCATAGTGTTGTTTCAGAAAATGGGCGAACTGCAAAATCATGTCGGGCTGCATCGCCAGTTGTTTTTCTTGGTGGGAGTTCAAAAATTCACTGTTCAGCACCTCGCCTTCACGCCCGGTTTTTGCATCTTTTACAAAAAACGTGGCCGTCCCGGCTTTTTCCATCAGCATCACGCGCCAAGAAAAACGGTAGCCTTCTTCGGTCCAAAAAACGTTGCCGGGATAGAGCAGGTAGCGCCAGGGGAAAAGAAGTTGGAACGCGAAGTGTAAGAAAAGAAGGGTAAAAATACGATTGGGAGTTACCCGTCCTACGGCTTGGAGCCGTAGGACGGGTTTAGTTTCAGACTTTCCAAGTTTTAAAAACTTGGAAAGTCTTTCCCACAGCCGCTCATGCCAATCTTCCGAGAAAAAAATCAAGGTCGCACCGACCATCACCAGCGGGAAAACACCGATTTGGAACATCAACCCCGTCAGCGTATGAAAAAAGATTACCGTCAGGTAAGCCCAAGGCCGCGTGCGCGACCACGAAAGCCAAAGCACAATCGTCACGTCGTACAGCATCCCCGCCCAACTGAACAACCACGGAGTCCAGTCCATACGAAACAGCCCACCCACGAGCGGCAATTGGTCATTCGCGGGCCCCCAGATTTTTAGGGGCAAGGCGCTCAGGAGCCAATCGTGGTTGATTTTCCACAAGCCCGCATAGAAATACACGATGCCGAGTTGGAGATGGAAAATGAATACCGTCCAGCGCGGGATTTGGCTTTGAAAAATAGAAGGGTTGCGCCAAACATCGAGTGAAAAAGCGCGGTTGGCGGGAACGAACATCAGCAGCGCGCACACGATGCTGACGAAGTAATAGTGGTTGAGGTAGTACGTCAGGTCAATCAGTTCGGTGTAGGTAAAAAGCAGAAACTGCGCCACCGTCGCCAGCCGATAAAACAAGCCCAGCAACACGCACAAGGAACTGAGCATCAGCAAGCCATGCACGGCGTACATCCCCCACGCGGACAACGGCTCCACCCACTCGAACCCGAAATATTTGAAATGGAACTGTGGGCAAACGTAGTGGTCGTCCACCCAGCCCAAGGCCACAAAGCGCAGGGTGCTGAACAACAACATTGTCCCGACGACCACGCGGAGTGTAATCAAGGGGGCAATGCTGATGGGCGTTTCGAGCCAGTTTTTGATGTTCGTCATGGTCGTCATTTTACCCGCCGTAGCCTTCCTGCCCGCCAAGTCTCGGCAGGCGGGGGCGAAGGAGGGGCGAATTGTGTCCTCCCGCTCTCTCACCCTCTCACCCTCTCACCCTCTCACGCCTCTCACCCTCTCACGCCTCTCACCCTCTCACGCCTCTCACGCCTCTCACCCTCTCACGCCTCTCACCCTCTCACGCCTCTCACCCTCTCACGTCTCTCACGCCTCTCACCCTCTCACGTCTCTCACGCCTCTCACCCTCTCACCCTCTCACGCCTCTCACCCTCTCACGCCTCTCACCCTCTCACCCTCTCACGCCTCTCACTCAATCCCCGTCCCCGCTGCTGAACGTGATGGCAATGCCGAGCAGCGACGACATATCGCTCTTGAAAAAGCGGGTCATTTTTGAGAACTCCACATAAAGTGCTTCCACTTTTGAGTTGTCGCCAGCAATTTGTTCCGAGAGCGAGGGCGATTCTGGCACGGCAGCGAGCGCGGTTTTCAAGGCCGCCAACTGTGCTTCGGTGCTGGCTATCAAAGCGTCGCCGCCTTCCACACTTTCCAAATACTCGCGGAAGCCGATGCCGTCTTGCCCACTTCTGCTGCGCCCGTGCCAGATGTTTTCGATGGCCGCAACATGGTTTTTCAGCATCGCCAGTGATTGGCCGCTGTAAAATGCCTCCACCAATTGTGGCTCCGATTGCGTCTGTCCGGGGCGTTTTCCGAGCGGAAGGCCAAGTTTGAAATTCTTGATGGATTCATAACTGCGCACGAACTCGTTGTACAGTTGCGAGGTGCTGCTGCCCACATCTGTTCCATCATTTTCGACAAATTCGGAGCGATACGTGCCGTTCCAAAAGGTCAAAACCTCGCTCGTGCGGTTGCGCAAATGTTCGGCAATGGCTGCGAGGTAATTGCGGCGGTTGGGATAAGCATCAAACAACGCGAGCACATCGTCAGCACTTTGGCCTTGCCCAAAAATCAAGTATTCGATGGCCAAAAAGCCCCGTGCATCGCGGTTGAAATCTTCCACATTCCACTGCGCCAAGGCAATGGACGTTTCGATTTTGATTTTGCTGGCCGGAAAGGTGCCAACTTCCTCCACCAAACCTTTGCGCAAACCGGATTCGCCCGCCGGGCCAAAATTGTAGGCATTGGCGTACTGCCAATCGGCGTACGCGCTCGCCCAGATGCTTTGCAAGTCAGCCAGTGTTTGCGCCGTGGGATTGGTATTGAACACCAGCACCGCCGAATGCAGCACATTGGTCTGGTTTTGCAATTGTATGTAGGCGGGCTTGATGAAATTGTCCGCGTAGTTTTGGAGCATGGCTTTCCGGTCGAAGATCGGCTCGCCGGATTTGCTGGGGTCGCAGGACGAAGCCAAAAAGGAGAGGAGCAAATAGCCCGCCGTGGCAACAATTGAAAAAACTGCTTTTTTGGACATAGTCGTTGATTTGAAAATCCAGGTTGCGGTTTCATGCAATGGCCCCGACCCCTGTGCAGCAGCCGGGGGACAATCACATTCGAGCGTATGAAGCTAAAAATCCATTTTTTTAACGCCCCTGCTCGGCCACCCAGTTCTTTTTGAAATCTTCTATTTCTTGATCGGAGAAGCCATATTCATCCTTCAACTTGCCGATAATCTGCGTCAGTTTGGGCAACTCGTTCACCGGATCGGTGGCAAATTTGAACGACGTTGGCGTTCCATTATAGGGAGCATTGAGCAACACCAGCACTTCGTCAATTTCTGTGTCCGTGATTTTTTTGTACGCCTGCGGAATCGTGCGCCAGCCGTGTACGAAGCCCACGCATTCGCCGTAGGCGTGCAGTGCTTTTGCCTTGTCGCTATCGGTAGGGTTGGTCGCGCTCATGGTCGAAATCACGCTGTGGCAGTAGTTGATTACCGTTCCAGCATTTACTTTTTCCCATGTTTCGCGGAGCGTAGCGAGGGCTTCGTCGCGCTCTTGGTTGTAATCGTCGCCCGCTTTCAGGGCGGCTTGAAGTTTGATGAAAGCGTTTTTCATCTGAAAATAAAGCCCTGTGCCGTCGTTTTTGTCGCGGCGGGCGGCGTAGTTGGACATGAATTTGTCGGGGTTGACCGCATTGGCCGCCGTGGGCGTGTTCGGGAAATCGGGGTGCGCGCCGAAGATACAGACCAATTGGTCGGCAGTAGCCGGGGTCATCGTGCCTTGCATGAGGGTCACCGCGTGGTGGTACAATGCCGCGCCAAACAGTCCTTTCTCCACCAATTGCTCGATTTCGAGACCGTTTTCGTCAAAAAGGTAGCCGCCTAAGGTGCCGCCTTGCCCTGTGGGCGCGCCGGGAAAGTAGATAGTGCCGCTGGCTTTGTCCAATTCGTCAAACCAGTTGCCCGTGCCGTCCAAGCGTCCGGCATAGTAGGGGGTGGTGATGCTTTTGAGACTGGGACTGCCAGTGTTGTAAAGGCCTGTAAGTTCGGCATAGTCCACTGTTATACCCGTTGTGCGGCCTTTTTTAGCTTCCGTCACGAGTACTTCGAGTTGGGTGCGGAAGGCATTTTGGGCAGCCGTATTGGTCGCAAAATTAGTGCCGTCGTAGGCGGTTGGGATGGTCAGTGGGGCTTTTTCATTTTCGCTGCAGGCGGCGAAAACCAAGGCAATTGCCAAAGCAGATAAGCAGCAGTTGAAAATCTTGGACATAGTGCTGGTTGTGTTGAAAATCGGTAAAGATTTGATGTGAAAGCTGGGCTGGATATTTAGCCCAAGGATGGAGGTTTTTCGGGAGGACAAATGTCCTGCTTCTATCTGGATACCATCCACATAGGCTTCCGAAATATGGTAAACCAATCGTCATTTTTGCGGGAATCAATATGCAGGCGTGTAAAACCCAAGTTGCAGACTATCAACTTGGGTAAAAAATCAAGATTTGGAATGCATCGAGCAGACGGGCGTCACAAAAAAAGTTCGCCGCGCTGGGTTTTCCAGCGCGGCGAACTCAAATCACCAACTCCCCCAATCCACAATTCAAAAGCACCATCCCCCCGCCTTGCGCAGCGCGTCGGCCACCAAGCGGCGTTTGACTTTCACGTTCACGGGCGGGTACTTGGTAAAGCGTTTCACACCCATCAAGAAGGTTTTAAGCAAGTCTCCTTCGGCGAAGGAAGCCAGCGCGTCGGTGGCGTTTTTGGTCATGCGCGCCGTGGCATCGTGCAAGAAAACTTGGAGCATCGCGTCGTACACTTCCTGCGGCTGTTCTTTTTTCATCCCCACTAATTTCTGGACGCGCAGCAGCATGGACTCCGCAGCGTAGAGGTCAATGAACATATCGGCGCAGTTCATCAGCACCTCTTGTTCTTCTTTGAGGTTGAGTTTGCCGTCCATCTGCATCTTGGCCGCGCCGCCCGCCACCATCAGGATAACTTTTTTGAAATCTGAAACGGCTTTGATTTCCTCCGCATAATCGCCTTCGAGGCGTTCCATCGAAGGCATGGAAGTCAGTTCTTTTTGCACCGCCCAGGCTGGGCCCACGATATCCAACTGGCCTTTGAGGGCGCGTTTGAAAAGTTGGTCCACCATCAGCATCCGGTTTATCTCGTTCGTGCCTTCGTAAATGCGGTTGATGCGGCTGTCGCGGTAAGCCCGCGCTGCGGGGAACTCCTCGCTGAACCCTATGCCCCCGTGAATTTGCACGTTCTCATCGGTGCAATAATCCGTCACTTCTGAGCCAAACACCTTCAAAATCGAGCACTCGATGGCGTATTCCTCGGCAGATTCCAGCGTGGCTTGGCCGAATGATTTGCCTTCGGCGGCTTCGGCGGCTTTTTTGTCCTGCATACACTGGGAGGTGCGGTAAGCCGCGCTTTCGGCAGCGAAGTTGCGGATTGCCATTTCGGCCAATTTGTACTGGATCGCACCAAAATTGCCAATGGGCTGGCCGAATTGGATGCGTTCGTTGGCATAAGTTGTGGCCATGTCAATCACCACCTTGTTGCCACCAATGCACATCACGCCGAGTTTGTATCGGCCAATATTGAGCGCGTTGAACGCGATGAGGTGGCCTTTCCCGATTTCGCCCAGCACGTTTTCGGCGGGCACTTTTACATTTTCAAAAAACACCTGCCG
>JBJXFT010000462.1:0-7332 GCA_046155725.1 Saprospiraceae bacterium
ATGCGCAGTTGGTGCGTGTAGCGGTTGAGCTCGCGGTTGAAAATACCGAAGTGGTCCAGTTTGTCCACCCGCACTTGGCCGCTCGCGTGGATGATGTGGCATTCGGGCAAGATGATGCCGACGTGCGTGATGTGGCCTTTGCCGTTGTCAAAAAAAGCGAGGTCGCCCGCTTGGCATTCTTCCATAAAATCTATGGGTCGGCCCTGCGTCACTTGCTGGTAAGCGTCGCGCAGGAGGCGGATGCCGGCGGTCTTGAACACCATTTGCGTCAGCCCCGAACAGTCAATGCCAAAAGGAGAACGGCCTCCCCAGAGATAGGGCGCGTGGAGGTATCGGCGGGCGATTTTGACCACCCACTCGCTCCCCATGCGCTGCTGGCCGGGCGTGACCACAGGGCCGGAAAATTGGAAAGTTTGTTCGCCCAATTGACAGCGCAAGCCATCGTACTGTGGCAGCACCGCGCCCAGCGTGACGGGGATAAAATGGTCGGCAGCCATGAGGCCCTCCACCAGCGAAAGGTTGATCGCCTGATGCTCCCGGTAGTGGTCAAATTCGTTGGGAGTCAGTCGCTTGAGTTGCTTTGTGTCCACCCAACCCGTGTAGCCGTCCCAGGCGCACACGACGTATTTCCAGGCGTCTTTTGATTCTTGCACTTCTACGGTTTCGCCAAAAAGCAGCTGCGACACCATCTCGCTCTTGTCGGATGGCTGGGCGCGGAGGGGGGCGATGGAGACTTGACAGGCGGCGTATTCCACAGTGTGAGAGACGTGAGAGGGGTGAGAGAGTGAGAGGGGTTCAAAAACGGTGTCAAACGTAGAGAGTGTTGAGAAAACGGTCAACAATTTCTTCAACAAATAAAAGGGGTCAAGCCGTAACGCGAGCAGCCGTGGGCCGGAATTTCAGGTTTCGCTGGGCAATTGTTTTTCAAAAAAGCCAGCCTCTCGCTACATTTTACGAGACACGCCTCGTAATTTTACGAGCAATTTCTCGTAAAATGTAAAAACCCATGTTTGAAAGAACAGCGCTAAGCTTATTGCAGCAACGGATGGACGAACCCCGCCAGTTCATGCAAGTATTGCAAGGGCCTCGTCAAGTGGGCAAAACCACCTTGGTGAGGCAGTTGCTCCCCAAACTCAAAATACCCTCTTTTTTCTGTTCTGCTGATGATACCACTGCCGCAAACGCGGCTTGGCTTCGCTCGCAATGGGAGGCTGCACGGCTGCAAATGCGCAGCACAGGTGCGACAGAAGCCGTTTTGGTCATTGACGAAATCCAGAAAATCCAAAATTGGAGCGAGACGGTAAAAGCCGAGTGGGACAGGGATACGTTTCAAAACACTTCTTTAAAAATCATCCTCTTAGGCTCGGCTCGGCTGCTCATCCAACAAGGGTTGAGCGAGTCCTTGGCAGGTCGTTTTGAAGTGGTGTATATGCCCCATTGGAGCCTTGCCGAAATGGAAGCGGCTTTTGGGTTTAGCCCGGAGCAATTTGTGTGGTTTGGCGGCTACCCGGGAGCGGCGGCGTTGGTCAGTGACGAGGAGCGTTGGCGCAATTACCTCCGCGAGGCAATCGTAGAAACCACCCTTTTTCGGGATGTGTTGCAAATGGCGCGAATAGAGAAGCCCGCATTGCTGAGGCGGCTTTTTGAATTAGGCGCAGCTTACAGTGGGCAAATTCTGTCGTACACAAAAATCCTGGGGCAATTGCAGGATTCGGGCAACACCGCTACCCTTGCCTACTATCAGACCTTGCTTGATGCGGCTGGGCTGCTTGGTTCATTGGAAAATTATCACCGCTTGCCCATTCGCTCCCGTGCGTCCATCCCCAAATGGCAGGTGTACAATTCGGCTTTGATGAGTGCCCAATCGGGTCAGTTTTTCGCCTCCGTGCGCCAAAAGCCAGAAGACTGGGGCCGTTGGGTGGAAACTGCTGTGGGCGCGCACTTGCTCAATGCTGCGGCTTGTCGGGAGTGCCAAGTGTTCTACTGGCGTGAGCGCGATGCGGAGGTTGATTTTGTGATCGAGCGCTCAGGGCGCACCATCGGCATCGAAGTGAAAAGCGGGGGCATAGGCTCGACGAAAGGCATGGCAACATTTTCGCGCAGCTTTCAGCCAGACAAAATGCTCTTGGTCGGCAACAGGGGCTTGCCTTGGGAAGACTTTTTGAAAATGCCCGTGAGCAGTCTTTTCTAATGCGCCTATAGCCAATGCTCCCTATAGCGACCATTTCTGCCAAAAAATCAAAGTAAAGCCTTGAACATTGCCTTAAAAGTCGCCAAATCAGCCGCATTCAATCTGCCAAGTTGCGCAATCACATCCTTGGCTTTTACCGTGACGATTCGGTCTGTTTTCAATACAGACACTTTGCGCAGGCTGTTGGTGGGATCGGGCTGAAGCAAAACTTCGTTGGAGCTCAAAATACTTGGAACTACCGAACTGATGGCGCAAACCACAATGTCACGGTAAGCATCGGCAGTTTCGCAGACTACGACGCTTGGGCGCACTTTTTTCGCGCCGGTGTGATCCGTAAACGGGAAGGGAATCAGCAAAATATCTCCGGAAACGTACATCGGTCAATTGGCTGATGGCAAAAAATCTTGGTAAAAGTCTTCTGCCTCGCTTTCCCAAAACTCGAAAGCATCCGATTGGGAGGCAAATGCACGGATTTCTTCCGCTTCATCCGCAATTTCTTCGATGAAGGTGATGATGACTTTGAATTTTTTGCCTTTTGGCAAATTTTCCAGCGGGACAATCTTTGTGCCGTCGTATATGCCTTTGATAGCGACCATGTGGATAAATTTTGAACAAATGTAGGCCAGAAATTTGACTTTTCTAATGCGCCTCCAGCCAATTCTCCCCAACCCCAATCTCCACCAAAATCGGCACCTTCAAATCCGGCAGGGCGGTCGTCATTTTTTCAAAAATGAGGGGTTTCAGCCGCTCCAGTTCGTCCTTCCGAACATCGAACACCAGTTCGTCGTGTACTTGCAGTATCATCTGCGACTTGAACCCGCCCTCGCGCATGGCCTGGCGGATGTTGATCATCGCCACCTTGATGAGGTCGGCGGCAGAGCCTTGGATGGGCGTGTTGATCGCCACGCGCTCGCTCATGGAGCGCATCATCCCGTTGCCCGAATTGATGTCGCGGAGGTAGCGGCGGCGGCCCAGCATGGTTTCGACGTAACCATTGGCGCGAGCGAATTCGACGATGCTGGTCATGTAGCCGCGCAGGCCGGAATATTCCCGAAAATAATTGTCAATCAATTCCTTCGCTTCCGTGCGCTTGATGCCGAGTTGCTGGCTCAGGTTGCTGGCCCCGGCGCCGTAGATGATGCTGAAATTGACCGTTTTGGCAGCACGACGTTGATCGCTCGTCACTTTGTCGAGCGGCACGCCGTACACCCCAGCCGCTGTGGCCGTGTGAATGTCCAAACCTTTTTGGAAGGCCTCGAGCATGGCTTCGTCGCCGCTGATTTCGGCGATGAGTCGGAGTTCGATTTGCGAATAGTCGGCACTGAGGATCAGGTGCTCGGCATCGCGGGGAATAAACGCCTCGCGCACTTTGCGGCCTTCGGCGGTGCGGATGGGGATGTTTTGCAGGTTGGGGTTTTGGCTGCTGAGTCGGCCAGATGCCACGAGCGCTTGGTTGAACGAGGAGTGCACCCGACCCGTGCGCGGGTTCACCAGCGCGGGCAGCGCGTCCACGTAGGTTGATTTCAATTTCATCAGCCCTCGGTGCGAGAGGATATCGGCGCAAATCGGGTGATTCACTGCCAGTACCGAAAGGATTTCCTCGTCGGTGGAGTATTGCCCCGACTTCATTTTTTTGCCGGGATAGGGGAGCTTCAATTGGTCAAAAAGAGCCTCGCCCACTTGCTTGGGGCTGGCGATGTTGAAATTGAAACCCGCTTGTTTCAAGATTTTTTCCTCCAAAGCCACAATCAGCACCGCCAGTTCGCCAGAATATTCCTTCAAAAAATCGGGGTCAATCCGCACGCCCGCGTGTTCGATGTCGGTCAGCACCTTCACGAGCGGGGTTTCCACTTCTTCAAAAAGTTTGACCAACACCTCGCCTCCCGCTTCGAGTTTGGGTTTCAAAACATCGCGCAGCCAAATCGTCACGTCGGCATCCTCGGCGGCGTAGTCTTTGATGATTTCAATCGGCACGTCGCGCATGGTGCCTTGTGCTTGGCCCGGCTTTTTCTTGCCGATGAGTTCCTCGATTTTCACGGGCGCATAATCGAGCAGGGTTTCCGCCATGTAGTTCATGTTGTGGCGCAGGTCGGGTTCGAGCAGGTAATGCGCCAGCATCGTGTCCCAGTAGGGGCCGCGAAGTTCGCAGTCGTAGTTTTTGAGCACGATGCCGTCGTATTTCAGGTTCTGCCCGATCTTGACAATCTTTTCATTTTCAAACAAGGGCCGAAATTCCTCCACGATTCCCTGCGCCTCGGCGCGGTCGGCGGGAATGGGGACGTACCATGCCTCGTGGGCTTTCAGCGCAAAAGAAAAACCCACCAAATCGGCCTGCGCAGCTTCGAGCGCGGTGGTCTCGGAGTCGTAGGCAAAGGCAGGCGCCGCCGCCAGTTTTTTTATCAGATCCGCTCGTAGCGCGGGCGTATCGGCCAAAAAATATTCGTGCGGAACGGTCTCAATGTTTTGCGAGGCGCGTTCGACGGCGGTTCGAGGCTCGCCAAACGGTAGAGCGGCGACCGTTTGCTCCTCCATTTCGGTTTCGCCAAACAGATTGCCTTGTGTGCCTGCGCCTGTAGCGGGGGCTTTAGCTGCCGCCCTTGTTGTACCGGCGGCTTTGGCCGCAGGAATTGCTCCCGAGCCTCCTGCGGCTGAAGCCGCCGGTACAGGGCCGCCCGCCCAAGGGCTGCGCAGGATCGCATCGGCCAGCGTTTTGAACTCCAACTCTTTGAAAATCTCGATCAGTTCCTCGCGATTGAACGGCTCGATCTCGAACTCTTTTTCGTGGAACTGAACGGGGGAGTTGATGTCAATCGTAGCCAGCCATTTGGAAAGCGTGGCTTTTTCGTGGTGGGTTTTCACGATTTCTTGCTGCTTGCCTTTGAGTTTGTCGGCGTTGGCGAGCAGGTTTTCGATGGTGTCGTATTCCTCGAGCAGTTTGCAGGCGGTTTTTTCGCCGATGCCGGGCAAGCCGGGAATGTTGTCCACCGCGTCGCCCATCAGGCCGAGCATATCAATCACTTGGTCCACGCGCTTGATTCCCCAGCGTTCGCAGACTTCTTTTTCGCCCCAGATTTCGGCTGGCTCGCCGCCCTTGCTGGGTTTGTAGAGGAAAATATGGTCGCTCACCAATTGCCCGAAATCCTTGTCGGGCGTGACCATAAAGGTTTGAAAGCCTTCCTTCTCTGCCTGTTTGGCGAGCGTGCCGATCACGTCGTCGGCTTCGTAGTTGGGCACGATGACGACGGGGATGTTCATGGCCCGCACGATTTTGTTTACCCAAGGCAGGGCGAAAGTGATGTCTTCGGGCTGTGCCTCCCGGTTGGCTTTGTATTCCTGGAATTTTTCGTTGCGGAAAGTGCCGCCGCGCGGGTCGAACACGACGGCGATGTGCGTGGGTTTTTCGTGCTGCATCATGTCCCATACAGTGCGCATGAAGCCTTGGATGGCCGACACGTTCCAGCCTTTGGAGTTCAAAAGCGGGCGGGCGATGAAGGCGAAATGGGCGCGGTAGATGAGCGCGTGGCCGTCGAGGAGGAAGAGTTTTTTTGCCATGCGGCAAAAGTAGCCAATGTGGTGAAAAGTGCCGTGTCATTCAGCGGCCTGTCCCCTCTGAATGACACGCTACGAGGAGTTTTTCGCAAAATAATCCTGCAAAATCTTGTGCCGGAAACGCGAGGTAGCACCGCGCATTTTTTGCCTTTGATGGTGCGGTGGAAGTAGCGGGGTGCAAGCAGAAGCCGAACCAAACTTCTACTTTTGCGTTGCTTTTGCCATCAAAGTTTATCCATGAAACACACCCGCACGTTCGCCCTCTTCGCGCTGCTCGCCTTGGTAGCGTTTGTTTTTTTCCAATACCGACAGCCGCGCTTCGTGGCGGGCGAAAAAGCCCCCGATTTTGAAGTCGGCCTTTTGAACGGCGAACGCGCCAAACTCTCTGACTTGAAGGGGAAATATGTGCTGCTCCAATTCTGGGGGAGCTGGTGCGGCCCTTGCCGGAAGGAGAACCCGCAACTTGTAGAACTTTACCGAAAATATCATGACCGGGGCTTTGAGGTTTTCAGCGTCGCGCTGGAGCAAAACCCCCGGGCTTGGCAACGCGCCATCGAGCAGGACGGCCTTGTGTGGAAACACCACGCGATGGAATCGGCCGAGTTCGATGGCGGAAGGGCGAAGCAGTTCAACATCAAATCTATCCCCGCCACTTTCCTCCTCAACTCAGAGGGAGTGATTATGGGCGTGAACCTAAAGCCCGAATACATGGACAAGATGCTGGGGGAAAAACTGTGAGCACCGCCCGACAGAAGTGTGGCCCGGGGCATTCCTGAGGCTAAAGCCGCCGGTACATTACCACCTCCGCCGCCCCAAAGACAGCACCGTGGCGGCCAAAAACAGCGAAATAATGGACAGGAAATAAATCACGTCGCGGGTGTCGAGCACGCCCCGGCTGACGGAGTCATAGTGGTAAGCGATGCCGATGGACTGCACGATGTCGTCGGTTTTGCCAAAAAAGATGGGCAGTCGGCTGAGGTAATCGAAAGCGAGATAACTGAAGAAACAGAGAAAAGTGGCCAGCACAAACGCCACGATCTGGTTGTTGGTGAGCGAACTGGCGAACACCCCGATGGCTACAAACACGGCGGCTAAAAAGAGGAGGCCGATGTAGGAGCCGAGGATGCCGCCCGAATCGAGATTGCCGGGAGGGGCACCAAGTTGGTACACGGAGACATAATAAAGCACAGTGGGCAGCAGCGCGAATGCAACCAGGGCGAAACAGGCGAAGAATTTGCCGCCCACGATCTGCCAATCCGTGATGGGCCGGGTGGCGAGGAGTTCGATGGTGCCGGTCTGTTTTTCTTCGGCAAAAGTGCGCATGGTGACGGCGGGGATCAGGAACATGAACACCATGGGCGCGATGCCGAAGAGCGTGTCGAGGTTGGCGTATGCGCCATCGAGGATGCTGAATTCGGGGAACACCCAGAGCAAAAGCCCCATCAGCACGAGGAACACGCCGATGACGATGTAGCCGATGAGCGAGGAGAAAAAGGTGTTGATTTCTTTTTTGAATATTGGAAGCATAATATTGGAACCTCCGAAAATCGGGGAGTGCAGGTCAGCCCGCTTGCTTCGCTGCGGGCTGACCT